>NZ_JAOVQN010000016.1:0-125167 GCF_025673445.1 Ruegeria marisflavi
CACGGCTCAAAACCATACCGCGCACACCTCGTCAACGTCATGACAAAACGCGCCGTAATAGCGGCGGCGTAAAGCGCAGCCGACTACAAATGCACCGACCCCAGAGTTTGCAGTCGCAAACTCTGGTCACAAAATTTCATCTGAAAATTTGGATGTGCAGAACGTTTTTCTTTGCCACTCGCAAAAAAAAGGAAACCCTGCCCATCGGGCAGGGTTTCGGCATGTTCAGTTGAGACGGCTCACTTGTTGGGTAGCGGGCCGATCATCATGACCATCTGGCGGCCTTCCATCTTGGGCATGTTTTCGATCTTGCCCAGTTCCTTGATGTCCTCGGCCACGCGTTCGAGCAGGTCCCGGCCAAGGTTCTGGTGGGCCATTTCGCGGCCCCGGAACCGCAACGTGATCTTTACCTTGTCACCATTCTCCAGGAACTTGGCGACGCTTTTCATCTTTACGTCGTAATCATGCGAATCGGTGCCGGGACGGAACTTGATCTCCTTCACCTCGATGATCTTCTGTTTCTTGCGGGCTTCGCTTTCGCGTTTCTGCTGTTCGTACTTGTACTTGCCGTAGTCCATGATCTTGCAGACCGGCGGCGTCGCGTTCGGCGAGATCTCGACAAGGTCGAGACCGGCTTCTTGGGCCATGGTCATGGCTTTGGCGGGGTGTACCACCCCCACATTTTCTCCATCCGCGCCAATCAGACGAATTTCAGGGGCGCGGATCTTGTCGTTGATGCGCGGGCCGGTGTCTCGTTGCGGCGGCGCATTATGCGGTCTGCGGGCTATGGGAACATTCCTTTGTTGTTAGCAGAAATTCGAAGCCGGAAAATAGACTGGCCTGCACAGTCTTTCAAGCGGCTTCCTCCATGGAACCCGGTAAAACAGCGCATCAATCGGAACCGGGGCCTGTGGCCCGGCCCCTAGGTCACCCGACAAAGGCTTTTTCGATCACGAACTCGCGCGGGTCGGAATTGGCGCCTTCGGTCAGGCCGAACTCTTCGAGGATTGCCTTGATGTCATGGTTAAAGGCCAGGCTGCCGCAGACCATGGCCCGGTCGGTTTCCGGCTTGATCCCACCATCGATGCCCAGATCGGCAAAGACGGTGCCGTTCTTGAGCAGTTCGGTGATGCGGCCCATGCGCGGGCTCTCTTCGCGGGTGGTGGTGGGGTAATAGCGGATCTTTTCGGCAAAGCCTTCGCCCATCAGTTCGGCCAGGAGCTCGTCCTGGCGGACCTCTTCGATCAGCTGGCGGCCGTATTCCAGTTCCGCCACCTCGCGGCAGGTATGGGTGATGATGACCTCGTCATAGTCCTCATAGGTCTGCGGCTCGCGCAGCAGCGAGGCAAAGGGGGCAAAGCCGGTGCCGGTGGCAAAGAACCAGATGCGCTTGCCGGGCAACAGCGCGTCATGCACCAGTGTACCAACGGGCTTGGGCCGCAGGATGATCTGGTCGCCGGGTTGGATATGCTGAAGCTTCGAGGTCAGCGGCCCGTCCTGCACCTTGATCGAGTAGAATTCCAGCTCCTCGTCCCAGGCGGGCGAGGCGATGGAATAGGCGCGCAAAAGCGGCTTTCCGTTGTCCCCCAGAAGGCCGATCATCACGAACTCGCCCGAACGGAACCGCAAGCTGGCGGGGCGCGTGACACGGAACGAGAACAGCCGGTCGGTCCAGTGTTTCACTTGCGTTACGGTCTGGGCGTCGGGCAGGGTGGGGGCCTTGATGGCGGCGGCTTCGGTCACGGGTCTCATCTCGGTCATTGTTACGTCACCGGTGCGGTAATCCGGCGCCTCTCTCTAGTCTTTGACATACATCATGAAAAGGGGATTGTCTCCCCTTTTTGTTAGTACACGAATGAAATGGGGTAATCAGCCGCGCAACCGGGCCTGATAGTCATGCGCCTGCCAGTCGGCGCGGGCCTGCCACTGTTCCTCGGGCTGGCGCGCGGCCAGCGCCGCGTCGATCTCGACCTCGTCAAAACCGGCGCGGCGGGCCATGGCGTATTGATCGGCCAGCACATGGCCCTTGGCCCGCAGCCGCCCGGTATAGCCGTGCAGGCGCAGGGTGCGCGCGATGGTGAACCCGCGCCCGTCGGCGAAGGACGGGAAGTCCACCCTCACCATGCGCACCCGTGCCAGCCGTGTGGCCAGCGTATCGGGGTCGGCATCGGCGGGCACGTCCAGCGCCACCACATCATTGGCCACATCGCCCAGGGCGGTGAATCCGTCGGTCCAGTCGTCGGGCTGAAAGCCCTGGTCGGTCACGAGTACAGTCATGTCTTTTCTCCGCTGCGGACCATCTTTCCGTCGATGAAATGGATGCCGCATTCTTCCTTTGTCTGATTGCGCCAGCGTCCGGCGCGCGGGTCTTCTCCGGGCGCCACCGGCGAGGTGCACGGCGCGCAGCCGATCGAGGGGTATCCCTGTGCCACCAGCGGATGCCGGGGCAGGCGGTTTTCCTCCATATAGGCGCGCACGTCTTCGGGGGCCCAATGGGCCAGCGGGTTGACCTTGATCCGGCCGGTGCCGTCCTCGACCTCAAAGAAGTCGACCGCGGCGCGGGTGCCGGCCTGGAACCGCTTGCGCCCGGTGATCCAGCCGTCATAGCCCGACAGCGCCCGTTGCAGCGGGATCGTCTTGCGCAGGGTGCAGCAGGCATCGGTATCGCGGAGGCGCAGCGCGCCATAAGGGTCGTCGCGGGCCACGTCATCGGCATCGGCGCGGATTACATGGACATTGCGCAGCCCCAGTCGTTCGCTGACTTCCTGTTGATAAACAAGGGTTTCCGCGAACAACATCATGGTATCAATGAACAATACCGGCACCTGCCGGTCGATCACCGCCGCCATGTGCAACAGCACCACCGATTCCGCGCCAAAGCTGGACACCAGCGCGATATTGCCCGCCTCGCGCAGCGCCCCGTGCATGACATCAGTGGCGCTGTGATGCTTGTAGCGGGCGTTGAGCGCCGCGACCTTCTGCGTCAGAACACTTCGGTCGCGGCCCAGTTCGGTCTGGATCTCGTCAAGCGGCATCGGCGCGGGCCTCGGGATACAGCGCCGCCTTGAACGGCGCCATGCCAACCCGGCGATAGGTGTCGATAAAGCTCTCCTTGCGGTCAACTCGTTGATCCAGATAGGTTTCCACGATCCGCTCGATGGCGGGCACGATCTGGTCATAGGCAAAGCCTGGGCCGGTCCGCGCGCCGATGGCTGCGGTTTCGGTGGCGTCGCCGCCAAGGGTGATCTGGTAGTTCTCGACACCTGCGCGGTCGAGGCCCAGGATCCCGATATGGCCCACATGGTGGTGGCCGCAGGCGTTGATGCAGCCCGAGATCTTGATCTTCAGCGCGCCGATCTCGTGCTCCAGCTTCAGCTCTTCGAACCGGGTCGCAATCTCCTGCGCCACGGGGATCGAGCGGGCCGTCGCCAGGGCGCAGTAATCCATGCCGGGGCAGGCGATGATATCGCTGATAAGGCCGATATTTGCCGTACTTAGACCGTTTTCCTGAAGTTTCTTGAAGATCGCGTGCAGATGCGCGCGCGGCACATGCGGCAGGATCACGTTCTGCTCGTGGCTGATGCGCAGCTCGTCATAGGCATAGCGCTCGGCCAGATCCGCCATCACCCGCATCTGTTCAGCGGTGGCGTCGCCCGGTGTGGCGCCATGCGCCTTGAGCGAGATGGTGACGATGGCGTGGTCCGCGCGCTTGTGCGCGGCGATGTTGGTATCGACCCAGGAACGGAAGATATTGTCTGTTTTGTACGCCTCTTCAAAGCCGGATTGACCGTTTTGTACAAATTCCGGCGGCGCGAAATGCGCCTTGATCCGGTCCAGCAGCGCCATGTCGGCGCCCTTGAACTGACCGCGCACCTTGATGAACCTCTCGTTCACCTTGGCCCGGATCGCGTCGATGCCATGTTCGAAAACGGTGATCTTGATGCGCGCCTTGTGCTTGTTGTCGCGCCGCCCGATCTGGTTCCAGACCGAAACGGTGGCTTCGAGATAGGCGAGCAGATCGTCAAAGGCGACAAAGGGGCTCAGCTCCTGCCCGATCATCGGCGTTCGGCCCAGGCCGCCACCGACGATGACGCGGGCTCCAAGCACGCCGTCGCGCGTCACCAGTTGCAGGCCGATGTCATGCGCCTTGATCACCGCGCGGTCATTGGCGGACCCGGTGATGGCAATCTTGAACTTGCGCGGCATGAACTGGAACTCGGGGTGGTCGGTCGACCACTGGCGGAGCAGTTCGGCATAGGGCCGGGGGTCGGCCACCTCGTCGGCGGCGGCCCCGGCGAAATGGTCGGCGGTCACGTTGCGGATGGTGTTGCCGCTGGTCTGGATCGCATGCAGCCCGACCTCGGCCAGCGCGTCGAGCATGTCGGGCACGTCGCTCAGCTTGGGCCAGTTATACTGGATGTTCTGGCGGGTGGTGAAATGGCCGTATCCCTTGTCCCAGGTCTCGGCCAGATAGGCCAGTTTTCGCATCTGGGCGCTGTTCAGCGTGCCATAGGGGATCGCCACCCGCAGCATATAGGCGTGCAGTTGCAGATAGAGCCCGTTCATCAGGCGCAGCGGCTTGAATTCGTCCTCGGTCAGCGAACCGTCAATGCGGCGCTCGACCTGGGCGCGGAACTGGGCGTTGCGCGCGGCGAGAAAGGCGGTGTCGAATTCGGAGTAGCGATACATGTCTGGCTGTCCTTGGTGCAGCCCCGGAACCGGGGCCTTTTAGAGGGGTGGGACTGGCGCTCAGGCCCGGGGCTGCGGAGAGGTTTCCTGTTTGCCATGGGCGTAATTCGATGGCCCGGTGCGGCGGAAATCCTCTCGGAAATGAACCGGCTCGGGCCCGTTCGGGCCGGACCGGACGTCGGCCAGGTAGGCGCCGACCACTTTCGACACCTGCCGGGCGGCGTCGAGCAGGCGCAGTTGGGCATGCGCCTCGTCGGTGATCAGCTCGGCCTCGGTCAGATCGCGCGACCAGCGGTCATCTGCGGTCTGATAGATCACGTCGCCTTCGATCAGGTCATTGGCTGTGACCACCTTGGGTGTGAATGCGCGGGCCATCGGTTTCGCTCCTGTTTGACTTGGGTTTCAATATAGGGAATATTTCCCAATCAAGGCCAGATGTCGGAGCAAATAAGGAAAGTTGTTCTGCTTCATCGGCGAATAAGAACATCTGTTTCGAACTGGAAGGAAAACAGGAATGTCGGTGCGCATCGATGAAACCGATCGGAAAATTCTGGTGGAGCTGCAACGCGACGCCAGCCAGTCGCTGGACGATATCGCCAGCCGGGTGGGCAGTTCCAAGACGCCGGTCTGGAATCGAATCCGCAAGCTGAAATCGGCCGGGGTGATCGGCCAGCAGACGGTGATTCTGGACTCCGAGGCGCTGGGGTTCGAGGCCTGTTTCTTTGTCCTGATCCGCACGTCGGAGCACGAAGCGGAATGGCAGCGCGACTTCCTCAAGGCGTTGCAGGGCCGACCCGAGGTGCAGGAGGCGCACCGGCTGGCGGGCGATATCGACTATATCCTCAAGGTGCGGGTGAAGAATGCGCGCGCCTATGACGCGTTCTATCAGGCGCTGATCTCGGAGGTGCGGGTGCATAACGTGACAGCCCTGTTGTCGATGGAGGAGATCAAGTCGACAACCATGCTGCCACTATAGGCGGGTTGGGGGGCGCTGCCCCCCGTCGCCTGCGGCGCCTCCCCCCGGAGTATTTCAGGCGAAATGAAGGGGCGGGTCAGGCGGGATGGACGCGGAGTGCGCCGAGCCCGTGGAAGTGGTAACTGTTTGAGAAGGCGGGCGGTTCGGCCAGGCGCAGATGCGGGCAGCGGTCGAACAGGATCGGCAGGGCGAGGCGCATTTCCAGCCGCGCGAGCGGCGCGCCGACGCAGAAATGCAGCCCGCCGCCAAAGCTGGTGTTGGTCTGGATCGGGCGGGCCGGGTCGAACCGGTCGGGATCGGGCCAGAGCGACGGATCACGATTGGCGGCGCCGAGCAGCAATGCCACTTGGTCCCCGCGGCGAAAGGTATGGCCCGCGATCTCGGCCTCGGCATAGGCATAGCGGGTGAACATGTGCAGGGGCGGGTCGAAGCGCAACAGTTCCTCGATGGTGGTGTCGATACGGGCGGGGGTCAGCCATTCGGGCCCGGTGCCGGTGTCAAGCACCGTGCGGAGCCCGTTGCCGAGCGCATGCACCGTGGCCTCGTGCCCGGCGTTCAGGAGCAGGATGCAGGTGGCGATCAGCTCGTCGGGCGACAGCCGGTCGCCCTGTTCCTCGGCCGCGATCAGCTGGGTGATGAGATCGTCGCCCGGGGCGCGGCGGCGGCTGTCGATATAGCCGCGCAGGAAGGCAGAGAATTCGGCGCTGGCGCGGGCGGCGGCCTCTTCGGTGACGCGCGAGCGGCCGGCCTGGTACATCGCCACCATCGCGTGCGACCAGTCCAGAAGCTGCGGTGCCATCGTCTCGGGCACGCCCAGCAGGCGGCAGATGGTGATCACCGGCACCTGGGTGCAATAGGCTGTCAGCAGGTCGACCTCGCCCGCCGGGAAATCGTCGATCAGGCGGTGGCACAGCGCCTCGATCCCCGGGGCCAGATCGGCGATGGCGCGCGAGGTGAAGGCGCGCATCACCAGCGCGCGCAGCCGGGTGTGGCGGGGCGGTTCTGCCTCGAGCAGCGAGTGGCGTTCGACCATCAGCCAGGGGGCGAGGTGATCGGGGCCGGTGAGCGGGGTCAGCGGCTCGCGCCCGAAGCGGCGGTCGCGCAAGAGTGCGGCCACGCTGGCGTGGTCAAAGGCCGCGACCATGCCGTACTCGGCCCACAGGTGCAGCGGCCCCGCCGCGCGGGCGCGGGCGTAGAGCGGATAGGGGTTCTGGACAAAATCCGGGTCGGTGGGGGACTGGTGCAGGATCTTCATGGCACTGCACCCTTGCCTTGGCCGCGCGCGGATGCAAGACCCTAGGATATGCGGCGCTGGTGGATCATCCTCGGATTTCTGGCGGCGGTCGGCCTGATGGCGACCGGCGTCTGGTCCTATGGGCTGCGCCAGGCGCTGGGGCAGCTGTCGCAGCGGGCCGAGGCCGATCTGGAGCTGGCCACCGACCGGCTGACGGCGCAGTTGCAGCGGTACCAGGAAACCGCCGTTCTCCTGGCCGATCACCCGGCGCTGGACGATCTGGGCACCAGAGAGGGACAGCGGCGGGCACAGGCGCTGTTTCTGGATATCGCGGACAAGACATCGGCGCTGGAGATCCTCTATGCCGATACCCGCGGGGCGGTGCGGGTCTCGGCGCGCGGCACGTCGTTTGGGGATGTGTCGCAGACCGGCTACTTCCGGCGCGCGCTGCATGGGGCGCTCGGCAGTGAACACGGGGTCCAGCATCCGCTGGACCAGCGCGCCTTTTACTATGCCGCGCCCGCATTCGGCCGCGATGGCAAGGTGCGCGGCGCAATGATTGTGGCGGTGGATATCGCGCATCTGGAATGGGATTGGCGCGGCAATACGCCTGCGGTGTTCTTTACCGATGCCTCAGGCGTGGTCTTTATCTCGAACCGCAGCGAGCTGTTGTGGTGGACCCGCCCGGCGGGCCAGCCGGGGCTGGTCCCGGCCAAGGGGCCGTCGCGGCCGTTCCAGGCGCGCTGGGTGGCCGGGCACGAGATCTGGCGTCTGGACTGGGGGCCGTACCTGCCCAAGCGGGCGCTGCACCTGTCGCGGGCGCTGCCGGTGATCGGCATGACCGGCGAGGTCGTGGTCGATATCGCCCCGGCGCAGCGGATCGCCTGGTTGCAGGCGGCGGCGGTGGCGGCGATCTGCCTAGCCTTTGGCGCCATGCTCTATCTCGCGACCGAGCGCCGCCGCACCCTGGCCGAGGCCAATCAGGTGCTGGAAAGCCGGGTGGCGCAGCGGACACGGGCGCTGACGGCGGCCAACAGCGCACTGCGTCGCGAGGTGGCCGAGCGGCAGGAGGCGGAGGCGGCGCTGAAACGGGCACAGGCCGAGCTGGTGCAGGCCGGCAAGCTGAGCGCGCTGGGGCAGATGTCGGCGGGGATCAGCCACGAGCTGAACCAGCCGCTGATGGCGATCCGCCAGTTCGCCGACAATGGCGCGGCCTTCCTGTCGCGCGGGCGTCAGGACAAGGCGGGCGAGAACCTGACCCGGATCTCGGACATGGCCGCACGGATGGCGCGGATCATCAAGAACCTGCGCGCCTTTGCCCGCAACGAAAGCGAGCCGATGAACCGGGTTGACCTGGCGCAAGTGATCGCGACCGCGATTGAGCTGACCGAAACCCGGATCGCGGCGGACGGGATCACGATGGACTGGCAACCGCCCGAAAGCCCGGCGCTGGCCTGGGGCGGCGAGGTGCGGCTGGTACAGGTGTTCGTCAACCTGATCACCAATGCCGCCGACGCCATGACGGCAACCCGGGACCGGCGCATCCGTATCCGCGTGGTCGAGGGCGCGCGGCTGATGGTCACCGTATCCGATAGCGGGCCGGGCATCGCCGACCCCGAGAAGATTTTCGAGCCCTTCTATTCCACCAAGGCGGTGGGCAGTTCCGAGGGGATGGGGCTGGGCCTGTCGATCTCTTACGGGCTGGTGCAGAGCTTTGGCGGCAATATCCGGGGCGAGAACACGGGCGAGGGCGCGACCTTCACCGTGGAACTGGAACGTTACAGAGAGGATGAGGCGGCATGATCCGCAAGGTTCTGTTGGTCGATGACGATGCCGCCGTGCGCGAGGCGCTGAGCCAGACGCTGGAACTGGCGGAGTACGAGGCGGTGACGGCGGGGTCCTTCGTGGCGGCCAAGGATCATATCACGCCCCGGTTCGAGGGCGTCATCGTGTCCGACATCCGGATGCCCGGGCGGGACGGTTTTCACCTCTTGAACTACGCGCGCGAGACCGACCCGGAACTGCCGGTGATCCTGTTGACCGGCGAGGGCGATATCCCGATGGCGGTCAAGGCGATGGGCGATGGCGCGTTTGATTTCCTGGAAAAACCCTGTGCCGCCGCCGATCTGCTGGCGGTGATCGGGCGCGGCATCGGGGCGCGGGCGCAGGTGCTGGAGACCCGCGCGCTGAAACGGCAGCTGGAACGCGGCGATCCGGCGGCGCGGCTGCTCTTCGGCAGCTCGCCGCAATCCGAGGCGCTGCGCGAGCGGGTGCGTACGGTGGCCCCGACGCTGGCCGAGGTGCTGGTGACCGGGCCTGCGGGTAGCGGCATCTCCAAGGTGGCCGAGGTCATTCATCTGATGTCGCCGCGCGCGCAGGGGCCGTTCCTGAAACGGCCCGCCGCAGGGTTGGACGCGGCCGAGTTCACACGCCTGTGCAAGGACGCGGCCGAGGGATCGGTGTTCCTCGACGAGGTCTCGGCCCTGTCGCAGGCCACCCAATACGCCGCGCTGGAGCAGATCGAACAGGGCAGGGGTGTGCGGCTGTTGGCGGGCACCACCGCCGATCTGGCCGCGCTGGTCGAGCAGGAGCGGTTCAACGCCGATCTGTTCTATCGTCTCGAAGGGATGCGGGTGCGCATCCCCTCGCTGGCCGAGCGGCCCGAGGATATCCCGGTGATCTTCCGCCACTATGTGGTGCAGGCGGCGGAGCAGGCGGGCATCCCGGTGCCCGAGGTCACGCCCGATCTGCTGGCGGCGCTGATGGCGCAAAGCTGGCCGGGCAATGCGCGGTCACTGATGTCGGCGGCGATGCGGTTCGTTCTGGGTATGCCCGAGGAGGTGGCCGAGGCCGCCGAACTTGGGCTGAGCGAGCAGATGGCGCGGGTCGAACGCTCGCTTCTGATCGCGGCGCTGGGGCGGCATAACGGTCATGCCTCGGAGGCGGCGCAGGCGCTGAAACTGCCGCGAAAGACGTTTTACGACAAGCTCGCCCGCTATGGCATCAAGCCCGAGACCTACCGGCGCTGACGGATCGGGCTGGGGCGTGCCGAAGAACATTCGACGAATTTTCTTCGGCGCCCGACTCACTGAGCCCACGCGATTCGCGCTGCTTGTGCGGAATTCCGCACAGGGCCTGATCGGCCTGTGCGGATTTCCGCACAGGTGCGCGACCGGACTTGATGAGTTCCTGGCTAATCTTTCCTCAAATATATGAAATTATGACATAAAATACCCTCTGCGGCCCCGGTGTGACTATCTGTTGAGTGCGGCGTCGCGAATCGCTTCACTGCCCGCCATGCGGCTTCTTGAGGAAGGAGCCCAGAGGAGCATCACCAAGAATTTCGGGAGGAGACCGATATGAAATTCCTGACCACCGCTGCAACCGCGCTGGCGCTGAGTGTGACCGCAGGGGCCGCCCTGGCCAGCTGCGAAGAGGGCGAGATCGTCGTCAAGTTCGCGCATGTGACCAACACCGACAAGCACCCCAAGGGTATTGCCGCCTCGCTGCTGGCCGAGCGGGTGAATGCCGAGATGAACGGAACGATGTGCGTCGAGATCTATCCGAACTCCACGCTTTACAACGATGACCAGGTGCTTGAGGCGATGTTGCAGGGCAACGTCCAGTTGGCCGCGCCCTCGCTGTCCAAGTTCGAGACCTTCACCAAGCAGTTCCAGATTTTCGACCTGCCCTTCATGTTCAAGGACATCGCGGCGGTCGACGCTTTCCAGAAATCGGAAACCGGTCAGGCGATGAAGGAATCGATGGTGCGCCGCGGCCTGCTGGGTCTCGAATTCTGGCACAACGGCATGAAGCAGATGTCGGCCAAAAAGCCGCTGATGACGCCGGATGATGCCAAGGGTCTGAAATTCCGCGTGCAGCCGTCCGACGTGATCGTGGCACAGATGGAAGCACTGGGCGCCAGCCCGCAGCCGATGGCCTTCTCCGAGGTCTATGGCGCGCTCCAGACCGGCGTTGTCGACGGTCAGGAAAACACCTGGTCCAACATCTACGGCCAGAAGTTCTTTGAGGTGCAGGACGGCATCACCGAGACCAACCATGGCATCATCGACTATCTCGTGGTGACCTCGGTCGACTGGATGGACAGCCTGGATCCGGCGGTGCGCGAGCAGTTCACCACCATCCTGAGCGAGGTGACCGACGCGCGGAACGCCGCCGTGGGCGATGTCGACGCCGCCGCCCGCCAGTCGGTGCTGGATGCTGGCGGCGTGATCCGCGAACTGACGCCGGAACAGCGCCAGATGTGGGTCGATGCGATGAAACCGGTCTGGGAGAAGTTCGAGGACGGTATCGGCGCCGACAACATCGCCAAGGCGCAAGAGTTCAACAACGCCAGCTGATAAGCTTGGCGGGGCGGCCCGGGTCCCGGGCCGCCCGTTCCCTGTCCCTACGGACATCATCCCATCTTTCGGAGAATGATCATGTCTCGTCCGTCGCATGACGTGACCGGCCAGTCGGAGTCCGCCTTCGGTCGCGTGATAAACAATATCGAGGAGACCGCCATCGCCGTCATCCTCGGCCTGATGACCCTGCTCACCTTCATCAACGTGGTTCTGCGCTATGTCTTCAACAGCTCGCTGATCTGGGGACTCGAAGTGGTGCTGATCCTGTTCGCCTGGCTGGTGATCTTCGGGGTCAGCTACTGTGTGAAGGTGACGGCCCATCTGGGGGTCGACGTGGTCATCAACCTGCTCAATCCCGGCGGCCGCAAGATGATGGCGCTGGTATCGGGCCTGTGCTGCATCCTCTATGGCATCATGCTGTTCAAGGGGTCGTGGGACTATTGGGCGCCCTTTGCCGCGCTGCAACCGACCGAGGGCCGCTGGTTCCCGCTGGGCTTTACCGAAGGGGTGCGCGACCGGGCCTTCTATGTCACCGACCAGGTGCCGATGCTCGAAATCTTCCGCTGGCTGGAACCGCTGATCAACTACGGCGAGGAATACGAGAAACTGCCGCGGGTGATCCCCTATTTCATCCTGCCGGCCGGCTCGGCGCTGCTGCTGTTCCGCTTTGTACAGGCCACGCTGGGCGTGCTGCGCGGGTCCCGCGAAAGCCTGATCGTGAGCCACGAGGCCGAAGACGCGGTGGCCGAAGCCGCCGCCCTGAACAAGGACTGATCCGATGGATGTCGTCATTCTTTTCACGATGGTCGTGGGCTTTCTGCTGATCGGCGTGCCGATTGCGGTGTCGCTGGGCCTCAGCTCGATCATCTTCCTGCTGGCCTTCTCGGACACCTCGCTGGCCTCGATCGCGCAGAGCTTTTACCAGGCGATGGCAGGGCACTATACGCTCCTGGCCATTCCGTTCTTCATCCTGGCCTCCAGCTTCATGTCCACCGGGGGCGTGGCCAAGCGGATCATCCGCTTCTCCATCGCCTGCGTCGGCCACCTGCGCGGCGGTCTGGCGATTGCGGGCGTCTTTGCCTGCATGCTGTTCGCGGCGCTGTCGGGCTCCTCGCCCGCGACCGTAGTCGCCATCGGCACCATCGTCATCGCGGCGATGCGGCAGGCGGGTTATACCCGCGATTTCGCCGCTGGCGTGATCTGTAACGCAGGCACCCTGGGCATTCTGATCCCGCCGTCCATCGTGATGGTGGTCTATGCCTCGGCCACCGATGTCAGCGTCGGCCGGATGTTCCTGGCGGGCGTCATTCCGGGTATCCTGGCGGGCCTCATGCTGATGATCACCATCTACGTGATGGCGGTGATGCGCGGCATGCCCAAGGGCGAGTGGCAGGGCTGGGGTGAAGTTGGCGCCTCGTTCCGCGACGCGTTCTGGGGGCTGATGCTGATCGTGATCATCATGGTCGGGATCTACGGCATCCCGGGGATCACGGGGGCGATCTTTACCCCGACCGAGGCGGCGGCCGTGGCGTCGATCTATGCCTTCATCATCGCCATGTTCGTCTATCGCGACATCGGTCCGCTGCGTCCCCGCGAGGCGCGCAGCCTTTCGGCGGCCGCCGTCACCGACGGCTCGGTCGAACCGCGGCCGCTGTCGCTGTTGGACAAGCCGCAGGCGCTGATCACCGCGTTCTTTCACCGCGACACCCGCGACACGCTGTTCGATGCGGGCAAGCTGACCATCACGCTGATGTTCATCATCGCCAACGCGCTGATCCTCAAGCATGTGCTGACCGACGAGCAGATCCCGCAACATATCGCAGGCGCGATGCTGGACGCGGGTTTTGGTCCGGTGATGTTCCTGGTGATCGTCAACGTGATCCTGCTGATCGGAGGTCAGTTCATGGAACCCTCGGGCCTCATCGTGATCGTGGCGCCGCTGGTGTTCCCGATTGCCATCGAGCTGGGCATCGACCCGATCCACCTGGGCATCATCATGGTGGTGAACATGGAGATCGGCATGATCACGCCGCCGGTCGGTTTGAACCTGTTCGTGACCTCGGGCGTGGCGGGAATGCCGATGATGTCGGTGGTGCGCGCGGCGCTGCCCTTCCTGGCGGTCCTCTTCGTCTTCCTGATCATGGTGACGTATATTCCGCCGCTCTCGACCTTCCTGCCCAATTCGCTGATGGGGCCGGAGATCATCATCAAGTAGCGGTCGGATCAGATAAAAGAGAACGCCGGGCTGGGGAACCTGCCCGGCGTTTTTGTTTCTGTCCCGATGCCTTTCTGTTCGTCGGCTCAGCCCTCGGGTCGTGGCGGAACGCGCCGCTTCTGGAACCCGGTCTTGGACTGTTCGAACCCGGCATCCTGATAGAACCGCAAAACCTCGGGCCGGTGCGAGCCTGTCATCAGCATGAGCTTGTAGCAGCCCGCCTCCCAGGCCGCCTCGGCAGCATGATCGAGCAACCGCCGGCCAAACCCGTGTTGCCTGAAATCGGTATGGGTCACCACATTCTCGATCAGCCCATAGGGGCTGCCGCCTCGCGTCAGGTTGGGAATGACGATCAGGGTGCAGGATGCAACCAGAGTACCCGCGACCTCTCCGACGAAAACACCGCTGCCTTCGTAGCGGCTCAGTTGCTTCAGGATGCCCCGCGCCGCATCCGGCGCGGGCGGCGGCGCGTCCTCGGGGTCGAGGTGCCGGTAGAGGTCGAAGAGTTGCGGCAGGTCCTGATCCGAGGCCTGCCGGACCGCAAGCGTTGGTGATGTCATGTGTGCATGATCCCGGACCTGCCCGGCGTGGGCAAGCGGCAAAGCGGCGGTGTCAGCCGGCCGCCAATTCCAGCGCCGTGACGATGGGCGAGAAATCGGCGGCGCTCAGGCTTGCGCCGCCCACCAGCGCGCCGTCGACATTGGACACGGCAAAGATCTCGGCCGCGTTGCCGGGTTTCACCGAGCCGCCATAGAGCAGGCGGATGCCATGACCTGTCTCGGCGCCATAGCGGCCCACCAGTTGGCCGCGCAGCGCGTCATGCACCTCGGCGATCTGTTCCAGCGTCGGCACCTTGCCGGTGCCGATGGCCCAGACCGGCTCATAGGCGACGACGATCTGGTTGCCGGTGATCCCGTCGGGCAGCGAGCCTGCAAGCTGGCCGCAGACCACATCCAGCGTCTGGCCCGCTTCGCGTTCGGCCAGCGTCTCGCCGATGCAGACCACGGCGATCAGCCCGGCCTCCAGCGCGGCGCGGGTCTTGGCGCAGACCTGCGCGTCGGTCTCTGCGTGATCGGCGCGGCGTTCGGAATGGCCCAGGATCACGGCGCCGGCACCCGCATCGGCCAGCATCGCGGCGCTGATGTCGCCGGTATGCGCGCCCGAGGCTTCGGCATGGCAATCCTGCCCGCCCAGGGTCACGGCGCTGCCCAAGATCGCCTGAGAGGCGCGCGACAAGAGCGTGGCGGGCGGGCAGATCAGGATATCGACGGTCGGGGCGGGGTGGGCGGTGGCGATGGCGTCAAGCGCGTCCAAAGCGGCGCCGGTGCCGTTCATCTTCCAGTTGCCTGCCGCCAGTTTCCGCCGCATGTCCTGCCTCCTGCCCATCCATTGTTCAAATGTCGCAACCGGATAACACCGGTATGCGGACAAGACAATCTGGCGGGGGCAAAAGGGATCAGGCCTTGCCGAGGCTTTCGTCGAACTTGATCGATTCGCCGCAGCCGCAGGCATCGACCACATTGGGGTTCTTGAACTTGAACCCGGCCTCCAAAAGCGAGACCTCGTAATCGATCTCGGTGCCGAAAAGGAACATCTGCGCCATGGGCGCGATCAATACCCGGGCGCCATCCTGTTCGACCACCTCGTCATGCGGATCGGTCTGGTCGACATAGTCCATGGTGTATTCCATGCCGGCACAGCCGCCTTTCTTGACGCCGATGCGCAGGCCGGAATGACCGCCCTTTGCCATCAGGCGGGCGATCTGGGCGGCTGCCCTGGGGGTCATCGTCACGGCCTGTTTGCCGGGAATGCCGAACATGGGGGTCTCCGTTGTCGCGCGTTGTCTTTAATCTAGGGCTGGGGTCACGTCGGCTCAAGGGGCTTGGCCGGTGGAAAGGGCCGTTCCTGCAAAGGAACGGCCCGGCCGGAAGGATCGGGGCTTGGGGTTGGCTGCGATCCGGGCCGGGTGTTTTGGGGATGGGGGATAGGCCCGGCCGGCGCGGTCAGGCTGACCCAATCTTGTAACGGGCACATGACAGGGGTGAGAACATTTTCCGACAGTCCTGCCCGGATCCGTCACATGAATCCCAGTTCCAGCCGCGCCTCGTCCGACATCATCTCCATGCCCCAGGGCGGATCCCAGGTCATTTCCACGTCGACCGATTTGACGCCGGGCACGGACTCGACCGCCGCGACCACCCATCCGGGCATCTCGCCCGCCACCGGACAGCCCGGCGCGGTCAGCGTCATGATGATCCGCACGTCGCTCTCGGGCGAGATCTCGACGGTGTAAATCAGGCCAAGTTCAAAGATATTGACCGGAATTTCAGGGTCATAGACGGTGCGGCAGGCCTCGACCACCGGGTCATAGAGCGGGTGACTTACGGTCGACGGCGCAATTAGCGGCGCGCCTTCCATGGGTTCTGTCGCGTGGGTCATCAGTTTCTCTCGCCGTTTCCTGAGTGTTTATATAGGAAAATAGAAGGGGGCGTCCAGTGGGGCAGGCACCGCGTCAACGCCACAAGTGCGCATAGGTGGAAAAAACGCCCTGAAGCTTGCTCAACAGCCGGTTGGCGGCGCCGGGGTGGCGGATCTCGCCGGAGGACAGCCGCTCGACCGCCAGTTCGACCGGACAGGGGCGACCGTTCTGTGGATCCCAGTAGCGGGGATAGTCGATCAGCGCCGCATGCACCAACCCGGCCAGATCGGGGTGCGCCTGGCGGCGGGCGGGCACCGGGCCCAGATCGCGGGTCAGGCCCCAGCCCGCGTAGAATGGTCCGCCCAGCGTGGTCACCGGCACGCCGCGCAACAGCGCCTCGAACCCCAGAAGTGAGGTCATCGTCCAGACCTCGTTCACATGCGCGAGGAGCGCGGCCGGATCGGCCGCGTTCGCCACCACATCGGCCAGCCCCTCGGCCTCGATCCGGCCGCTGCGTAATCCGGCCTCGACATCGGGGTGCGGCTTGTAGACGATCACCACCTGCGGATTTGCGGCGCGCACCGCGCGCAACAGCTCCAGGTTGGTGCGCACCTCGCCCGCGCCGGTGCGGATAGAGGCATCGTCCTCCACCTGTCCCGGAACCAGGATGCGATGACCGGGCGGGAGCTCGGGCAGGGCGCCGCCCAGATTGTACTTGCTTACACCCGCCCGGGTCAGGCGGTCGATCAGCCGTTCGGCGCGGCGGCGCTGGTCGTCGCGCAGGGTCGCGCGAGCGGCGATTAGGTGCTCCATCCGGCTGGGCCGGGTCGGATCGTAATAGATGCCCAGATCGTCGGTCACCAGCGACAGCGGCGGTACCAGTTCGGCACCCAGACCGCGCGAGCGCAGGAACCCGTCCTCGACCCGCACGGCGGGGCGGTCGGGATCGGCCTTGGCCGCCCAGACCATATGCGGGCGCGCATCGTCCCGGGCGGGGGTGTCGGTGAAACTCACCTTGCCATACCGCCCGAACATCCGCCGGAGCGGCTTGCGCTTCCATAGCCGCATGCCGCCCGCGGTCCAGCCGGCGCGGTCCTGTCGCCAGGCCCGCACGTCCGCCTCAAGCGTGTCGAGCACGGTCTCCAGCTCGCATAAGCAATCGCGGTGCTGATCGTACCAGGTGGGATAGAGGATCATCGCGGCGGCAAAGAGCTGCGCGCGCGTCAGGCGGCGTTCGCGGCGCGGCACCGGGTGTTCGTCCAGGCTCAGCCCCCAGCCCGCGTAAAAGGGCTGGCCAAAGACGCGCGGCTTGTGTCCGGCCAGGATCGCCTCGAACCCCAGTTGCGAGGACAGCGTATAGACCCCCACCGCGCCGTCGAGCAGCACCCAGGGGCTGACAGGCGCGTCATAGAGGCTGACCCGCGCGGTGATATCACTCGCGCCGTAATAGCCCGGGCGGAATCCGGCAGCGGTTTCGGGGTGGGTCTTGATCAGCACCCGCGCGCCGGGATGCTCCTCTTGCGCAAAAACCAGCATCTCTCGGAACAGCGCATCCGTGCCCTTGCTGGCGGTGACCGAGGCATCGCCGCGCGTCTGGTCGACCACCAGCACATAGCCCGGTTCTGGGGGTGTCAGGCCGGGGTCGGTGGCTGAGTATTTGCTCAGGTGGCTGTCGCGGATCCGCACGATGGCATCGCGTGCCCGGTTCAACAGCGCGGTATCGTCCAGTGGGTGGCTCGCCAGCATCTGTTCCAGATCGCTGGGCGTGGCAGGGTCGAAGTACACGCCCGCCTGGTCCAAAAGCAGGCCCAGGGGCGGCTCGCCCGCCCGGCCGGGAAAGAGCGAGCGCAAGAACGCGTCCTCGACCCGGAGCAGAGGCGCCGAGCGCCGCGCGGCGACCTCCAGACCTCGATGGGCAGTGGGACTATTACCCCAGATGCCGACCTGATCGCCTTCGGAGGGCAGGCCCAGCCGGATGTCATAGCCCGCCAGCGACAGGATGCGGCGCAGGCGGGCCTGCGTCAGGAAACCGCCGTTGTAAACGAACAGCCGGGAGCGGTCACCCCCGGCTGTCGTTTCATTTCTGGGCGGCATCAGAAGCTGCTGGACAGTGTTGCCACGTTGGCAAAGGGTGTCAGCCCACCGGAAATCAGCGAGATTGCCTTGGTCCACTGGGTATACGGCGCCTCGGTCACGTAGAGCGTATCCTCGTCCCGGATCACGAAATCGCGGGCGATGAAGAGGCCGTTGGGTTCGGTTAGGTTCAGCACGTAGACCATGCGCTGTGCGCCTTGCAGGTCGTCGCGGCCCAGCACCTGACCGGCGATCTCGGCCGGTTCGTTGCGGAACACAAAGACCCCGGTCGGGTCGGAGGCGGCAGAAATCAGGCCGCCGATCTGGGCGATCGCCTCAAGCGCGGACAGGTCCTGGGTCTCGAAGGGCACGCGCGCCTGAGTGCTGGTGGCCCCAAGCGCGGTGAACGAGCGGGTGTCCTCCTCGACCAGGATCCGGTCGCCGCCGCGCAGGGCGATGTCCAGCTCGGGGTGATTGAACAGGTCCTGGTACCAGACCTTTCCCTGCTGGTTGCCACGGATCACGGTGACTTCGGCGATGTCGGGTTGGATGGTAACGCCGCCAGCCTGCGCCAGCATGGTCGCCAGCGTGCGGGTTGGTCGTTCGATCGGATAGATGCCCTGGCCGCCCACCGCGCCGGTCAGCGACACGGTCGCGCCGTCGCCCGCAAGACGGCGCACCTGAACTTGCGGGTCGGGGGTCTGTTCCTCAAGCTTGGCGGTGATCGCTTCGCGCAATTGGTCCGGCGTATTGCCCGAGGCGCGCAAGCGTCCGGCATAGGGCACAAAGATGAAGCCGGCGCTGTCAACCTGCACCTCTTCCAGAATCGTGGCATTGGTACCTTCGCTGGCCAAGAGCCCGTCATCGACGTTTTCCCAGACGGTCAGGCCCAGAACGTCGCCGGGCCGGATCGTGTCCGAAGTCAAAGTCGAGGCATTCCTGAACGCGTCCGAGAATCCAAGTGCAGGCACGACAGCGGTTGCGCGTGTCACGCGGTCGTTTACTGCGACGATAAAGGCATCGCCTTCCTTCTGTACAGAACCAGCAAAGATTTCCCGCTTGTTGGGCCCGACTTTCGGCAACGAACATGAGGCCGCGACAGACATCGCGGCCAGCACGGCAACGGGCTTCGCCCAGCGGACGGGGTTAAGTTTCACTGCTCGGTCTCCTCGACCTTATATGTTTCTGCCTCGGTTTTTTGCTCAAACTATCGGAATCCGGATGAAAAATCCAGTACCTGGAGTTGTGCCGTTCAGTTGACCAATCGCAACTGTTGCCTCGGCGCCGCTTTCCCGGACTTGAGCGCATCATAAGGGTCGTCGCGCGACAACATCATGTCGACCACCTGGCGCAGAAGCTGTCGGCGCCCCTTGCGAGAATAGAAACCACCGGGCAACTGACTGGTTTCCAGCAGGTAGCGGCGGTACTCCTTGTAGGCGCGGCTGTCGGGGCGGTCGGCGGCCGCGAAAAAGTCGGCCACCGGCTGGGTCGAGACGAACTCGGGCTTGTCATATACCGCGCGGCCAAACACCTTGAGCGGAATGCCGCGCCACAGCACCTGTTGTCCGGCGGTCGAGTTCACGGTCACGGCGCTGCGCGCGTCGTTCAACAGCTGCGCCAGCTTGCCGCCACGCACGTAATGCACCCGACCATGCAACCCGTGTTGACGCGCCAGCCGCCGCACCTCGCGCCGGAGCGGCACGCGGCCGTTTTCCAGCGGGTGCGCCTTGACCACCAGATGGTGATGGCGTGGGGCGCCGGAGGCGAACCCGTCAAAGATCTCGGCAAGGAAATCGGTCATCGTGGCAAAGGGCGAGTGCATCCGGAACGAACTGTCATGTTCCAGCTGTAGTAGCGCCAGATGATAAGGGAACCCGCCGTTGCGAATGCGGGCGGTGGCGATCATCCTTTCGACCGCCAGCACCGGCATCAACAGCAGGCGTTGCAGGTAGAGCTGAAATTCCTTGGTCACCGGCAGGTCGCGATGCGGCTTGAACCGGCGGTACCCCTGGTTGGTGAACATGACGAACCAGTGATAGAGCGCGCCGTAAAAGATGTGCTGGCGCATGTCTCCCCAATGGGCGGGCGGCAGTGGCGTTTCCATGTCCGACAGCGCCAGTGCTTCGCGCATATCCTCGATCGTCATTTCCATCAGGCGTGAATTGCCGTTCGACCCGCCGCGTTCATAGGTGACCCAATAGGGCCGCAGATAACCTTCCTCGAACACATGAATGCCCAGGCCCCTGGCCCGCGCGGCGGCAACGGCGGCAGCATGTATGGGCCGGGTATCGCCATAAAGCACGATGTCGGTCACGCCCCGAGTGTCCAGTAGATCGTCCAGCGCCGCTGGCCAATCCTCATGCGCGCCCTTGTAGGGAACATAGCTCTGGGTGTGGAACCAGAAGGCCCGGTCACCCGAATTGAAGCCCACGCGCCAAACCTCGGCCCCTGCCGCACGCAACATCCGGCCAAGCGCGTCAAAGAAGGGGCCATGCGGCCCCTGCAGGAATAGAAAGACCCGCCTGGCCTGGGTCTTGTTCGGCATCTGCGGTCCTTTTCCAGCTGCGCCTGCCCAAATTCGCGGCATTCCCGGTATCCTGCATGGTCATTCGGGCCAAACTATGACCCGGACAGGGCGGGCGGGCAAGCATCGGGGCTTGTCCGCCGCGAAACACAGCGTTACGTCAGGGACAGGCATACAAGCGCGGGGTAAAAACATGTTCACCGGCATCGTCACCGACATCGGCACCGTGGTCGAGCTGGAGCAGCGCGGCGACCTGCGGGCGCGCATCCGCACTGCCTATGATACCGGGCGCATCGACATTGGCGCCTCGATCGCCAGCGACGGCGTCTGTCTGACGGTGATCGCGCTGGGCGCGGACTGGTACGATGTCGAGGTCAGCGCCGAGACCGTGTCCAAGACCAACCTCGGCGGATGGACGGTCGGCAAGCGGCTGAACCTGGAACGCGCTCTCAAGGTGGGCGACGAGCTGGGCGGCCATATCGTGTCGGGCCATGTCGATGGCGTGGCCGAGGTGATTTCGGTCACGCAAGAGGGCGACAGCACGCGGGTCCGGTTCCGCACCCCGCACGCGCTGGCGCGCTTCATCGCGCCCAAGGGTTCGGTGGCGCTGAACGGCACCTCGCTGACGGTGAACGAGGTCGAGGGTGATGAATTTGGCATCAACCTGATTCCGCATACGAAAGAGGCTACCACCTGGGGCGATATCCGCGCGGGCGACCTTGTGAACCTCGAGATCGACACTCTGGCTCGCTATGTGGCGCGCCTCGCCGAGGCGGGTTAGGACCATGGCGGGGCTCGGGCACAACGGCGGGCCGTCGATGGAGCCGGGGCAGGTCTGGCGCACCCATGCCTGGCGGCAGGCGCAAAAGGCGCTGATGCCCAATGCCATCCCGATGCTGGTGCTGAAGATGCGGATGAGCCGCGCCGCCGAACTGGGCATGGATTACCGCACCTATGCCAAGGTGCGCCAGTATTCCGGTCAGGATATCATGGGTCTGCTGTTCTCATCGAATGCGCTGCGCATCTTCGGCTCGGGCGGCGAGATGCCCGAGGCCGAGGCTCGAACGCTGTCAGAGGTACGCAATGCCCATCGGCTGGCGCTGGTGCATCCGCCCGCCGCCCCGGCCACCGTGCTGGCCGCCACAAAGGCGCTGGAGGATGCCGCCCGCGCGCCGCGCCTCGTCGACAGCTGGTCCGAGATGCGCGCCCGCGTGCAGGGGCTGATCCAGGCGCAGCGCTTGCCGGGCTCGGCGGTGTTGGTGATCGGCGACGCGCCGCTCGAAACCGAGTGGGTCGCCGCAGGCCGTGCCGCGGGCTATTTGTCCTCGGCCGAATACTTCCGCCACCAGGCCGTCTAGAGCTCCAACCCCGCCTCTTCATTTCGCCCAAAATACTCCGGGGGAGTCGCGCAAGGCGCGACGGGGGCAGCGCCCCCTCTGACCTGCCCACCGGATCAGGGTGGCGCTCCCGCCCCCTGATGCCGCATCGCAGATGCGCCCCCAGGCGTTGGGCCGGGCGCGGAGCCGCCCCGGGCGCGAGGACGCCCGCCTCGCCGCGCGCAACGCCGCGTCCGACCCCCTGTCTGCCGTTTGTGTACTGGCATTCGCGCGCCGGGTGGTCTATCTGCGCAAACAGACCAAGACAGCTGAAAGGCCGCCCCATGAGCTTTGAAACGCCCGGACCCGTCGAGGCCCGCCTGCGCGACGCGATCAGTCCGATCGAGGAGATCATCGAGGAGGCGCGCAAGGGCCGGATGTATATCCTGGTCGATCACGAAGATCGCGAGAACGAGGGCGACCTGTGCATCGCCGCCGAATTCGCCGATGCTGCCGCGATCAACTTCATGGCCACCCATGGCCGCGGGCTGATATGCCTGCCGATGACCGCCGAGCGGATCGACCGTCTGGGCCTGCCGATGATGGCGGTGAACAACTCGTCGCGGCACGAGACCGCCTTTACCGTCTCGATCGAGGCGCGCGAGGGGGTGTCGACCGGCATTTCCGCCGCCGACCGGGCGCTGACCGTGGCCACCGCGATCAACGAACAAAACACCATGGCAAGCCTGGCAACGCCGGGCCATGTCTTTCCGCTCAGGGCCAAGCGGGGCGGGGTGCTGGTGCGCGCCGGCCATACCGAGGCGGTGGTCGACATCTCTCGTCTGGCCGGGCTGAAACCCGCGGGCGTGATTTGCGAGATCATGAAGGAAGACGGCACCATGGCGCGGCTGCCCGATCTGGTGGAGTTCGCCGCCACCCACGGGATGAAGATCGGCACCATCAGCGACCTGATCTCCTATCGCGCCCGCAACGACAATCTGGTGGACGAGACCGCCCGCAGCACCGTCACCTCGGAATATGGCGGTGACTGGGAGATGCGCATCTTTACCGACCAGACCCACGGTATCGAACATGTGGTGCTGGTCAAGGGCGATGTCTCGACCCCCGAACCGGTGCTGACCCGCACCCATGCGCTGCACGAGGCATCGGACGTGCTGGGGCTTGGCCCCAAGCCGACCCAGGAACTGCCGCGCGCGATGGAGAAGATCGCCGCCGAAGGCCGCGGCGTCGTCTGCCTGTTCCGGCAGCCACGCAACGCGCTTTATGCCAGCGACGAGGACGGCGTGCGCACCATCAAGCAGACCGGTCTGGGTGCCCAGATCCTGTCCAAGATGGGCCTGCACGAGCTGATCCTGCTCACCGACTCGCCGCAAACCAAATATCTCGGGCTCGACGCCTATGGCCTGTCCATCGTTGGCACCCGCCCCATTCTGAAGGACGCCTGACATGGCCGGACACGAGACCCACTACATCCTGCCGCGCCCCGAATTCGACAAGCCGGTGAAACTGCTGATCGTGGTGGCGCCCTATTACAAGGACATCGCCGACAATCTGGTCGCCGGCGCCCAGGCCGAGATCGAGGCCGTGGGCGGCAGCTGGGAGCTGGTCGAGGTCCCCGGCGCGCTCGAGGTGCCCACCGCCATCGCCATGGCCGACCGGATGTGCAATTTCGACGGCTACGTTGCGCTGGGCTGCGTGATCCGGGGCGAGACCACGCATTACGACACCGTCTGCAACGACAGCTCCCGCGCGATCCAACTGATGGGCCTTCAGGGCGCCTGCATCGGCAACGGCATCCTGACGGTCGAGAACCGCCCCCAGGCCGAGGTGCGCGCCGATCCGGCGGCGATGAACAAGGGCGGCGGCGCCGCCGCTGCGGCCTTGCATCTGATCGCGCTCAGCCGTAAGTGGGGCGCTTCGACCAAGGGCGTGGGCTTCAAACCGATGTCCGAGTCGATCCTCCTGGCAGACAAAGGCAACGGAACCGCTTCCGCATGAACACCAAACGGCAGATGAAATCGGCGGCCCGGCTCTATGCGGTGCAGGCCCTGTTCCAGATGGAGCATTCCAGCCAGACCGTCGAGACGGTGGTGAACGAGTTTCTCGATCACCGCTTTGGTGCGGTCTATGACGGCGACGAGATGGCCGAGGGCGACACCGACCTGTTCCGCAAGCTGGTCGATGGCGCGGTCAACAACCAGGCCCTGATCGACCAGATGACCGACCGGGCGTTGGTGGCGAAATGGCCGATCTCACGCATCGACCCGACACTGCGCGCGCTGTTCCGCGCCGCTGCCACCGAACTGACGCAAAGCGACACGCCGCCCAAGGTGGTGATCACCGAATTCGTGGATATCGCGCGCGCATTCTTCCCCGAGGGGCGCGAGACCAGTTTCGTCAATGCCGTTCTGGACCACATGGCGCGCGAGGCCCGGCCCGAGGCGTTCTGATTCGCGATCTGCCGCCCCCCGGACGTTGCCAAAAAAGACGCGGCATCAATCCTCGGATTGCGCCGCGCCTTGATTGACAAATGCCTAGATGAAAAAGCCAGGCGCCACCACTCACAGCAGAAACCCGGTACCCAGACGCTAGCGGATCAAAGGTGACCGCGAAACCTATCTCTTCCGATAGGTGGCTTAATTCAGCAGCCCCATTTTTACCGCCCGTACCAGCGCTGCTTCGCGGGTCGGCGCGCGCAGCTTGTCGCGGGCCGATTTCAGATGCGTGCGCACGGTGATTTCGCTGATCCCCAGTGTCTCCGAAATCTGCTCGTTGCGCAGACCGTTGGCCAGCAGATGCAGCACCTCGCGCTCGCGCCGCGACAGCGGCGCGGTTGTCCCCAGAATCGGTGCCAGATCCTGGCCCGCGTTCTGGTCGCCTTCGACCCCGGGGCCGAGGTTGGTGGCGATGACGGTGGCCAGGATGCGCATGCCGCTTTCCTGTTCGGTCATCCAGGCTTCGGCCTCGGGGTGGTCGGTGAACAGGGCCACCAGCATCGCGGTATTGCCGGGGCAGGGGACCACCAGGCTGAACACATGCTGATAGCCGTGCTCGACCAGCCCGGAATACAGGCCCGCGGCCGTGGCCGAGTTGGACTGCAACAGGCGCCGGCCCGAATCGATATACAGGCTGTCGGGCCCCTGCACGGTTTGCGCCAGGACCAGGTCGGCA
Organism: Ruegeria marisflavi; assembly: GCF_025673445.1. Classification (NCBI taxonomy): domain Bacteria; kingdom Pseudomonadati; phylum Pseudomonadota; class Alphaproteobacteria; order Rhodobacterales; family Roseobacteraceae; genus Ruegeria; species Ruegeria marisflavi. The sequence goes on from NZ_JAOVQN010000016.1 coordinate 25,003, forward strand.
TCGGCATAGCCGCTCTCGGCATAGATCTTCAGCCACTGCGGCGTCATCGAGCTGCGCGCCCAGTGCAGTATGCCCGTCTTTGGCGTGAACTGCCCCATGTTCACGGCCCGAAAGCCAAACGCGCCCAGCCGCTCTACCGTGTGGTCCCATCGGGCAGCATCGTCAAAGATATGGGAAAGGCTTTCCAACAGATCGAGCGCAAACTTTGTGATATTTCGCATTCCGGTCCCGGCATATATTGTCGCAGCAGTTACGCATGACCCTGTATTCCGGATCATTCTGCGCTAGAATTTTTTTGGAAAACAGGGAGTTTGGCCATGCCACAGCTGATCCGTCTCTACGTCACCCAGGTTCTTGTCGGTTTTGCACTGTCCGCGGTGTTTGTCGCCGGGCTGATCTGGCTGGATATTGCCGGACTGAAGGGGCTGATCGCGCGCTCCGATTCGGCGCTCTTGGCGGTGTTCATGCTGTGGTTCATGAACGGCATCGTCTTTGCCGGGGTGCAATTCGCTTGGAAAATCATGAGCCTGGCCGAAACCGACGAGGGGCCGCGCGGCGGCAGCGCCGTCTCCGATCTGCGCCCCGCACCCGTCCGGCAAGAGGCGGCGCGGCGCGGCTGATCAGAGGTGCGGCGGGAACCACCAGGGTTCGACCGTGCGGTTCGATTCCCGAGGACCTGTATATACAGGTGGGCGCCAGGTAATCAGGCCAGGACCTGAACAGAGCCAGCCCCCTCGGAAATGTTTAAGGCCACCGGAATGCTACCTGTCACGAGAAGGGCAGAACCCGCCGTCGACATAAGTAGGGCCGCCACCGGGCGCGCGCAAGAGGGATCGGAAGACAGGTGATCACCTTGTCCGATGACCGGCGGGAAACCGCCCCGCCGCGTGACCGGCTTCAAGGCAGGGAAGGCGCTGGCCGGTGGCTTTCGGCTGCGTACAAAACGGTCAATCCCGCCTCAAACCCGGGTACAAAACTGTCAGTTTGCCGTACAAACCTGCGGCTTGACCCTGCCGGGCGCCTCGCCCACAACTCTCGCCAACGGTTTGACAGAACGGATACCCGACATGGCCTATGATCCCGACAACATCTTTGCCCGTATCCTGCGCGGCGAGATCCCCGCGACCCGCGTTTACGAAGATGAAGACACCCTTGCTTTCATGGACATCATGCCTCGGGCCGACGGGCACCTGCTGGTGATCCCCAAGACGCCGTGCCGCAACGTGCTGGACGCCAGTCCCGCGCAGCTGGCCGCGGTCATGAGCACGGTACAGAAACTCAGCCATGCGGTGATGAAAGCCTTTGATGCCCAAGGGGTTACCCTGCAACAGTTCAACGAGGCAGTGGGCGGGCAGGAGGTGTTTCACCTGCATTTCCACGTGCTGCCCCGGCACGAAGGCGTCCGCCTTCGCCCGCCCGGACAGATGGGCGACATGGCGCTGATCGCCGAACAGGCCGAGAGGATTCGCGCCGCGCTGGATTAAGAAAATTGGGGCCTGCCCCTTGAACCTATAGCGGCTGTAGCCCCTAGCTGTGGATGCGAACCGCAATTGGGACCGCATCCACATGCCACACGATCACCACCACCATCACCACCACCATCACCACAACCACATCGAAGCCGCCGCAGGCGACGCCCGCGTCGCCTGGGCCATTGCCGTCAACATGGCGCTGACCTTTGTACAAATCGCAGGCGGCCTGCTCTCCGGCTCCCTCGCCCTCATCGCCGACGCGCTCCATAACTTCTCCGATGCCGTGGCGCTGATCATCGCCTTCTTTGCCCGCAAGATCGCCCGCAGACCCGCCGATGACAGGATGAGTTTCGGCTATGGGCGGGTCGAGGTGGTGGCCGCCCTGGTCAATTACACGACCCTTGTGGTTCTTGCTTTTTACCTGATTTACGAGGGGGTTATGCGGTTCTTCGAACCGCAGCCGATCGACGGTTGGCTGGTGGTCTGGATTGCCGTCGTCGCATTGGTCGTCGACCTAGTGACGGCGGCGCTGACCTGGTCATTGTCGAAGAACTCGATGAACATCCGAGCCGCGTTCCTGCACAACGTGGCCGATGCGCTGGGCTCGGTCGCGGTAATCTTCGCGGGGGCAGCGGTTATCTGGTTCGGCTGGACCTGGGTGGATCCCCTGGTCACCCTGATGATCGCTTTGTACATTTTGTGGCATGTCCGGGCCGAAGCCGGTGCCGCGATCCAAGTCCTGATGCTCGGCACCCCCCCGGGGCTGGAACCCGAACGCGTGGCCAGCTATGTAGAAGGCGTGGAAGGGGTGCAGGCGGTGCATCATGTCCATCTGTGGAGCCTTCAGGAAAACGCGACTGCCTTGACCGCTCATCTGGTAATCGCGCCAGGCGCCTGGTCGCAGGCGGATGCGATCAAAGATCGGGTAAAATCCGGGCTTGAGCAGGAATTTTCCATTGAGCACACAACGTTAGAAGTAGAATGCGCGATCCATGCCTGTGTCCACCCGGCCCGGATCGGCAGCGGTTTTGCCTGACGGGCCGCGATGAATTTGCCGCCCCGTTCAACACGGGGCGGCGGATCGGAAACAATGGTCTGCTGCCACCTGTCAAGACCGGCAGGCAAACGCGACTTGATGAAAACACCACTCACTCACTGAACAGTACATGCGGTTTTGACATGTGTTGGTAGCTCGTCGCATGACCCATTTGGGTTAATCTGATCACTAGTTCGTTACGGCGTTTGTGCAGGCTGTGGCCGGATTTGTCACCATGTCAAAAATGGTCCCGTCGTTGCGTTTGGGAGGTCAACTATTCGCGACGTTTTCGGAACTCATGTAACTCCCAGCAGAGAGCAAGATATCGCTGCAATCTACGAGATCGTTTTGCGGCCGGAACACTATGAGCATGTTGTATCGGTTTGGGGCGACCACCTGTCGGATTTGTTGCGGGACATGGGCGTTTTCCCTATGGCTGACAAATAGACTTCGGTCGCGGAGTCGCAGGTTGCTCCCTTATTGCAGGACCATTTCAGCCGGCCAAATGTGCCTTTGGAACAGCTGGGTGCAAGGCACCGCAATCCTAGCTGGAGCGAAGCATCATTGGCGCGCCGGGTTTCGTTTCTGATCGGTGTAGATGAACCTGTCCGGGCAGCCGGACAGACGACGCCCCAATAACTTGATAATCCGCGCGATTTTGAGACGCTGAGGGCGCATTTTTCTGTTCCGAGCGCGCGGACGCTCGACAACCTGTTAGAGGTGGTGCGTGAGGAAGCGGATCTGGTGCAGACCGTAGTTCTGGGTACGGGCATGCGGCCCCGGCACCTGATCGTGCGCATGGCCCCCTGTGACGAGGGTTTGGGGCAGATCATGATCGAAAGCCTCGACTATCAATGGAAACCCGCCGCTGAATGGATTCTGGTCTCGTCCTTTGGCCTGTCCTCGACGAAATAGATTTCGTGCGCAACCTGATGGAGGGGCACAGCCTGCGCGTGATTGCCGAATGCTCGTGCCGATCTGAGAATGTGGTCCGCAGTCAGGCAAAATCCGTTTTGGCCAAGACAGGCGCCCCAGAGCAGGCAGGCCTGATCCGGCTAGTGGCTTTTCCGATCTCGCGGGGGAATCCGCTGCGGAGCAACGGGTACCCCGGTTCTGTCAATCTCAACGACGAGGTGCTGGAGAAACCCACAGGGCTCAAGATGCAGCGCTATCAGCCCGGTGATCTCAAGGTCCGACCGGTGATCTATCTGCATGGCGCGCTGGATCCAGTGGTGACCATCTGTGCGGCAGAGGAGTTTGCCGGGACCAGCTCCAATACCACTTTCCACGTGCTCGAGGATGTTGGCCAGTTCCTGATCTACTAGCGCCCGGATGTTGTTCTGGATGCGCTCGACGAGTTGCCAGCCAAAGGGTCAATCGGGCTGATCGTCTCCGAACACCAGATCGAAACTGCGTCGCAGGGCAACATCGACATCCGCCATGGTGACCGGTAGACCCAGATCGACCAGGGACGTGACCCCAAATTCGGTGATGCCACAGGGCACGATACCCGAGAAATGGTTCAGATCCGGTTCCACGTTGATCGAGATGCCGTGGAAACTGACCCATTTGCGGATCCGTACTCCGATCGCCGCGATTTTGTCCTCGGCCGGTTTACCGGTGGCCGTCCGGGGCTTGTCGTCGCGGCGGACCCAGACGCCGACGCGGCCCTCGCGGATTTCGCCGCGGACGTTGAACTCGGCCAGCGCCGCGATCACCCATTCCTCAAGCTGTTGGACAAAGCGGCGCACGTCATGGCCGCGCTTGCCCACGTCGAGCATGACATAGATCACCCGCTGACCGGGGCCGTGATAGGTATACTGCCCGCCACGCTTGCTGTCGTATACCGGAAATCGGTCGGGGTCGGTCAGATCCTCGCGCCGGGCCGAGGTGCCGGCAGTGTAGAGCGGCGGGTGTTCCAGCAGCCAGATACATTCCTCGGCCTCGCCCGCTGCAATGGCGGCGGCGCGCGCCTCCATAAAGGCGACGGCCTCGTCGTAATCGGTCAGCCCGTCTGTGGTCTTCCATTCCATGGCGTCGTCTTAGCGCGCGAGTCGGGGCAGGGGAAGGGGGCTAGGCCGCCTCGGCCAGGCACCTCTGGATCACCTGGGCGTAAGTGTCGGCCCCTTGCGCGCCGGTCAGCAGGTATTTGCCGCCAAACACCATCGAGGGGACACCGGAAATGCCGTGCTGTGTCCAGAACTTCTGTTTCTCGCGCACGGCGGCCTGATGGGCGCCCGAGGCCAGCGCCGCTTCGGCGGCCGCCCTGTCCAGCCCGGCCGACTTCACCACATCGAGCAGAACCGCCGCGTCGGATACATCGACGCCTTGGGTGAAATAGGCCGCGAACAGCGCCAGTTTCAGCGGATGCTGACGGCCCTGGCCCTCGGCCCAGTCGAGCAGTTGATGGGCGGCAAAGGTGTTCACGATGCGGCTGTCGTCGGTGAAATTGAAAGCGAAGCCCAGATCGGCCCCGATTCCGGTCAGGCGGGCGCGAGCCTCGGCGCTCTGTGCGGGCGTGGAGCCGTATTTCTCCATGATATGTTCGCGCAGGTTCTGGCCTTCGGGCCCCATCTGCGGGTTCAGCTCAAACGGGTGCCACCGCAGTTTCGCCAATGCGCCCGTCTGTGCAAGCGCCTGATCCAGTTGCAGAAAGCCAACGATGCACCAGGGGCAGACCACATCCGATACGATGTCGATTTGCAGCACAGGGCGGGTATCGGTCGCGGTCATGTCTCTTCCTTGCTTGTCTGTTGCATCCCGTTCTAAGCCCAAGGGTAAGGGCGGGGGAAGAGAATTCAAGCAGAGGTGATTTTTGCCTCTTCACATCCCTGCGACCCTCGTCTATACGCCGCTCTACCAAGTCACTGGCAGTGCGGTCGTGGCGGAATTGGTAGACGCGCAGCGTTGAGGTCGCTGTGGGGTAACACCCGTGGAAGTTCGAGTCTTCTCGACCGCACCAAATTTTCCATAATAAATTAATAAAATCAATACCTTGATCTTGGCATGTCGTATTTGCCCCCACTTATTGCCCCACGTTGCAATAATTCGCTGTTGACCGCGATTTCGATTCGTGTTGTCTATTGTCGTACAGCGTGACATTCCTATCGCACGCGCCAACCCGCAACCACCAAACGGTGGTCTGCTTTTGTGCGCGAGGAATTCATGACTGTAATCACCACCACCCCGATGCTGACCATTGCCGAAAAGGCGGTGGAACTCGGCACCACACCAGAGTCACTCCGTCGCTGGCGTCTGGCTGGTACGGGACCGGCCTACGTCAAATATGGAGGCGTCGTCCGTTACTATCCCGAGAAGCACAGTGACGTGATGATCAATGGCCTTCGCACAGATGACTACAATCGTCTTTGCGCCATTGTCTCGCCGAAGATCCTCGACAAGGCATCGCCCGTGGCGATTCAGCTTTTTCTGAAAGCGCTGAACGAGGTCGGCTCATGAACAACAATTCGGCAAGTACCATTGAATCAGGGCTGATACTCTTGGGGGTGCGGCAGGTTCCAACGCGCCTCTGACCACCGCCCAAGCAAACGAGCGACCAATGGCCGCCCGTCTGATGCTCGGACCGTCCGTGCCCCGCTACGTGCCGGACGGTCCGTTATACCCCGAGAAATGAGGCGTTTGTTCATGGCGAAAGATACAGCCAACCCGTCATCCACTCAAGTCGCATCGCAAGGCAATCTAGCGACCGCATTCACCGCAGGTTTCGACCGTCTCGTGCCGCTGATCCCCGTCGACGGTGTGCTATTCCAAGGTGGTTACGCCGCCGACGGATCGTGGATGCAACCAGCCGACGTCGATCCCAAGCACATGGGCAAGGTGCCCGGCTACGTTCGCAACGGCTGTTGGCACCCGAGGTCGGGCTGGGTCGGCTACCAGATCACCCCCGAGGACATCGCCCTTCACGACGCCGCTGGTGCGTCCTGTGGCCTGCTGGGCGGAGACCGGTTCGTCGGGTTCGATCTGGACGCAACCGACCCCGAACTCGCCGCCGCGTGGCTGTCCGCCCTGCGCCGCAGGTGGCCCGACTTGCAATACCGCGTCGGGCAATGGCCGAAGATGCTGATCGTGGCCCGCGTGGCGGGTGATCCGGTCTCGGCGTCGAAGGTCGAGTTCAACGCTGAAGGTCGCGAGAAACAGCAAATCGAGATCATCGGCACCGGTCGGCAAATGGTCCTATTGGGCACGCATCCGATCACCGGGCAACCGTACCAGTGGTTCGGGCCGGGCGGATTGCCGGGCGTACCGGACCAGCCCGTCGCGCCGTCGGCGGCCCGATGCCCGACGGTGTCGGCGGATGATGTTGCTACCATCGTCGAAGAACTGGCCACTGCGGCGCGCAGTCTGGGTTGGGCACGCGGTCGGTCGAGTCGGACCGGCGAGGAACAAGGCACCAGCGAATTGGCCGATCATCCGCCCGACATCGAACTTGCCGCTGACATCCTGCGTGCGATCCCGAATACCGTCGATGGCGGTACCTGGTTCCGCATTGCATACGCTTTGTACTGGGAATTTGGCGATGCGGGTTGGCCGCTGTTTCTGGAGTTCTCGCAACGCTGGCAGGGCGGCAAGGACGACGAAGGAACGATCCGCCGCCAGTGGCGTAAATGTTCCCGCCCGAACGGTTCGGTCACATGGGGAACGATCATGAACGAACTGCGTCGGGCCGGTGTCGTGCTGCCCCCTGACCTTGAAGCCCGTCGACGGGCCGATCTGGGTCAACGCCGGTTCGAGCGGGACGTCGCCAAGCTGCCGCCCGCGTCCGGCGTGGTGCCGGTTGGTGCGATGCCGCTGGGGTCCGTGACGGAAGCGCGTCGGGAACTAATCGAAGGCGAGTTCATCAGCGATGGAACCAAGCTGATCTGGTGTACTTCGACCGCGCTGGCGCTATTAGAAACTCATGATGCATGGGCCGATGTTTTGGCGTTCGACGAGTTTCTTGGCGAAGTCCAGATTTGCCAGCCGATCCCCGGCACCGATCCGCGACGGTTCAAGCCGCACGCGATGGCTGCCGAAGACGTTGCCGCTGCTGAAATCTGGTTCAACCGTCAGGGCTTCCCGAGGGCAACGGAGAATGTCGTTGCCAAGGCAATGCTTGCAGCAGCAAATCAGAACACGGTCGATCCGGTGCGGTTTTACCTTGAGGCGCTGACGTGGGACGGCACGCCACGGCTTGCGACTTGGCTATCAGTCTACATGGGCGCGTCGTCCGACCTTTATGTGTCCGAAGTCGGCAAGCGGACCTTGATCGGCGCGGTTGCTCGTGCTGTCGATCCCGGCTGCAAGGTGGACACGATGACAATTCTGGAAGGGCGGCAGGGAATTCGGAAATCGCAGGCGCTGCGGGTGCTGGCGTCGCCGGATTGGTTTGCGGACAGCGTGCCCGATCTGAAAACGAAGGACGCTGCCGACTATCTGCAAGGCGTCTGGATCATCGAAATGGCCGAACTGGAAATGGTCCGTCGGGCAGAAATGGAAACGACCAAAGCGTTCCTGTCGCGCCAAGACGACCGTTATCGGCCCGCCTACGGTCGGACAAAGGTCAAACGTCCGCGCCGTTGCATCTTCATTGGCACAACGAACCAAGACAATTATCTGCGCGACGAAACCGGATCGCGTCGGTTCTGGCCGGTCGAAGTGAAGACCATTGATCTGGCCGCGCTGAAGCGTGACCGCGATCAGCTTTGGGCCGAAGCCTACGCGGCATACAAGGCTGGTGAGCAGTGGTGGCTTTCAGGGATCGTGGAGACCCTTGCGACCGCTGAACAGCGGAAGCGGAACCAAGACGATCCGTGGACGGGACCGGTTCTGGGGTACGTTGATGAGAGGGCGGAAGTTTCGATCCGGGAAATTCTGTTCTGCGCTCTGGGCTTCGATAAACCGAAGGATATATCCCGCTCCGACAGTGATCGCGTGGCTGGAATCCTCAAGGCCAATGGTTGGAAACGTGACGGGCAGTTCACGTCTGGAAGCCTCAAGGGACAAGCTAGATATCTACGGTAGATAGGTAGATAGCTTTTCTTACACACTGAAAATAAGGTAGTAGAAGTGTTGATATTAAAGGATAATTTCTACTGTAGTAGATAGCACAGCAGGTTTTTTTGAACGTGTAAGAAAACCTGTCTACCGTGTCTACCCGTCTACTTATAAGGAACGATATATGACTTGGCCCGCTTCGATCCCCTACGACTTGCGCCGCGCTTGGGAACGGCTTGAAGGTCGGCGCGCGCCGACCACTGATGCTGACCGTTGGACCGAAGTGCGCGATTGGCTGATCAGTCATGGTGTAGAACCGCCCGACCATCCGCTGCCGACCCGCGACCCGGACGAAGACGACCGTCCGATCTATTGAGGGCTGACCACCATCCCCCGCATCGCCCCTGCTGCTGTTCGGTCAGGGATGCAGTGTTATATCGAACTTTATATGGACCGGGTTGATCCGCGCGTGACAAGCTGTCCCGGCAGCTAACATCACTTATGCAGAGGCAAAACGAGTTGAACCTCTTCATTACACTGTCCTCCGTATTCAAACCACGCAGGGACGACAACGTCAGAAACCGGGCGGCAAGTTTTCTTGAACGCAACTGGGCTAAAGTGGATGCGCTATTCCGGAACAGGCGTCTTGCGACCTATATCTTCGAGCCAGCCGCAAGACTCTGGAATGAAACTGAACCGGGCACAGATGCGCAGATCCGTCGGGTTATTTCACAGATTGCTGTCGCCAACGCGGTCATTGCAGGCTTGCCGGGCCAGCTAGGTATCGGCGTTTTCGTCGCGATTGCTCTTGAGTTCTACATGGCGATCCAGATTGCCCGTCGGGTCGGGGTCCATGTCGATGGACTTACCGACCTGCTGAAATATTTCGGCCTCGCTACTGGCGTTGCATTCACCATCTTGTTGGCGCTCAAGCATATTCTAGGTTTCTTCTTTTCCTTCTTTTCTTTGGTGGGTTTGCTGCCCGCCACGGCAATGGCTGAATTGTTCGCCACAAGTCTGGTCGGCGTCATTTTTTGGGTCGGCTTCCAAGAAGCCCGCGAAAATGGTGCGTTTCTGGTGCCGGTCAGGCTGTTTAATACGGTTTGGTCTCGCACCAGAGAACTCGTTAAATTTCAATGGGGCGTCGTCAAGAAAGGCTTTTCAAAGCAGACCTATGCCGAGACGGGCCGAAGGCTCTACGATTGGTTGACGGGTAGCAACATTTACAGCCCGGTTAGACTTCGTGGCGACATTTTCCCTATGGCTGCATTTGCCCATATGCTGGCAGGTCGTGTTGACCAACTACAAGGTCCGCTTGGTCAGATATTCATGCAGGCGATCCGCGACACCAATCTTGAGTTGGCAGGTTTGAGAGACCAAGACGTCGCCACTTACATGCGAGACCGGCTAGGTGAATTACCGTATCAGATTGATGCAGAAGCCTACCAAGGAATGGAGAGTTTGGTTCGCGGGCGAATGTTTGAACTGCTTGTTCAAGAAAGCGAAAGCTGGAACGGCGAGGGCTGGGAGGACAAACCTCAGAGGGGCTTCCTGCACGAGGACTTCAACCACCCTGGCTCAGACATTGTCTTCCAGAATATCGAGACGGGAGAGATGATCGAGGTCCAAATCAAAGCAACGGGAAGCGCCGGATACATTGAGGAAACCTTAATCCGCTATCCTGACATCCCGATAATTGTGACCAACGAAGTAGGCGAGCAATTTGACGGCGTCGAGTTGGTTCAGGCCAGCATGATCAGCAACGATGACTTGAAGGAAGTCACGTTCGAGAACTTTGAGGAGTTACTGGAAAAAGTCGCACCCATCTCTGTCGCAGAAATGGGTGGCGCGGCTTTGGTCGGGGGAGCAGCAACAACCGTAGCTGCGATTTGGCCGTTTGTCGCAGCATTCATTCGAGGTCGAATTACCCAAGATCAATTAATCGTTGCCACTCAGAGAGTCCTTCCACAAGGAGGGGTTAATCTCGCTCGACGTGTCGTTATGGCGGCAGCGATTGGCCCTCTTTATGCGTGGTGGGTGCTTGCTAGGGGAGTAATGCGGTTTGTGCCCGAAGAATCCGTCGATGACCATTTAGTGACAAAAGCGCCAAGGCGGATTGTGTTCGAAGACCCAAGGAAAACCTAAAGGGCGCTCATTGCTTTTTGCGACTGGCTGATCAGTCATGGTGTAGAACCGCCCGAGCATCCGTTGCCAACCCGCGACCCGGACGAAGACGACCCTCCGATTTATTGATGGCGCTGGGTGTGTGGGGGGCGAACGTTCGTCGGTTCGTGCATCGGTTGGGGAACATGATTTCTTGGGGGAGCTTTTCGAGAAAGGCTTTCTCCGAAATCGACTAACGCTGGGCGGACACCGAAATTTTTCAACACAATCCGCCCATTGCGCCCCTCTCCGATGGGGACTTTCAACCAACAAGCACCCGCTTGGCGCGCACATAAAACCGTTTGACTGGCCGACCTGAAAAAGCACATGCTTCGCAAGCATGGAACGAGCATCCCTTGCCACCCGTGGCTTGCTTCAGATGTCCGACCGAGCGAGATGTGATTACAGTGCTGAATTTGAGAAAATCCAAACACTTTTTGTTCGGCTTAATAATTTTGGCAAGTGTGAATCTATTGCCGAAATATGGTGAAGCTCAAGACGAAAACACAGAAAGAGACTGGGAAGTCTTGGGCTATGATGACGCCAGTAAACTCACTTCGGCAGGACTGCTGACGATCCCAGGTCTTGGGCTTTCAAATTACAGCGAAAATGGCATTTACAGCTTTACTGACGAGGCGGAACCGACTGTTCGTTTTGGCGTATTTGAAATCCGAGACGATGGCAGGGTCTGTGTAGATTTCTTCCAAAGCGAAAGGCAACGGTGCGACGTCTTCCTGCGGAGAAACGGCTTGGTCTTTCTGCTCACCGAAGAGGGTAACCATTTCCCCGTATTCTTCAGTCTGGAGAGGCATTAGGTAGATCAACAATCAGTGTAAAAATAACTGCCAGCGAGGCTGTTTCAGTTCAGCAGGTTGCCAACACGCGCCGCCCGAACCGTCCCCCCAGGGGCGGGGTGGGTCGTAACCTTTGCCGGGGACCGCCCACCGCGCAGGGGTCTGCACCTTGTCATCCAAAGCACAAAATGACCTAGGGATTCCAGCTACTGGAACGTTTTGACGTTTAGGGTTATAATGGCCCTCGCGCGCCCCGGCGCGGACAGCGCAGCTTATCCGAATTGCAGAGGATAGTTCGAGGGTTGCTACGTCCCGCGACTCGGACATAACCCTTTTTCCGCCAGCTTCTGTTTTTAGGTGCAGCAGCCATTCATGGCCGGTTTTTCATAAGTTTAGCCCTGAACGTCGGCTATGCGCGTCAACCAGTCACCTGAGTGTTTAGGAAGCAGACCTTGGGCATGGGAACCGCCGAATTTCCCGTCCAATGGCAGCTCAACGCAACAGAACGGTCATCTGAGCAATAACCTCAGATGTCTCAGGAGAGCCCATACCGGAAGTGCTCCAGGGCAGACGCTTGTTCGTTCCCATATCACGCTGCGATCGGGCACGTTGGTGGATCCTTCAGCATCCGAAGTCTGCTAGCGTGACCCCGTCACCGGCCCCGGATAGGCCTGATAGCGGGGGAGATCACCCCGGAAATCTGACGGCGTCTTACCGGTCCATCGCCGGAATGCCCGGTCTAGGGCGGCAGAGCTGGAGAGACCCACCTCGAGAGCGATTTGCGCGATGGGTAGGGTCGTGTTCGACAAGAGGTCTTCGGTGATGCTCTTGCGCTCGTCGTCCTTCATCTGACTGTAGGAGGTGCCCTGTGCCCACAGGATGCGCTGGATGCGACGTGGATGCATGCGGCAGATCGAGGCAAAGTCATTCAGTGTCAGATCCTGATAAGCGATGTTGTCCCTCAGCATTCCGCGAAGATAGGAAAGGGTCGCTTCGCTGGCGCCATCTGTGGCAAACTCCCCTCGTGACGCCTTCACTAAGTCCCAGTCCAGCGAGAATGGTGCCCAAAGCCAGTGCGGCGGAAATGAAATCCGTAAACCGTCGATCTGGGATGTGATGAGCGCTTGTTTCGGAAGAAAACCCGGCGGAAGCCCCTGGGTGGTCGGTGCAGTGATCAGGATGTCTTTGGGGTCGAAGGTTTCTCCGATCCCTTTCTTTATCAGAGTCACATAGAGTGCGATGCCGACTGCATCCAACTGTGTTGACGGCCTAGTCACCTTGACGGTGCGGCGAATGTCGAAGCTTACAATGTCGGGTGTGATGGAAACGGAGTACCGCACGTTATCAACCTGTTTTGAGACTTCCACCACCACCCGGGACAGAAAATCACCCAAGTTGAGAGCATGGGTCGCCGAATCCCGAAACGCTGGCGTTCCCTTCTTCGCTGTTTCGATTGCCACCTTTGCGCCAAAATACGGATCACCGAGAGTTTCCGCCATATCCTCCATCGCGGAATAACAGGCGGACGCGTCAAACAGCATCGCAGGATCGGTCAGCGCGTCGACGGGAATACCGTTTCGGACCAGGAGCGCTTCAATATCGCCGCCCCGCGAGGTGAAGGCCCTTGCGAAGGGGGACAAAAGCAACATCCCGCGCGTGAATCTCGGGCCAGATTTCTTGCTCATTCTTGCTGCTCCCTCAACGCCCTGAGGTTAACCTTGTGGGACAAGTTTATGACACAGGCGGCATGAGCCGCAAACAGGTTGGGCTTCGTGCATGTTAATCAACAAGCCCTAAACGATGAGACCCGGGCGATGGCCACGCGGCCCTGGCGATCTCGGAAAGAGTTGGAGCCATCAAATGTCGAAGGAAAACACCGCAAAAGCCAGAAAATCCCTTTTGACCGAAACACTTATTGCCGTGCTGATGACTGTTTCGGCGGCCACCTTCGGCCCGGCATACAGCCAGACAACAGAAGGCCAGTACGTTGGGGCCGCGATCGAGCGGGTCGCTACGGGGCTTGCCGGGCGCATCGGCTTTGCGGCGCAGGAAATCGGCGGCGTCGACGTCATCGCGTTCAATGGCGATGAAACCTTCGCCATGGCCAGCACCTATAAGGTTGCGATCGCCGTTGCGATAATGGACCGCGTGGACAGGCGGGAACTCAGCCTCGACCAGATGGTCGAAATCACACCCGACATGATGATGATCGGCGACGCTGCGCTGAGCGACACCTTCGTGCACCCCGGGCTTCAGCTTTCGGTGGCGAACCTGATGGAGATCATGATCACGGAGAGCGACAACACGGCGACCGACACCTTGATCGGGCTGGCTGGCGGCGCCGCGGCCGTGACCGAAAACCTGCGCAGGCTCGGGATCGCCGATTTCAGGGTCGATCGGACGACTGGCGAGATCATCGGCGAATTCTATGGTCTGCCGGGACCGGCCACGATGAAGGTCGCCACAGAGGCCTTCAAGACCAACCCGGAGCTTGCAACGATCGTCAGTGACCGCAATCTGGACTTCGAGGCGGATCCCCGCGACCATGCAACGCCGCTTGCGATGCTGCAACTCCTGCTTGCCATCGACAGTGGCACGGCGATGAGCGCCGAGAGCCGCGACTTCCTGATTGATGTCATGTCGCGCACGCGCACCGGCGCTGGCCGGCTCAAGGGGCTGCTGCCGAGAGGAACGCCCGTGGCGCACAAGACCGGGACCATCGGGGGCGTGGCCAATGACGTCGGCTATATCACGCTCCCCGACGGTCGTCGGTTTGCCATCGCCGTGTTCACCAAGAGCAGCGAGACATCCGAGGCGGACAGGGATCGTGCCATCGCCGAGGTCGCCCGGTCGCTGTTCGACTACTTCTACCTCGGGCAGATGGCGAAGCAGTAAAAGGGGAAACTTCGCCGTGCACGCTCTGCCTGTGCGATCCTGCACTGCGAAGACAGAACCTTCCGGGAAGAGCCATCGTTTTCCCGCCAGGGGAAATCTGGCGAAGACTCCAATGCAAAGGAAAAACCCAGTGAAGAACCGAATGAAACCAATACCTGCCCTGCTTGTTTCGTCGCTACTGTGCGTCACACCGGCACTCGCACAGCAGGCCATGACACAGGAAGAGGGCCAGGCGACCTTTGATGCGGTCCTCGCCGAAGCCTCTGAACTGATCAAGGAACTGAAAATCCCGGGACTTGGTATCGGGGTCATCCATGGGCCCAACGCCTACGGCGCCGGACTCGGTGTCACGAACGTAACTACCGGAGAGCCCGTTACCACTGATACGCAATTTCAAATTGGCTCTGTGACAAAAACCTTCCTTTCGACTCTGGCCATGCAGCTGTCCGAACGGGGCATTCTGGATTTGGACGCGCGTGTCGTCGACATCCTGCCGTGGTGGAGGGTCGCGGATCCCGATGCAACGTCGAAAGCGCGGGTCGTCGACCTGTTCCACCATCACGCTGGCTGGTATGGCGACCATGGGTTCCTTACTGTGCCTCCGGGTGGGTCGATCAGCGAGAAGGTCATGCTCCAGGCGGCTTACGTCGAGCAGATCTATCCGTTCGGTCAAACCTGGATGTACAACAACACCAGTATCACCTTCGCGACCCATGTGGTGTCGCATGTCGGCGGAAAGCCGATCGAGACCCTGATCGAAGAGAACCTGTTGACTCCGCTCGGCATGGATTCGACATCGTTCAACTACGACGCCACCCCGCCGACCAAAGATTACGCGTGGGGTCATCCGCCGATCTACGGGGAAGGCAGCGTCAGTGATCTAAAGCCGTACTACATTCCGTTGATAAGAGAGTCCGCTGCCTCCGGCGGAATCCGGTCTACGGTTACCGACATGCTGAAATACGCCCGCTTTCAGCTGGACGGCAAGGACGCCACCGGGAACCAGCTGTTGTCCATGGAATCGCTGGACTATGCCCATGCGCCGGCAGTCGATGCTGCGGCCGGCGAGTTTACCGGACTGACATGGTTCGTCCATGACTACGACGGCGTCACCAGCCCCTTCCACGGGGGGAATTGGCCCGGCACGCGGTCTTTTCTGAAGCTGATACCGGAACACGACTTTGCGGTGGTGATCATGGTCCACAGCGATCGCGGAGTCGAAGCCTACAGTAAAATTTCGGACGCAATGGTCAAAGCCTTCACGGGAATCGAGGCCGACTCTCCGGTCGCAGCGGGCGTTGATCCGTCTGTGCTCGATCCCTTCGTCGGCGTCTTCAAGGGGAATTCCCAAAACATCGAGATCCGCAAAGAGGGCGACAAATATGTGTTTGTCCAGTTCTCCGCATTGACCAGCGGAGCAGATCCCGCGCCTGCCAATGTGGCCAACACGGCCGAGGGTTATTTCATCATCACAGAAGGCCCGAACGAGGGCGCTCTCGGCGAATTGCTCGAAGATCCGTCTGGCGAACTCAACTTCGTGCGATTCAACCACCGGATCTTCATTCGGGGCGACGGGGCGGTCGACGAATTCTCGCTCTCTGGAACTGCATTCGACAAACCGGCTGAGTAAGAGCCACGGGTTCGGTGGAGGGGCGATCCTGCACAGCGTAGATTGAACTCTCCACCGAACCCGTTGCATCGGCAACAGGAGAAGTCCAATGCGAAAACTAAACCCAAAGACCTTGACCGCGGCGCTTGTCTGCACAGCGGTCATTCAGCTAGCAAGCTAGTGGCGCTCTGCGGCGAACAGCGGCTAAGTCCGCATCTGGGACGTCGGAGGCATCAGTGCCGAACGGCAGCTGCCTGCAGGAGCGGTCGTTCAGGCACCAAAGCGGACGTGGCCGCGCGGACCCGTCGCGTCGAATGGCTTCTGAACGCGGCTTTGCAGACATCTGACAAAAGCGGTCAGATGTCTCAGAAGAGCCCAAGGCAGACCTTGAAGAAGCCTCGGAAGACGGTGGGCGACATTTTGAAAAAGACTAACCTCGGTGTAAGCTTGTCTTAGAACTGCATCGAGAGGCTGAATACAGTCAGATTTCTGGGGGGATGTACTATGTCAATCGAAACCACCGCACGGGAATTCTTTGAAGCCTGCGAGACCGGTAAGGGCTGGGAAGGGTGCAAAGGCTATTGCCACGACGGCGCTACGTTTTCCGCGCAGGCCGATGCCTTGGCGGACGTGACCACGCTGGAAGGTTATGCCGAATGGATGAAGGGCCTTTTGACCCCGATCCCGGACGGGCACTATGAACTCAAGGCTTTCTCGACAGATGCGGACCGTGGAGTTGTTACAGCCTTTGCCGTCTTTCATGGCACTAACACTGTCGACGGCCCGGTACCAGCTACCGGCAAGACAGCCGCGGCTGATTACGTTTATGCTATGGAGTTCGATGGCGACAAGATCCGCCATATGACAAAGATCTGGAACGATGCACACTCCCTGAAGCAATTGGGTTGGGCCTGAGGCAACTCCGAACCATCGGCCGTTCGCAGGACTGGGTTGGTCCGCGAAGACATCGTCTAGCCGGGTCTCGGTTTAGTATCTATCGTTGATCGCGAGGCTCATGTGCCTCAACTTATTAGAGACAGCCAACGAAATTGACCGGATTTTGGTGAGGATGAAGGCCCAGCCGACACGATACGCGAAATCAGGAGATGTGCACGTCGCCTATCAGAAATTCGGCCGCGGTAAGCTGAACCTCGTGATCGTGCCTGGCTGGATATCGAACCTTGATTGTTGCTGGGATCATCCCACTTCCGTCTCCTGGCTCGAACGGTTTGGTGAATACGCTAATGTGGTGATGTTCGACAAACGCGGGACCGGCCTGTCCGATCGGGGCAAAGGTATGCCCGGCATGGATGATCGTATGGACGACATTCGTGCGGTCATGGATCACGCGGGTATCGAAGATGCAGCCTTATTTGGCTTGTCGGAAGGGGGAACCCTCGCTGCCCTCTTCGCAGCATCGCATCCTGACCGGTGCAGGGCTCTGGTCCTTCAGGGGGCACTGGCGCGATTTGAACAATGGATCGAAGACGAAAGTGCCTTTGATGCCTTTCTCGGTTATGTTCGCGACTTCTGGGGGACAGGTGCTGGTTATTTGCGTTATGCGCCTTCCATGGCCGGGGACACTGACTACCAGGGTTGGTGGGCACGCCGTGAACGCGGTGGTGCAAGTCCCAGCGCTGTGGTCGATCTGATGAACTTAAACCGCCAGATCAGCATCGCGGAGATCTTACCCACTGTGCAATGCCCCACATTGGTCATTCACCGCAAAAGCGACATGATCGTGGACGTGGAAGGCGGCCGGGAACTGGCGCGACTGATCCCAAACGCCAAGATGCTTGAACTTTCGGGGGATGATCATCTGCCGTGGGTCGGCGATGATCTGGAGACGATCGCTGATCATATCGAAGAGTTCTTGACCGGCGCAAAACCTGCGCCCGCGATCGATAGAACCTTGGCGACGGTTTTATTCACGGACATCGTTGGGTCGACGGAGCACGCAACGCGCATGGGCGACGAGGCATGGAACCAACTCATGCAGCGATATGAAGCCATGGCTGACACGGAACTGTCGCGGTTCCGAGGGGTTAAGGTCAAATCCTTGGGCGACGGCCACCTGGCCACATTTGACGGCCCTGCGCGCGCCGTCTATGCCGCCTTGGCTCTCGCTGAAAGGGCAGTCAAACTGGGATTTGAAATCCGAAGTGGCGTGCATACTGGCGAGGTTCAGATGAGCCAAAATGATGTTTCGGGGCTAGCCGTTCACATTGCGGCGCGGGTTATGTCAGAGGCGGGTTCGAGCGAGTGTATGGTCTCTAGGACCGTGCGAGATTTGGCTGCTGGTTCCGACCTCGGATTTGAAGAGCGTGGGCGGAAACATTTGAAAGGTGTTTCAGAGCCGATCTATACGTACAAGGCTTACAGAAGTTGAACTCCCATCGCCGCGCCGCGCCGTCCCATCGTCTTGAATGGCTTCTGTACGCGGCGTTGCAGACACCTGAACGAAACGCTCAGATGTCTCAGGAGAGCCCGAAGCGGCCATCACAACATGTCCATCGCAACGCCATGTCAGATCCTTGCCAGATCAACGCGCGCTCTCTCTTCGACCATGACAGAGCCGTCCCGTCGAGCTGCATCGATCGCTTTCATTATCCAGTCGCGTTCACTGTCCGAGGCGCCGCCGTTACGCTGATGTTCCGCTCGCCCCAACAGGCGATAGATCCCCGCCTCCCAGCTTCGTTCATCGGTCTTTTTGACTGAACTTGCAGCTTCATTCAACATCGCCAGGGCTTCGCGTGTATGACCAGAACGCAGGAAGCTATCGGCGCACAGCGCAAGAAAAAATGGACGCCAGGGATTGCGGGCCGTGACAGACAGGCGATTGATCGAGGATTTTATGAGTTCCGCGCCGTCGTCTCCGGCCCAACCCTGAATGATATCCGCATATGCGGCCCAGAGTTCACTGCGCTGATCATCCGCCAAACGCCTGAGTTCCTGGGCGAACGCGCCGGCCATCAACATGTCGGAGCGCATCGCCGCCGGTATCGCACAGGCGAACATCAAGGCGTAGGCGAGACTGCTGGCGTGATTGATAGCCCGCGCATGTGCGACAGCCTTCTCTCCGGACCTCTTCGACGCCTCCGCATCGCCACCGAGAGCGGAGATAATGGCCTGGATTGAGAGCCCTGCAACCCTCGGATCGTAGCCATATTCCAGTTTGACGTGGCTGTGATGGTCACTCCGATATAGTGCCAGCAATCGGGACGCGTGCTTTTCGGCGTCTGCCAGGCGGCCTAAATAGAGCGAGCACCAAGCGATCACGCGATGGCCCTGAAGCAATCCGGCATCGTCGGCCAGGTCTTCAGCAAGTTTCAACAGCTCGCGGGCAAGTTTCAGCGCCGGGTTGAACTCCGCCCGGGACACGTGGATGAGATATTCGCCATAGAGTATGGGCAGGAGCGCCGCCGGTTCATCAAGCTTCTGGCTCAGGACCCGCGCCCTTGCGTAGATCTCGGATGTTTCGGTCGAGCTCCAGCCTTTGACGACAAGTACGAGCGGCGCGAGCGCCCGTACGATCTCAAGCTCGCTCTCATCACGCTGGCGAGAGGGCGGGACTGCCTCTAACGCGCGAAGGCCATCGTAAAAATGCTCGACAGCCTCATGGTCAGCCGATCTCTTCTGGGCGTCGCGTCCGGCGAGAAGCCACTGTTTGGCGGCCTCACCGAAACGCTCGGCGCGGAAGAGATGACCCGCAATCGTTTCAACCGGGAAGTATCTGGCGGCAGGTAGACTGGAGAGGTGGTCCGCGACCTTACCATGCAGCCGTCTGCGATCGCGGTTCAGCAGGCTGGCGTAGGCCGCGTCCTGCACAAGCGCATGGGTAAAGCTGTATTCCGCATCCGCCGACGCGCCGTGCCTAACTAAGATGTCCGCCCCAACCAATCGCGAAGCCAATTCTTCAAGTTCGACGCCCTCGACGCAGGATATCTCGGAAAGGATGAAGCCTGGAAAACGCCGGCCGAGAACCGAGCCGACCTGGGCGATATGCTTTGCCTTTCCAAGTCCGTCCAGGCGAGTGGTCAGGGACCCATGCAATGTTGCCGGTACGGTATTTTCTTTGCCGCTGTGTTCCATGTCCTTCGCGGCGCGGCTCAGTTCCTCCAGGAACAGCGGTACGCCTTCGGCTCGATCAATTATGTCACGCATCTGTTCCGACTTACCCTGAAGGCCGCGGAACTGCTCATCGACAATGAGCTGGCTCTCCGAGCGACCGAGCCGGTTCAGCGACAGCATCGTTGCGTTATGCTGGGACGCCCAGTCCGCCGCAAACGCCAGCCTGGTAGTGACGACAAGGAGTATCGGGGATTCGCGGGAACGGCCTGCCAGTTCACCAATCAGTTCGCGCGAACTGGGGTCCGACCAATGAACATCTTCGACGATGATACACGCAAAACCGTCGACGGTTCCTGAGCACATCCATTTCAGCAAGACCTCGATGGCGCCACGCCGCCTCCTGGCGGCGTCCTCTCCGGTCGCCCCTTCGCCGGAGGCCGAAAGGTAGTCCTGCATGAGCTCCGCGGCGTCTGAACCCAGGAGCGAGCCGACAAAATCCAAAAGCTTCGCAAGTCGCGTCGCTGCGTCGTCTCTCATGATGACGCCTGCGGCCCGGTCCAGCGCATCTATGAATGGGTAGAGAGCGCTGCCGCCATGCTGCTCGGAGCATTGGACAACAATCGGCTTGCAGCCACTCTCCAGAACATGATCGTGGAGATCGGTCACGATCCGCGATTTACCAATGCCGGGTTCCCCGCTCAGCACGAATACCTGTCCATCGCCTTGACGCACCCGGTTCCAACGGGAGCGAATGAGGGCGATCTCTTCGGATCGCCCAGTAATTCTCGTGAGACCTCGACCTCGCGTCGCTTCGAACCGGCTTCTGGCCTCCGTCCGGCCTAACGGCCGATGGACCATGATCGGTCTGTCGACCCCCTTGAGCCGACGCTCGCCCAGTGCGTCAGATAATACGAATCCTTCGACTAGACGGCAGACCTCGCCACTAATGAGGATTTCATCCGCCTCGGCCATTTGTTCCAGTCTTGATGCTATGATCGGCGCTTCCCCCACAACGGACAGTTTCTCACGCGAGAGCCCGGCGCCCATCTCGCCGACAATGGCCGGGCCTGAATGGATTCCAATTCGCGCTCGAAGAACGCTGCCCGTTGGCGTGTCGATGCGGTGAACGCCTTCCAGCATGTCGAACGCAGCCTCAACGGCCCTGACCGCGTCATCTTCGTAGGCGCGCGGATAACCAAAATAGGCCATCAAACCGTCGCCAAGATATTTGGCGACATGACCACCGCGGGCTTCGACCGCTCTGACGCTGGCCCGCTGAAACGCTGCCAGCAGGTCGCGAAATTCCTCAGCGGTCATTTTCTGGGAGAGTTCCGTGGACCCGACCAGATCACAAAACAGCACCGATACGCGCCGAAATTCTGATGCGCTTTGACCGAACTCTGGCGCTGCCGGATCGGAGGCAAGCGCTTGCAGCAGCTTTTTTCGATGCCCTAGCGGCAGGCCAAGATGGCGCAGATCCCCGTCATCCAGATCCGCGAGAGTATCGGCGTCGATCGCCTCCTTTTCGAAGACGTCCGCGTATTGTCCCAGGCCAACACTCTCCAGAAATTGGGCGACCGACATCCTAAAGCCTTAACCATCGTACCTGAGGCACCTTAGCAATTTTGTGATTGCATGTCGCGCAACTGTCGGCGTGCTCACGTCCGCTGCGTCCGCAACTCGGTCATAGCCGTGTATTTCGCCAGTGTCGGCTCTCGGTTGAAGCTGCCGTTGGCGCAGGGATCGATTTATAGGTCCAGAGCCTAAATTTTTTTGAAAGCAAATCCTTAGTTTGGTTCTTGGCAAAGTGATTGGTTAAATTCAGCGAAAGTCGGCATCTCGCAAAAAACGTAGCCTACGTTCATTATCTTTCACAACACGTGACGATCCGAAACCGCCAAAACCCGCAACTGGCCGTGACGGTCATCGTCGCACCGTCCGCACCGTTGCGGGCAGTGATTCTTCTTTCACAGATCGTCGGCGGTGCGTTGGTCGGTTGGTTGACGATTGCTTGGGCGATGGGGTGACGAAGCAGCGTACAGATCACGCTTCCCAGTGACCCCTGAAAAAAATCAAATAATTGAGTGTTATAAGGTTTCGATAAGACGGATCGCGCGACTGCTCGCTAAAAGTTGGTCGCTATAAAGAACATCCAAAACCTCAAAGGAATCCAAATCAATACAAGCGCAGCCAAATACAACATCAACAATGCTAAACGGTGCCATTTGGTGCCTTGGGAATAAAGTGCAAAGAATATGATTGCGGGCAAAGACAGCATTAGTCCGGGAACATACGGCAGGCGCCCCCCCAAGAAATTCAAACCGGTGACATTCACTAACCAAAGGGTGGCTTTATCGGGAAGGATGAAAACCGGAAATGGCAGTAGTACCCAAATCGTTGCCACCAAGAAAGGGAACGCCAATCCCACGAGCCAAATCCAATATGAACGGCGTACCCTCGATTGGAATGAGTTTCGCGGGTTCAACGGATTAGCCCCAAGTGACTGCCTGTACCAGACATCGTGCTGTTCTTGGCGGTCCTTGGCAATGGTTTTGCGGACGATTGCTGTTTCGCGCCTTCAAAGGCCGTGACGGTGGTGATCGCCACACCGTCCACACCGTTACGGGTGGTGATTCTTCTTTCACAGATCGTCGGCGGTGCGTTGGTCGGTTGGCTGGCGGTTGCGATGCTGATGGGGTGATTGCTCACCCGCTACCCACGCTCCCCAGCGTTCCATCAGAGGGCGACGACGGTCGAGCAGGTCCGAGCGCTGATAGCTGCGCTGGACCTTGCCGCCGACTCTGTGGTCGAGTGCCACCTCGGCAAGGTTCCAGTCCTCACCGTGATCGGCGCACCAGTCCCGAAAACTGCTGCGGAAGCCATGGGGGCGATATGGTAACCCGGCGCGCTTCATGACTTGCGTCATGCTCATGTCACTTAGAGGCTTCCCCCGGTGGCCGACGAACAGATACCCGCCCCGCGCCAATGGAGCAGCATGTGTCACGATCCGCTGCGCTTCGCTCGACAACGGTATGCGGAACGGGTCGCCCGATTTCATGTTTTCGCCCGGCACCGTCCATACATCCGCATCGAACTGATCGACCGTGGCCAGCCTGACCGGCGTGGATCGGGCCGCTGTCAGGATCAACATTCGCAGGGCCAGTCCCGCGCCGGTGGTGCCAAGGCGCGCATAGAAGGCTGGCACGTCCGCCCAAGGCATGGCCGGGATATGCTCGACCCTGTGGGCCTGAGAACCCAGCAAGGTTCGCGCGTTGACCGTGGCGGACATGTCAATCTGTCCGGGATACTTCGCAGCAGCATGACGAAGAACAATCCCGAGGCGTTGCAGCGCCTTTTCAGCAGCGCTGGTCTTCGTTCGCCAGATCGGCGCAAGGGTCGCATGGATATCGGCTCCTGTGATCGACGTGACATCCTTGTCACCCAGCTTCGGAATGATGTGTGTGTTCATGGGTGACATCCAGCGACCTGCCTTGCCGCCACGCTTCAGATCGCCCCGGATTGCATTGAACGCTTCGGACACCATCTCCGAGACCGTGGCGATTTCACGATGCGATGAGCGGGCATCAATCGGATCGACCCCGTTTTCCTTCGCTCTGTAAGCATCGTTACGGGCCATTCGGGCCTCCTTAAGGGACATG
This sequence comes from Ruegeria marisflavi, assembly GCF_025673445.1. NCBI lineage: Bacteria > Pseudomonadati > Pseudomonadota > Alphaproteobacteria > Rhodobacterales > Roseobacteraceae > Ruegeria > Ruegeria marisflavi. Next base: position 48,696 of record NZ_JAOVQN010000016.1, read on the forward strand.
TCTGGATATTTCCCCAAGACCATGTCGCGCCGCCGCCCTTCCAACTGATAACGGTATGTCCAAGTTTTGCTTTTGCCGCGTATCTTCAAGAAGAGACCGCTGCCATCCTGATGCGTTCCGTCGCCCAATCCCTTGATCGTCTGCGCTGTCAGTTTCCCCACATTTTGCCCCACACTTGCCCCACGCTCAAACCGGATCAAAATCGGCGAGTCTTGGGTGAATATTGCATATAAAAGATTATATATCAATATATTGTGTGTGATAGTGTGGGGTGGTGTTTGCAAACATATATGCGTCTCGACCGCACCATTCATCCCTTTGGATCAGATTTTTTCGCGGCAGCGCCCGCGTTGACAGGCGAATGCCGGTGGATAAGGATCAGACCGGAAGGCGGGCGCCGGTGCCCATGCGGTTCCACAGGTTCATCATTGCGACCGAAGCGGTGAGCGCTGCCACTTCCTGTTCCGACAGTTCTGCGTGCACCGCCGCATAATCGGCATCTGAAACCTCGGACCGCTCCAGCCGCGTCAGCGTCTCGGCCCAGGCCAGCGCCGCCCGGTCTCGGGCAGTGAAGGCGCTTGTTTTCGGCCAGACCGCGATCAGATGCAGCAGCATATCCGGCAGACCGTCCCGCTGCGCCTCTTTCACATGCATGTTGACGCAATAGGCGCAGCCGTTGATCTGCGACACCCGGATCTTGGTCAGGTGGACCAGGCGGCTGTCGGGATTGGCCTGGGAGATGGCGGTGTTCAGGGCCAGCATGGCCTCGTAAATCTGTGGTGTCTGCTTGCTGAAGTCAAAGCGCATGGGCGGATGTCCTTTCGGGTCATGTGTTGCAGAAAAATCATCGATAGTTTATATCTATGATTGGCAAGGGCAAGCAGGTATCGGCAAGACAGGGCGGAGGGACGGCATGCGACGATTGGGAGATGGGGTTGAGGCGGCGCTGCATTGTGTGGCGGTTCTGGCGGAGCTTCCCGAGGACAAGGTCCTATCCGGCCGTGATCTGGCCGCCTTGCACGGCCTGTCGGAAAGCTACCTGCTCAAGCATATGCGCGCGTTGACCGCCGCAGGTGTGACCGAGGCGGTGCCGGGGCCACGCGGCGGGTTCCGTCTGGCCCGCGCGCCGGGGCAGATCTCGCTGCTCGACGTGGTCGAGGCGGTGGATGGTCCCGGACCGGCCTTTGTCTGTCGTGAAATCCGGCGCAAGGGCGATGTGACCAGCAACGACCCCTGCGCCTATCGTCGGGACTGTTTCATCAAGCGCCGCATGATGACCGCCGAAGAGGCCTGGCGCGCGTCGCTGCGGGGGCAGAGCCTGGCCGACCTGATGGCGGATGCCCGGGCCGAGATTGGTCCCGAGAACATGCGCGCGGTGGGTGGGTTTATCCAGGACAAACAGCGCTGAGGGTAGGGGGTCGTTGTGGTCTGAGACGCGGATTGCGTTGGTACTCGTGCTGTGCCGAGAACACAGGTTGTCATGATCGCTTATGGCGGGGATCAGCGCGGGGCCAAAGACGGGCCGCTGACAGGCATCCCGCCAGGCCGAAAAGGGCCAGAACCGCCAGCGTGAACTCGGGCGTGGTGACGGTGGCCAGCCAACCGGCCAATGGATAGGCGAGCAGCCAGCAGGCATGCGACAGCGCAAACTGGGCGGCAAAGAGTGCGGGCAGATCCTCGGGTCCGGCAGAGCGGCGCAAGAGCCGACCCGAAGGGGTCAGCGCGGTCGCAAACCCGATGCCACTGACGAACCAGGCCAGCAAAAGCGGCGGGAAGGACAGGTCAAACAGCCTCACCCAGAGCGCCAGCGCCAGTCCGGTCACAGCCATTGCCACCCCTCCCGCCAGCATAACCCAACGGTCGCTGAGGCGCGTCAGCAGCCGGGGCAGGGCAATCGCGGCCAGCATCGAGCCGCCGCCAAAGGCGCCGAGCGCCAGCGCGACCATCCGGTCCGACCCGCCCAGCCCGCTTTTTACCATCAGTACCGTGTTGACGAGCACCATTGCGCCCGGCATGGCCACGGCGAAATTCAGCGCCAGCAGCCCCCGCAGGCGGGGTGTGGCAAGGTACAACCGTAGGCCACGGGTGGTGCGGTCCCAGATGCCGCGGCGCTTGCTCGCGACGATTCTGGGCAGGGAAACGCTGGCCACCAACAGGGCCGAGCCGCAAAACCCCAATGTGGTTCCCACAAACAGCGTGTCAAAGGTCACCACGCTCAGCAGGGCGGCCGCCAGGGCCGGGCTGACCAGGCTTTCCAGGTCATAGGCCAGCCGCGACAGGGAAAGCGCCTTGGTATAATCCTCTTCGTCGGTCAGAAGGGTTGGAATGGTGGCTTGAAAGGTCGGCGTAAACCCGGCCGAGGCCGCCTGAAGCACGAAGATCAGCACATAGACCTGCCAAATCTCGGTCACGAACGGCAGGCTCAGCGCTGCGGCGGCGCGCATCAGGTCAAGCGTCACAAGAACGCGACGCCGGTCCATGGCCTCGGTCACCGCCGCTGCGACGGGGGACAGAAAGACATAGGCCAGCATCTTGATGGTCAGGGCGGTGCCCAGCACAAGGCCGGCCTCGTCTCCGGCCATGTCATAGGCCAGAAGCCCCAGCGCGACGGTGGTGAGTCCGGTTCCGGTCAGCGCCACCACCTGAGCAGCGAAGAGGTGGCGATAGGCGCGGTGGCGCAGAACGTCGATCATGGGTCTATGGCGCGAAACGTTGTCCTGATGGAGGATGCCCCGCCGTAAAGCGGGGCATCGGGGTCACTCGGCCGGGGTCGGCGTATCGGTGGGCGGTTCGGGGTCCTTGCTGCCTTTCACCCATTCACGGGCGCCCTGCATCACCGCATAAAGCACCGGCACCAGAACAACGCCGATCACCGTCGCGGCCAGCATGCCGCCAAAGACGGCGGTGCCGATAGCTTTCTGGCTGGCGGCTCCGGCGCTGTTCGCCGTCAGCAACGGCACCACGCCCAGCAGGAAGGACAGCGCCGTCATCATCACCGCACGAAAGCGCTGGTGCGCGGCCTCGGCGGCTGCCTCTCGGATGCTCATCCCCTTGGCACGCTGTTCCATCGCGAATTCCACGATCAGGATACCGTTCTTTGACGCCATGCCGACCAGCATGATCATGCCGATCTGGGTATAAAGGTTGATGTCCGAACCGACGATGGCGACCGCCAGCACCGCGCCGAACATCGCGACGATGACCGACAGCAGGATCGAGACCGGCATCGACCAGCTTTCGTATTGCCCGACCAGGAACAGGTAGCCGAACAGCACCGCCAGACCCAGGATCACCTGGACCATTCCGCTCGAACTCAACTGTTGCTGCGCGGTGCCGGTCCATTCAAAGGCATATCCGGGCGGCAGGGCATTGGCCGTTTCCTCGGTCATCACCCGGATCGCGTCGCCCGTGGACAGACCAGGGGTGGGAACTGCCGTCACGGTCGCGGACCGGAACAGGTTGTGCCGTTTCAACAGCACGGGCCCGAGCACGTTTTCGACATCGACAAGCGTGCCCAGCGGCACCATCTCGCCCTTGGTCGAGCGGACGTAGAGGTTGCCGATATCCTCGACCTTGTCGCGATAGCTGCCCTCGGCCTGGATCATCACCCGGTAGACTCGTCCGAACAGGTTGAAGTCGTTCACGTAATACGACCCCAGATGCGCCTGCATGGTCTGGAAAACCTCGGCCACGGAGACTTCCAGTGTCTTCGCCTTTTCCCGGTCCAGATCGACAAAGAGCTGCGGCACGTTCGCGCGGAACGTGGTGTAGCTTTGCGCAATCTCGGGGCGCTGGTTGGCGGCATAGACCAGCGAACCGACGGCCGAGGCCAGATCCTGGGCCGAGCCACCGCCGGTTTGCTGCACCTCCATTTCAACCCCTGCCGACATGCCCAGACCCTGGATCGGGGGTGGGTTGAAGGCCACGATCGAGGCCGCACTTTCGCCCCAGGCGATGGTGAGGATTTGGTCCAGAATGGCGTTTGCGCTCAGATGCTCCTCTTGCCGTTCGCTCCAGTTATTGAGGTTGACGATGATCATCGCGCCATTGGGCGTCACGCCGTTCAGCATCGAAAACCCGTTGACCAGAACGGTATTGGCAACACCGTCGATGGCCCGGAACTGCTCGTTCAGCCGGTCGGTGACCGTTTCGGTCCGTGCCAGCGTGGCCGCATCCGGCAGTTGCACGTCGACAAAGAGATAGCCGTTGTCCTCCAGCGGCAGGAACCCTTTAGAGGTATTGCCGAACAAGGTCCCGGTACCCACACCCAGCGCCGCGATGATGCCGAGCGAGACGACCGGCAAGATCAGCAGCTTGCGCACGATGGCGACATAGCCGTCGCGGGTCTTGCCGATGACGCCTTCGAACAGCGCCAACAGACCTTTGGGCGGGCCTGAGCGAGCCTTGAGCACCATTCCGCACAGGGCGGGCGACAGGGTCAGCGCGTTGATCGAGGAGATCACGACCGCGGTCGAGATCGTAACAGCGAACTGAGAGTAGAGCCGCCCGGTGATACCGGGCATGAAGGTGACCGGCACGAACACCGCCAGCAGCACCAGCGTGGTGGCAATCACCGGGCCGGTGATCTGTCCCATCGCCTTGCGCGTCGCCTCGGGCGGGCTCAGCCCCTCTTCGGCGATGATACGTTCGACGTTCTCGACCACCACGATCGCATCGTCCACCACGATGCCGATGGCCAGCACCAGCGCAAAGAGCGAAATGGTGTTCAGCGACATGCCAAAGGCCAGAAGGAAAGCGAAGGTCCCGATCAGAGAGACCGGGATCGCCACCGCCGGAACCAGCGTGGCCCGCCAGCTTCCCAGGAAGACGAACACCACCGACACCACAAGAACAAAGGTCAGCATCAGCGTTGTGACCACGTCATTCAGCGATTGTTCGACAAAGTCCGTGGTGTTGAACGGGATTTCGTATTCGACATCGGCGGGGAAGGCGCGCGAGAGCCGTTCCAGCTCGGCCGTGACACGCTCGGACACCGCCAGCGCGTTTGCGCCCGGCGCCTGGTAGATCGCCAGGATTGTCGCCTGTTTGCCCTGGAAATACCCGGACGCGTTATAGAACTGGGCCCCCAGCTCGACCCGGGCGATATCACCGACCCGCACAATGGCCCCGGCGTTGCCGGTCCGCACCACGATGTTCTGGAACTCTTGGACCGAACTCAAACGGCCCTTGGACTTGATCGTGTATTGAAAGGTCTGGCCCTCGGGCGCGGGTGGTGCGCCGATCTGGCCCGCCGACACTTCGAGATTCTGTTCCCGGATGGCGGCGATCAGATCGCCGGGCGTGATCCCCAGTGCCGCCATCTTGTCGGCGTCCATCCACATGCGCATGGCATACTTGAGGTCGGTCAGCACATCGGCCTTGCCCACCCCCTGAACCCGCGCCAGCGCGTCCTTTAGATTGATCGAGGCATAGTTCGACAGAAATACGCTGTCATATGTGTCATTGGGCGAGGTGAGGGTGACCACCATCAGCATGTTGGTCGAGGATTTCTGGGTCACAACGCCCGAGTTCGTCACCTCGGTCGGCAGCGCCGACAGCGCCTGTGCCACCCGGTTCTGCACGTTGACCGAGGCGATGTCGGGGTCGGTTCCCACCTCGAAGGTCACGCTCAGCGAATACGATCCGTTGTCGGCCGAGCTGGATGTCATGTACAGCATGTCGTCGACGCCGTTGACCTGTGCCTCGATCGGAGCGGCCACCGCGTTTTCAACCGTTTCCGCGTTAGCGCCGGTATAGTTGGCCGAGACACTGACCACCGGCGGCGTGATGTCGGGAAACTGGGCGACCGGCAAGGCCATGTACCCGATGGCCCCCATGATGGTCAGAACCAGAGAGATGACAAAGGCCAGTTTCGGCCTGCTGATGAAAAGCGCCGAGAACATGGCTTAATCCTTGGGTTGTTCGGCGGCGACGACCGCGTCGACGGCCACGCCGGGCCGCACGCGTTGCAGGCCCTCCACGATGACGCTTTCACCCTCGCGCATGCCGTCCAGCACGATGACGGCGTTGCCGACCGTGTCGCCGGTGGTGACATAACGTTGTTCGACCATCTGCTTGTCGTTGACCACCAGAACGAATTCGCCGCGCTGGTCGCGCTGCAATGCCGCCTGGGGGATCAGGACCTGTCTTGTCGGCTCCAGCGCCGAAATGCGCACATGCACAAAGGACCCGTCGACGATCAGCCGTTTCTCATTGGCAAATTCGGCCCGCAGGACGATCGCGCCGGTCAGCGGGTCGATCCGGTTGTCGATGAACACGATGCGTCCGGTTTCGTCCAGGCTGGTGCCGTTGGGCAGGGTGACATGCACGTCCGGGCTGCGCTTGCTTTGGGCCAGGCTGTCGGTGGTTTCCCCCAGTTCCTGAAGGACATTGACCAGCTGTTTTTCATTCAGGGCAAAACTGACATAGATCGGTGCCTCGCGCACCAGGGTCACAAGCGGCGGATTGCTCGGGCCAACCACATCACCTTGGGATGTGGTGACCCGGCCCATACGACCGGAGAAAGGCGCGCGGATCTCGGTATAGCTGAGGTCAAGCTCGGCCTGCTGGACCGCCGCATGCGCCGATTTCACAGCCGCTTCGGCCACCAGTTCGTTGGCGCGGGCGATATCGACCTCGGAAGCCGGGGTTGCCTCGCGCCGCAACAATTCTTCCTTGCGGGCCAATTCCACCTTTGCCAATTCCAGGTTCGCCTGGGCCTTGTCCAGGTCCGCCTTGCGAGCATCGAGGGTCGCCTGGTAGAGGTCGGGCTCGATGCGGAACAGCAGGTCATTCTCGGCCACAACACTACCGTCCTCGACCATGCGCTCTTGCAAAAAGCCGTTCACGCGGGCGACAATATCGACCTTGTCGATCGCATCGCCCCGTCCGATGAAAACCGCTTCTTGCGTGATGTCCTGCGAGTATGCGGCGGCCACCGATACCTTTGGCGCGGGCTGCTCGGTCGATTGCGCCGCTGCGGAACAGGAAAAACCAAGGCCCAATGCCAGCGAGAGGGCTGCCGCTCGAACCCCCGCACCCGGGCCGGAGAAACCGAATAAGGTAAAATTGCCTTGCATCAGAGAACCTCTTCAAAAGTGTCTGGGCCGCTATCGACCTGGTCCGCCGGGATGCGGTCCGAGTCGATCCGGGTTTGAAACGACAATGACGGCAAAGGCCGGATTTCTCAAGCAAACCGTAGCCTTGCCAACGGAGGCTTCATGCGGGCTTTCACCCCGCAGTGGCCGGGTCTAGTTTGAACGGATCGAAAGAAACCGGGAAACCGCCATGACAAGACCCGAAGAAGGCAAGCATTTCGTCTTTGTCCTCGACGACGGTTTCACGATGCAGGCGTTTTCGTCGGCGGTCGAGGTGCTGCGCCTGGTCGAGCGGGTTCGGCCGGGCTCGGGCTATGCTTACAGTGCCGCCAGCTTGTCGGGTGAGCCTGTGGCGGCCTCGAACGGGTTCCGGCTGATCCCCGATTTTGGGGCCGCGCAGGTGCCGCACCGGTCTGTTGTTGTGGTGGTGGCGGGCGTCCGCGCCAATCGCAGCGAGGAACCGGCGCTGGCGGCACTGATCCGGGGATGGGTGCGCCGGGGACATCCGGTCTGGGGCATCTCGTCGGGCGTGGTGCGGCTGGCACAGGCGGGCATTCTGGACGGTCGCCGTGTGGCCGCCCATTGGGAAGACGTGGCCTATCTTCGCGATTGCCACCCAGAGGTTAAAGTCAGTGCCTCTTTATTTCTGGTAGACGGGGCGGTGATGACCTGTGCGGGAGGGGGCGCTGCGACCGACATGATGCTGAGTGTGTTGCGGCGTGATCTGGGCGCCGAGGTTGCCGACGAAATCGCCGCCCGGTTGGTAATCGACGCGGTCCGCGGCGGTCAGGTCCAGCAAAGGCGCGCGCTTGAAATGCGGTTCGAAACGGATGATCCGATAGCTTTTGCCGCCTTGCGCCTGATGCGGGCCAACCTGTATTCGCCGATGCGGGTCGCCGACATCGCGCGTGTTCAGGGGGTGACAGAGCGCAAGCTGGAGCGCGTATTTGCACGGCAGTTCGGCAAAACGCCCAATGAGCTTTACACGGAACTCCGGCTGACCGAGGCGCGGGCCGAGGTGCAAACCGGGCGGCGCAGCCTGACCGAGATCGCGCTCGATTACGGATATGGTCCCGCGGGGTTCGGGCGTGCCTACAAGCGGGTGTTCGGTCTGCTGCCGTCGCAGGACAGATCGTCGAATTAGGTCAATTGATGTGTCGTAAAGGATCAAGTGAGGTTTGGACGATTGGTCTAGTTTGTCTTTGATACACGCGGAGGCTAAATGACCCACCCCCTGATAATGGTCGCCCCCAATGGGGCGCGGCGCGGCAAGGCCGATCATGCCCGACTGCCGCTCGACCTGGCAGATATCGTAGCAGAGGCCATCCTCTGCCATGCTGCAGGGGCAGGCGCGCTGCATCTGCATATCCGTGACGTCGATGGCGCGCATTCGCTGGATGCGGGTCGCTATCGCGAGGCGCTGGGTGAACTGGCGCGCACGGTGCCGACCATGGCAGTGCAGATCACCACCGAAGCGGCGGGCATCTACGGCCCGGCCGAGCAGTTCGCCTGCCTTAACGCGCTGCGCCCGGCCTGGGCCAGCGTCTCGCTACGCGAGATCGCGCGCGATCCGGATCTGGCACCGCGCCTTTATGCACTGGCCGCCGATCAGGGCATCCGCCTTCAGCATATCGCCTATGACCGCGCCGATCTGGACCTGTTGGCGCAGAGCCGGGCGGCGGGGATCATCCGTCCTGAACAGGACGAGGTGATCTGCGTGCTGGGCGCCTATGCACCGCCGCGTGCAGGCCGACCCGAGGAACTGGCCGCGCTTGCCCCGGCGCTGGATGGTTTGCGGCTGGGCCTCTGCGCCTTTGGCGCGCAGGAACAGGCCTGTCTGCTTGCCGGTGCCGGTGTGGGCGCCGAGATTCTGCGCGTCGGATTCGAGAACAACCTGCTGTCCCCCGATGGCAGCCCCTGGCCCGACAATGCCGCTGCGGTGGCCTCGCTCCGGCATCACCTGGAAAGGAAAGCGGCATGAGCCATGTCTTCCCCCGTCACTGCCACGCGCAATTGCCCACTGCCGTGGGCGGCGATGGCTGCTACCTGATCGACAGCACCGGCAAGCGCTATTTCGACGCCTCGGGCGGGGCGGCCGTGTCCTGCCTGGGCCATTCCAACGAACGGGTGCGGCAGGCGATCAAGGATCAGGTGGACCGGCTGGCCTTTGCCCATACCGGGTTCTTCACCTCGGACCCGGCCGAGGAACTGGCCGATCTCTTGATCGCCAACGCGCCCGAGGGGATCGAACGTGTCTATTTTGTTTCGGGCGGATCCGAGGCAGTCGAGGCCGCGATCAAGCTGGCGCGGCAGTATTATCTGGAAGTGGGCCAGCCCGAACGGCGCCACCTGATCGCCCGGCGGCAGAGCTATCACGGCAACACCCTGGGGGCGCTGGCGGCGGGCGGCAATGCCTGGCGGCGGGCGCAGTTCGATCCGCTGTTGATCGGCGTCAGCCATATCGCGCCCTGCTATGAATATGCCGAACGGGCCGAGGGCGAGAGCCTGGCCGGCTATGGCCGCCGCGCGGCGGATGAACTGGAGGCCGAGATCCTGCGCCTTGGCCCGGAAACGGTGATGGCATTTATCGCCGAGCCGGTGGTGGGGGCCACTTTGGGCGCGGTGCCGGCGGTCGAAGGGTATTTCGCCCGCATCCGCGAGATTTGCGACAAGTACGGCGTACTCTTGATCCTCGACGAGGTGATGTGTGGCATGGGGCGCACCGGTCATCTCTTTGCCTGCACGGGCGAAGGGGTGCGGCCCGACATCGTCACCATCGCCAAGGGGCTGGGCGCGGGTTATCAGCCGGTGGGCGCGATGCTGTGCTCGGGGGCGATCTATGACGCCATCGCCAGTGGCTCGGGCTTTTTCCAGCATGGGCATACCTATATCGGCCACCCGGTCGCCACCGCCGCCGGGCTGGCGGTGGTGCGAGAGATGTTGGAGCGCGACCTGCCCGCGCGGGTTCGGGCGCTGGAACCGGTCATGGAACGGGAGTTGCGCAAGGCGTTTGGCCAACATCCCAACGTGGGTGACATCCGGGGCCGGGGGTTGTTCTGGGGCGTGGAGCTGGTCGCCGATCGCGATGGCAAGGAACCGTACGATCCGGCGAAAGGGGTGGCGGGCAAGCTCAAGAAGGCCGCCATGGCGCAGGGGCTGATCTGTTACCCGATGCCTGGGACACGCGACGGGCGCAATGGAGACCACGTTCTGTTGGCACCGCCGTTTGTCATGGCCGAGGAGGACGCCGGGCTGATTGCGCAAAGACTCGCGGCCGCACTTGAGGACGTGTTGCGTTGACAAGCACAGCGGCTGAACGGGGGCAGGAATTTTTGGAAATTCCTGTCTCCAGCGCCTTGGAAAGGCGCTGGAACACGATTTGAATCAAATCGTGTTTACAAGGTTTCGATGAAACCTTGTCGTGCGGTCAGGACCGCACGCCGGAAAACCGCTGCTGCCAGCCTTCGCGATCCTCGTCCGAGATCTTGGCAAACAGAACTTCGGGCACCGTGAAAGCGTGACCCGGGGCCAGAACGCTCAGCGCGCCGGCCGCATCCTCGGGCCAGCTGTCGTCTGTTGTCTGCATCGCCTCCAGCATCCGCGCCGAGGAGGCAGGGATGAACGGGGCCGAGAGCACCGCGTAGAGCCGGATCAGGTTCAGCCCCAGCCGCACCTGAGCCGCCGCCTGCACCGGGTCGGTCTTGAACAGGGTCCAGGGGGCGGCGCTTTGCAGGTACTCGTTGCCGGCGGCCCAGATCGCGCGCAGCTCCTGCGCCGATTTGCGGACCTCCATCGCCTCCATATGGGCCTCATAGGCGCGAACCCGCGTCGTCAGTTCCGCGATAAGTGCCTCTTCCTGCGGGCCGTATGCGCCGCCCTCCGGCACGGTCTCGCCGAATTTCGAGCGGCAGAACTTGGTGATGCGGCTGACGAAATTGCCCAGCACATCCGCCAGGTCCTTGTTCACGCTGGCCTGGAAATTCTCCCAGGTGAACTCGCTGTCGCTGTTTTCCGGCGCATGGGACAAGAGCCACCAACGCCAATAGTCCGCAGGCAGGATCTCCAGCGCCTGATCCATGAAGACGCCGCGGCCCTGCGAGGTCGAGAACTGGCCGCCATCGTAGTTCAGGTAGTTGAAGGATTTCAGGTGGTCGACCATCTTCCACGGCTCGCCGGAACCGATCAGCGTGGCCGGAAAGCTAAGCGTGTGGAACGGCACGTTGTCCTTGCCCATGAACTGCACATAGCGAACGTCATCCGCGCCCTTGTCGGTGCGCCACCAGCGTTCCCATTCGGCGTCGCTCTTGCCATGCGCCTCGGCCCATTCGCCCGCACAAGCGATATATTCGATCGGCGCATCGAACCAGACGTAGAAGACCTTGCCCTCCATACCCGGCCAGTCCTGCGCGCCCTTCTTCACCGGAATACCCCAGTCCAGATCGCGGGTGATGCCGCGATCCTGCAAGCCGTCGCCGTCATGCAGCCATTTCTTGGCGATCGAAGTGGTCAGCACCGGCCAGTCGGATTTCGAGTCGATCCAGGCGTCGAGCTGATCCTTGAGCGCCGACTGGCGCAGGTAAAGGTGCTTGGTCTCGCGTACCTCGAGATCCGTCGATCCGGAAATGGCCGAGCGCGGCTCGATCAGGTCGGTCGGGTCCAGCTGCTTGGTGCAGTTCTCGCACTGGTCGCCACGCGCCTTGTCGTAACCGCAATTGGGGCAGGTGCCCTCGATATAGCGGTCGGGCAGGAACCGGCCATCGGCATTGGAATAGACCTGCCGCTCGCTCACTTCGCGGATCAGGTCGTTCTCGGCCAGCTTGCCAGCGAAATGCTGGGTCAGCTTGTGGTTCTGCGCGCTGGATGAGCGACCGAAATGGTCGAAGCTCAGGCCAAAGCGGCTGGCGATATCGGCCTGCACCTCGTGCATCTCGGCGCAATATTCCGCAACCGGTTTGCCCGCCTTGGCGGCGGCCAGTTCGGCGGGGGTGCCGTGCTCGTCGGTGGCGCAGAGGAACATCACCTCGTTACCCCGGCCGCGCTGATAGCGCGCATAGAGATCGGCGGGCAGTTGCGAGCCCACCAGATTGCCGAGGTGCTTGATCCCGTTGATGTAAGGGATCGCCGAGGTGATCAGAATACGTGCCATAGTCCCACTTCCGCGAAAATCGTGTGGGCTTCCTTTAGCGCAGGCAGACAAGGGGAGAAATCCCCTTTTCGGGGCAAGCCCTTAATTCTCTTCGCGCGAGCGTTTCAGAAGGCGCCCGATGGTGAACGAGGTCCGGGGTGAGAACACATAGCTGGTGCGCTCTTCGGGCGTGGGCCGGGCACGCATCCGGGTCAGGCCAAAGCCGATCAGGAACAGATGCGCGGTGGCGATCAGGCCAAAGAGCGCGGGCGGCCCGAACCCTTCGATCAGGGTCGAGGCGATATAGGGGGCGGCGATGGCGCCGAGCGCATACCAGAACATCAGCGCCGCTGACAGCTCGACCCGTTGTTCCGAGGTGGCGAAGTCGTTGGCATGGGCCGCCGAGATCGAGAAGATCGGGAAGGAGGTAAAGCCGAACAGCCCCGCCGCCAGCATCACGCCCAATGTGCCGGTCCCACCGGCCGCCGCGATCACGCCGCAGGCGCCCATCGCCGCGACCGAGACCCAGATCAGTACCCACCGGCGGTCGTATTTGTCGGCCAGCCACCCGACCGGGTATTGCGCCGCGACCCCGCCCAGCACAAAAGCGGCGAGGAAGAAGGCGATCTGGTTCACCGCCAGCCCGACCTCCTGACCATAGACCGGTCCGACCATCCGGAACGAGGCGGAACTGACCGCGGCCACGATGACCCCGGCAACAGCCAGCGGCGAACAGGCCCAGGCCAACCTGGGCCGAAGACGCGGAGCTTCAGGGGTTTCGGGCTGGGACGCCTTGCTCAGCGTCAGCGGCAGCAGCGCCGCACAGCACAGGATCGCCAGCAGGTTATAGGACACGTAGGAGGCGGGCGGCAGCACTGCGATGATCAGCTGCGCACAGAGCGAAGCGCCGGAATCGGCGATCCGGTAGGTGCCCATGGCGCGGCCCCGGATCTCGTTGGTCAGCTTGGCGTTCAGCCAGGCCTCGATCACGGTGTAGCAGCCAGCCACACAGATGCCCGACGCCACCCGCATCACCGCCCAGGCATAGGGATCTTCGGTCAGGGTATGGCCGATCAGCCCCATGGCGCCCAGGGCAGTGCAGGCGGCAAAGGCCCGGGAATGGCCGACCGACCCCATCAGGCGCGGTGCCCACCAGCAGCCGATGAAGAAGCCGAAGAAATGCGCCGAACCCAACATGCCGATCTCTCCTTTGGAGAAACCCAGCGTTATGCCGGAAATCGCATCCAACGGCCCGACACCGCCGGTCGACAGTTGCAGCAGGATGACGGACAGGAACAGGGCGGCAAAGGAAATGATTGTGCGCATGACTTTGGCTGGTAATGGGGTGGGGCAGAGGTGTCCTCTGATTTATCGACGTTTTGAGGTCGATTTCGACCCTTTTGTCATTCCGCGCGCCGGATCGTGGCGGATATGTCTAGATCGACCCGGTCCCGCACGATATCGGCGCGGCCCGATGCGCCATAGGCACGGCGGCTGACGCTTCCGGTCAGCCGGATTTCAAGGAAGTCCAGATCCTCGGGCGCGCTTCCGGGCTGGCGGTAGAGCGCGGCCCGCAGGGTGACGGGCCGGGTGACGTCGCGGATGGTCTGGTGGCCGACGATCTTGGCGCCTTCGGAGATCCGGCCCTGGGGGCCCAACCGGACGCGGGCCGAAACAAAGCAGATCTCGGGATAGCGTTCGGCCCACAGGATGTCTGGCCCCAGCATCGCCTGCCGCGCCAGTGGCAGCGCGACCCGTGCCCTGGCGACATCAAGCGTGACCTCGACGCTGCTGCGGCTCAGGTCCGAGAGGTCGACCAGCACCTCGGCGCGGGCCACCGGCATGGTGCCGCGCAGCCGTGTCCCGGCAAGATCGAAACTGAAACCCACCTCGGACCGGTCACGATCCAGAACATAGCGCGTCGGAGCGGCGGCCGCGGGCCCCAGCGCGGGCAACATCAGGATGGCGGCAAGCAGGGCGCGGCGGGTGAGAAGGGGCATGGACGACCTCCTTTGGGCCGGTGTCCGGCGAACTGTCAGACGGGAACCGCATGTGCCCGCGGCCGGGACCGCGACAGCAGCCAGAGCGCGATGGCAATATTGAGCGCGTTCCAGGCGATACCGTTGATGAAGGCGAGCTGATAGCTGGAGGTCAGATCATAGATCCAGCCCGACATCCAGCCGCCAAGCGCCATGCCCAGGATGGTCATCATCAGCACGAAGCCGACGCGGGCACCGGCCTCGCGCGGGGGCATGTATTCCCGTACCACGAGGGCATAGCTGGGTACGATGCCTCCCTGGCTCAGCCCAAAGAGTGTGCTGATCACATAAAGCGGAACCATCCCGTCATAGGGCAGGAACAGGAACAGCGCCGCGCATTGTAGCACCGAGCCGATAAGCAGGGTCCTGAGCCCGCCTAGGCGGTCGGCGACAAGGCCGGACACGATCCGGCTGACCACGCCGCCCAAGAGCATTAGCGACAGCATCTCGGCCCCCACCGCCGGGCCATAGCCCAGCCCGACGCAATAGGACACGATATGGACCTGAGGCATCGACATGGCCACGCAACAGCCGATCCCGGCGATGCCCAGCAGGTATTGCAGCGGCCGGGGGCCGAGCCCGACGCTGCGCGCGTTGACCTGAGCGGTGGCGGCGGCGGCCAGATGCGCCTCGTCCGGCAGCCTGCGGCGCAGCACCAGCGAGAGTGGGATCACCACCGCCAGTGTCAGCACCGCCAGCGACAGATACACCGCCTGCCAGCCGCGCCCGGCCAGCACATCGGCCATCAGGGCGGGCCAGATGGCGCCGGCCAGGTAGTTGCCGCTGGCCACCACCGCCACGGCAATACCGCGCCGGCGCATGAACCAGTGCGAGATATCCGCCATCAGCGGCCCAAATCCGATCGCGGTGCCCAACCCCATCAGCAGATGCGCCAGAGAGAGCAACTGGATGGTCGGTGCCAGCGTCGCCAGCAGGTAACTCAGCGCCGACAGCAGCGCGGCCCCGATCAGTGCGCGGGTCACACCCATCCGGTCGACCAGGCGGCCCAGCCACATGTTGCCAAAGGCAAAGCCGATCATCGTCAGCGTATAGGGCATCGACGAGGCGGCCCGACCGGTGCCGAATTGCGCCTCGATCGCGGGCATCACCACGATCACCGCCCACATTCCGGCAGAGGACACCGCCGCAATGGCCAGGGTGATGGCCAGTCGGAACCAGGAATAGGCGCTGTCATGAACCGGATGAGTCATGCCGGCACGCTAGGGCTGGTCAGGAGAATTGACCAGTGACTTTTTCGGCATCGGGGCCGACCCTGTCAGCCGTGGCCGGGGTTTGCAGATCCAGCCCGCCCCCGGATCTTTTCCGAGTGGCCAGCCAGGTCTTTGGCGGCAGCGTCCGGGCGCGACTGCGGGTCAGGGTCCAGCGTTGCGTCTTCGCAAGATGGGCGGTCGCCATGTGCCAGCGGGTTTCGATCCCCGGCGCGCCGCCTTCGCCCGGGCACAGCAGCAGACCCAGCGCCGGCGTTCCCCGCATCGCCCCCTGTTCGGCGGCCAGATGCAACCGGCGTACCGGCGTCAGCCCGGGCGGGCCGGGCAGGTCGGCCACCACCAGCGGCACCGCACCGCTGCGCAAGGCCTCCTCCATGCACCACAACAGATCATCATTCCGGTTCGGATGCACAAAAAGAAATCGCCCTGGATCGGCGAAGGCCGCCATCCCGTCGGGATTGGGGCGACCGGATTCCCAGGGCGGCGAGAGCCAGAGTATCGGCCCCTGCATCCGCTCCGCTAGCCACAAGGCAAATGTGCGCCGTGCCGGGCCGCAGGCCTCGTGCGCGCGGGCCAAAGATAACTGGGCTTCGGGATGCAGGGCAAGAACCGGTTCACGCGCGGAGGATCGGGAGGACAGGAGTTGAGTCGGCATGTTGAGAACATAATGTGTTCACTTTATGTTCTCAATTGGGTTATTCCTATGCGTGCGCCAGACAGAATGTCCAGACATGCCTTCAAGCCATGCCAAACTCCGATCAAGCCGGTCAGAACAAAGCCTAAAGCTGAGGGATTTCCAGGGAACCGGTCAGGCCCGCAAAGTCCCCTAATGCGGGCCTGACACCTGGTGAGTGGCGATGTTTCGCTCGTATACACCTAGCAAACGGTAGAGATGGGCACCAAAGCTCAAGTGGATAGGGGGCTATACCAAAGGATAGCGTTCAATTCGATCAGTCAGTTGACAGGGCCACCGACTGCCGCAGTTTCCCCGTGGTCTTGTCAAAGATCAGGATGCGGTTGTCATCCGTGACAACCGCGTACCAGTTGGAACCGATGGTCACAGCAAGCGCCCCGGCCCCATCCGGCAATTCCACCTGCTCCGGCAGTGTCGGGGTTCTGTCGCTCAGGCGGATGACAATCAACGCGAAAGTCACTAGAACCCCGCCAATCATCACCGCGGTCAAAGCCATGACCATGCGCCGCAGCAGTTTTAGCTGTGGGGTTTCCTGCGGTATCTCTGACTCGGAAGGGACGTTCATGGGCACCCGCATCGTGGAATTCGACATCGCGGCCGCACCGCCGCCCCGCCTTGATAAGGCGCTTTCGCGCGATGTGCCAGACGCAGCCGCCCTGTCGCGCACCCGGCTTGCCCGGCTGATCGCCGAGGGTGCGGTTTCGGTCGGTGGGCAGGTGATCACCGATCCCAAGGCGCGTATCGAAGAAGGCACAAGGGTGCGGATCGCGATTGAGGAAGCCGATGAAAGCCATATCGCGCCCGAACCCATCTCGCTCGACGTGGTCTACGAGGACGATGATCTGATCGTGATCGACAAGCCTGCGGGGTTGGTGGTGCATCCGGCGCCCGGCACACCCTCGGGCACGCTGGTCAACGCGCTGCTGGCCCATTGCGGCGACAATCTGTCGGGAGTGGGCGGTGTGAAACGGCCCGGTATCGTACATCGGATAGACAAGGACACCAGCGGCCTCTTGGTTGTGGCCAAGAGCGACGCCTCACATCACGGCCTTGCGGCCCAATTCGAGGCACATAGCGTCGATCGCCACTATGCGGCGCTTTGCTATGGTGTGCCCGATGGCAGCGATCCGCGCCTGCGCGGGGTCAAAGGGGCCAGTTTCGAGCCGGGAAATGTGCTGCGCCTGACCACGCAGCTGGCCCGGCACCCGCATGACCGGCAGAAACAGGCGGTGATCTTCCACGGTGGCCGGCATGCGGTGACACGAGCGCGGGTGATCGAAAGCTTTGGCATCCCGGCGGCGGTCTCGCTGATCGACTGCTGGCTGGAAACCGGCCGCACCCATCAGATCCGTGTGCACATGGCCCATGCCGGCCATGGGCTGTTGGGGGACCCGGTCTATGGCGGGCGGCGCAAACTGTCGCCAAAGGCGCTGTCGCCCGAGGCGGTCGAGGCGGTGGCAGGGTTTCCGCGCCAGGCGCTGCATGCCGCTGTCCTGGGCTTTGAACATCCGGTGACCGGCGCGGCCATGCAGTTCTCTTCGCCGCTGCCGCAGGATTTCAGCGATTTACTCGACATCCTGCGGAGGCGGTGAAACAATCCGCACGGCAAGGTGATAACCAAGGTCTCACATTTTCTTAATCGAAGCTTAATTTTGGAACTGTACTGATTGGTACTTGAATGGGCAGGATAGGTGACCCATATCCTATGTTAAGTCCTTAAACATTTGGGAGGGACACGAATAATGGCAAATTATGCAAATCTCCCGGCGCCCACGCCTGAAGGTGGATTGAACCGCTACATGCAGGAAATCCGCAAGTTCCCGCTGCTAGAGCCGGAAGAGGAATACATGCTGGCAAAGCGATGGGTTGAGGAGCAGGACAGCGCGGCGGCCCACAAGATGGTCACCAGCCACCTGCGCCTGGCGGCTAAGATCGCAATGGGCTATCGCGGCTATGGCCTGCCGCAGGCCGAGGTGATTTCCGAGGCGAATGTGGGCCTGATGCAGGCGGTCAAGCGGTTTGACCCGGAAAAAGGGTTCCGTCTGGCGACCTATGCCATGTGGTGGATCCGCGCCGCGATCCAGGAATATATCCTGCGCTCGTGGTCGCTGGTAAAGCTGGGCACCACAAGCGCGCAGAAGAAGCTGTTCTTCAATCTGCGCAAGGCCAAGGCCAAGATCGGCGCCCTCGAAGAGGGCGATCTGCACCCCGAAAACGTCGCCCGCATCGCCAAGGATCTGGGTGTGAGCGAGGACGACGTGATCAGTATGAATCGGCGTATGTCGGGCGGTGACGCGTCGCTGAACGCGACCGTGGGCGCCGAGGGCGAAGGGTCAATGCAATGGCAGGACTGGCTTGAGGACGAAGACGCTGATCAGGCCACCGATTACGAAGAGCGGGATGAGCTGGAGGCACGGCGCGAGTTGCTGGTTGCGGCGCTTGACGTGCTCAATGACCGGGAAAAGGATGTGCTGACCCAGCGCCGCCTGATGGACCAGCCGGTGACGCTGGAAGATCTGAGCGCGCAATACAATGTCAGCCGCGAACGCATCCGCCAGATCGAGGTGCGCGCCTTTGAAAAGCTGCAAAAGCGCATGCGCGAGCTGGCTCGCGAAAAGGGTATGCTGATCCCGGCCTGACCGGCCCGCAGGTGAGTATTTATGGCGGAATGAAGAGAGGGGCCCGGCGGGGCCCTTCTTGTTTCTTGCGGTCCGGAGATGGTGACGCGGCTACTCGGCAAGCCAAGTGATCAATGCCAACAGGATCAGGATGACGACGGCGACAATTGCGGCGCTAGCTACCCATTTGGAGCCGGCCTCATATTCCCCAAATAGGACGATCAGACCGCAAACTATCCAAAGCACCATGGCGGCAATTGGATAGTCGATGACAGGCATGAGCCCCAGAAGGCCAAGACCGGATAGGAGCGGCACCACCAAAGGCGATGACGCGCACAGTGTTGCGCCAGATCGGCGATCTGGGCCGCTCTTCGGTGCCGTAGATCCTAGCAGCCAACAGGGTGACAATGAATTCGAGGACAATCTCCACGGTCTTCTCCCAAGGATTCGCTGAGTGGGGCCAGGCCCGGCCCTAGCGCAGCCGGGCGCGCAGGACGCGGACCATGTTGTCGCCCATCACCTTGCGGATCTGATCCTCGCTCACGCCCGCATCCAGAAGGGCGGAAGTAAGCGCGGCCAGTTCCGAAGTGTCAAAGGCGGTTTCCACCGACCCGTCATAATCGGAGCCCAGCGAGACGTGATCGGCGCCCACCGTCTCGATCGCCTTGACGATCATCCTGGCGATACCGGTGGGGGTGATGTCGTCACAGGCGACCTCGGCCCAGTAGCCCATGCCGATTACCCCGCCGGTGGCGGCGATCTCGCGCATCAGCTCGTCGGGATAGTTGCGTTTTACCGGGCAGTGGCCGTGCAGCCCGCCATGGCTGACCACCAGCGGCATGTCGGTCATCGCCAGCACGTCGCGCGCCACCTGCTGGCTGGAATGGGCCAGGTCGATCACCACCGGACGGCGGGCCAGTTCCGTCACCACCGCGCGGCCGAACTCGGTCAGGCCGGTATCGGCTTCGCCATGCAGCGAGCCGCCCAGCTCGTTGTCGAAGAAATGTTGCAGCCCATAGACCCGGTGGCCTGCGTCAAAGATCGGGTCGAGATTGGCCAGATCGCCCTCGAGTGGATGCGCCCCCTCAATACCCAGGATGCCGCCCACCACCGCCTCGCCACCCGCCTTGGCGGCGAGCACTGCTTCCAGATCGGCGGCGGTCTTGATGATCTTGAGGCGCCCATCAGATGCGGCCTCGACCTTGTGCAGCTTTTCGGCCTGCCAGATCGCCCGCTCGCGCAGGCTGGTCCAGGTGCGCAGCGGCCAGAGCTGGCCGACCGCCAGCAGGGTGATATTGTCAAACGCCTCGGCCGAGTTGCTGTCATAGTTCTGCCCGGCGGGCGATTTGGTAACGGCGGTAAAGACTTGCAAGGCCACGTTGCCCTCGATCAGGCGGGGCACATCGACCTGGCCCCGGGTGCCGCGCTGGCTCAGGTCGCGGCTCCAGAGCAGCGGATCGGCATGCCAGTCGCCCACGACCAGCGTCTTGTGCAGGGCGGCGGCGCGGTCGCTGACCGGATAGGGCGCGTGTTCGATCACGTTGTTCGATGTGTCCTCGACATAGGCGGGCAGAAAACCGAAGAACCCCACGGCTCCGATCACCACCGCCAGCGCCAAGAGCCGGGCCACCCATTTCAAAAACTTCCGCATGACCCACTCCATGATGCGATTTGGCGCCAGCCTAAGCGGCGAACATGTCAGGACAAAGACTGACCCTGCGTCGGGTCGGGCGGATTAATGCGGTGGCATGGTGACGTTCGGACAAGGCAATGAAAGGGCGCATGATGGCTCCGTCGCCTCGGACTCCCGATTGGCCATGAAGGGCATGTCTTATGTGTGGGGTCCAGGAGCAACCGGTTTTGGTTTGCATTGGGCCGGAACGGGACACCAAGGTCCGGTACCATTATTGCACTTGACCACGGATTGCACGAAGCTGAATAAACTCGGCACAGTGGGGCCAAATGCAAAACGCGCAACGATCGCATACTACCGATCGCCCTGATAACCCGCTGGATGCGGTCTTGCGGGACCGTCTGCATCTCTCGGAAGAAAACAGGTTTGGTTTGGGTCTGGTGCGCTCGTGCCTGAACGTAACGGATGCCATCAGTCGTCTGTTCTTTCGCCAGCCGTTTGTAGCCTTGCGCGAAACCGAGGATCTGCTGGACGAGATTGCCGAACTGAATGGCAAGGCGCTGGTCGATCACATTCTGGGCCGTAATGGAGGCACGACGGTTGTGGCCCATGGGCTGGAAAACGTCCCGGCGGCCGGTCGGGTCATCATCGCGTCCACGCATCCGACCGGTATGTTCGATTTCGTTGCCCATGCCGGTGCGTTGCTGGACCGGCGCCCGGATCTCAAGGTGGTTGCCAACCGGGAAACCGAGCGGTTTCTGGGCGAGGACAGCATCGTCCCGGTCGATATCGACAAACGCAACCGCGCTGTTTCCACCAATGCCACTTTGGCCGCAATGGAGGCCCATCTGATGGGCGAGGGCGCGTTGCTGGTTTTCGGATCGGGCCGGGTGCCGAGCCTGCTGAACGGCCGACTCGTCGAACCAGAGTGGCGCAGCGGGACAACCCGCATGTCGCTCCATTGCCAAACGCAAGTTGTTCCCGCTGCGCTCGACGCGCGAAACACGCGCTACTATTACGGTCTGCGCAGACTGGCCCAGTTTGTCAGCGGCGACGACGAAAACTTCGGTGCCATGGTCGGCTCGTTGCGATATGCCGCTGAACTGATGGAAAAACTGGGCGGCTCCTACGACGTATTCTACGGCGCGCCACACCCGCCGGGTACGCGACCCGAAAGCCTGAAAGCCAGCGCCGAGGCACTGGTGCCCGGGCTCTACGGGTCCAGCCAGCCGCTTGCGGGGCAAGACCAGCCGTCTAAGTGAGGCCGAACCGGCAAAGCTTTTCAAAGCGTGGCGCGGGCGGTAATCTCGACCGCAGAGCGGAGGTGAAACATGGCCGGAGGTTGGGCCCGCGACGGCGCGGTAAGCGAACAGATCGAGGCGTCGATAACCGACGAGCTGGCGCGCATGCAGGCGCGCCGCGCGCCGGTGGGCGAGAGCCTGACCCATTGCGCCGAATGCGAGGAGGAGATCCCCGAGCCGCGCAGGCAGGCGATCCCGGGGGTGAAACTGTGCCTCGACTGTCAGCAGGAACGCGACGGCACCTACAAGGCGCGCGGCGGCATCAACCGGCGCGGCTCCAAGGACAGCCAGCTGAAATGACCCCGGATCAGGCCGCGTTTTTCCGGCCCGGCCCGATACCGCCGATACGGTCCAGCAGGGCCAGGACCTGATCGACGCCCTCTCCATGCCGGACCGAGGCAAAAACGAAGGGCCGTTCGCCGCGCATCCGGGCGGCGTCCCGCTCCATCACCTTCAGGTCGGCCCCGACGTAAGGTGCAAGATCGGTCTTGTTGATCACCAGAATATCGGACCTGGTGATCGCGGGCCCGCCCTTGCGCGGGATTTCCTCGCCAGCGGCCACGTCGATCACATAGAGGGTCACATCGGCCAGTTCCGGGCTGAAGGTCGCAGACAGGTTGTCGCCACCGGATTCGATCAGCACGATCTCGATATCTGGATGACGCCGCTCCATCTCGGCGACGGCAGCCAGGTTGATCGAGGCATCCTCGCGGATCGCGGTATGCGGGCAGCCACCGGTCTCGACGCCGATCACCCGGTCCTGTGGCAGGATCTGCATGCGCATCAGCGCCTCGGCGTCCTCCTGCGTGTAGATGTCGTTGGTGATTACACCGATGGAGTGGGTGTCACGCAGCGCACGGGCCAGCGCGGCGGTCAGGCTGGTCTTGCCCGCGCCCACCGGGCCGCCGATGCCGACGCGCAGGGGACCATTCATCTGGGTCATGTGCGGAATATCCTCGGTTCCTGGGTTTCGTGTTGCATGGCCGCGATCTCGGCCAGAAAGGCGGTGCCGGACAAGGCTGACAGATCGGCGGCAAGGGCCGCCTCGGCCCGCGCGGCGCAGAGCGGCGCCATGCGATGGACCAGCGCCTGCGCTGCCGTCTGGCCCAGCGGCATCAGCCGCTGTGCCGCCGACACAAGATTCGAGACAAAGGCGTGCAGATACATCTTGGCGGTCAGGTCTACCGGCAGGCCCGCGGCGCGCGCGGCGCGGCCGACTGCAACCGGATAGGCCATGTCGGCCTCGTCGCCTCCCCAGACCTGTGACGTGACCCGGACAAAGGCCGCGCCTTGCTGACCGGTTTCCATCCGGCGTTCGGCGGGTCCGGCAAAGGCGCGCGCCCTCGCGTCGATATCCAGCACCTCGTCGCCGGTGCCCGCACGCCAGGCCGCGACAAGAAACAGGGTATCGGACCAGCCCGAACCGAAGTCGAGCACGTCGCACAGCCAGTCTTGCAGATCGTCGGCGCTGGCCACGGTGCCAGTCTGGACCAGCCGCTCCAACCCATGCGAATAGGCAAACGATCCCACCGGATAGGCGGGCGACACCCATTGCATGAGCGTCAGCAGATCGAGATCAGTGGCCATGTGCATGCGCGTGCCCGCGATCGTGCCCGTGACTGTGCCCATGGGTGCGCCCGTGCCCATACGCTCCGCCTTCGGGGGCAAAGGGCGCGTTGACCTCGCTCACACTTGCGCCAAGCCTTTCAAGCATGTCGCGGATCACGTGATCCTGCCTGATCAGCAACCGGTCCGCTTCGACCTGGCAAGGCGTGTGCCGGTTGCCGATGTGCCAAGCCAGCCGGGTCAGGTTGTCGCCCGTGATGGCCAGCAGGGGTTCGTTTGCGGCGACCACCTCGATCAGGCGCCCGTCGCCAAGCTCAAAGGCGTCGCCGCCGTCCAGCGATGTGGTCTGTGCCAGATCGACAAGAAAGTCCTCGCAATGCAGGGTGGTCAGCATCTTGCGGCGCAGGAACCGCTCTTCGTAAGTGAGCAGGACGGATCCGTCTGGCTCGCTCCACTCGCCACGACGGCGAATACTCTGGCTGGTGACGACTTGCATCTCAGCTCCCTTCAAAACAAGAAATAGCGTTGCGCCATCGGCAAGACTTCGGCGGGCTGGCAGGTGAGCAGTTCGCCATCCGCGCGCACCTCGTAGGTTTCGGGATGGACCTCCACATGGGGCAGGGCGTCGTTCAGCCTCAGATCCCGCTTGCCGATATTGCGGGTGTTGTGGACGGCCAACGTCTGTTTGGCCAACCCCAGTCTTGCGCGCACGCCATCGGCCTGCGCCGTCTCGGAGACGAAGAGCACGGCCGAGTGCTCGACCGAGCGGCCATAAGCGCCCCACATCGGCCGGGAATAGACCGGCTGCGGCGTCGGGATCGAGGCGTTGGGGTCACCCATCTGGGCGCAGACGATGGTGCCGCCCAACAGCACCATTTCCGGTTTGACCCCGAAGAAGGCCGGGTTCCACAGCACCAGATCGGCGCGCTTGCCCTCCTCGATGCTGCCGATCTCATGCGCGATACCATGCGCGATGGCCGGATTGATGGTGTATTTCGCGATGTAGCGCCGGACGCGGAAATTGTCGTTGTCACCGCTTTCCTCGGCCAGCCTGCCGCGCTGTTTCTTCATCTTGTCGGCAGTTTGCCAGGTGCGGATCAGCACCTCGCCCACGCGCCCCATGGCCTGGCTGTCGGAGGCGATGATGCTGAAGGCGCCCATGTCATGCAGGATGTCCTCGGCGGCGATGGTCTCGCGCCGGATGCGGCTTTCGGCGAAGGCCACGTCCTCGGGGATCGACTTGTCGAGGTGGTGGCAGACCATCAGCATGTCGAGATGTTCCTCGACCGTGTTCACGGTAAAGGGGCGGGTCGGGTTGGTCGAGGAGGGCAGAACATGATCCTCGCCGCAGATCCTGATGATGTCGGGGGCATGGCCGCCGCCCGCGCCTTCGGTGTGAAAGGCATGGATCGTCCGGCCCTTCATGGCCTTGACCGTATGCTCCACGAACCCGCTCTCGTTGAGCGTGTCGGTGTGGATCATCACCTGGATATCCATCGCGTCCGCCACATTCAGGCAGCAATCTATCGCTGCCGGGGTGGTGCCCCAGTCCTCGTGCAGTTTCAGCGCACACGCCCCGGCCCGCACCTGCTCCGCAAGCGCGGCGGGCAGCGCGGCATTGCCCTTGCCCGCAAAGGCAAGGTTCATCGGAAAGGCATCGGCTGCCTGCATCATCCGCCCGATATGCCAGGGGCCGGGGGTGCAGGTGGTGGCCAGCGTGCCATGCGCGGGGCCGGTGCCGCCGCCCAACATGGTGGTCAGGCCGGAATGCAGCGCGTCCTCGATCTGTTGCGGGCAGATGAAATGGATATGGCTGTCGAACCCGCCGGCCGTCAGGATCCGCCCTTCGCCCGCGATCACCTCGGTGCCGGGGCCGACGATGATGTCGACGCAGGGTTGGGTATCCGGGTTTCCGGCCTTGCCGATCTTGTGGATGCGCCCGTCCTTGAGGCCCACATCCGCCTTGTAGATGCCGGTCCAGTCGACGATCAGCGCGTTTGTGATCACGGTATCGACGGCGCCCGCGGCCCGCGTCTCCTGGCTTTGACCCATGCCGTCCCGGATCACCTTGCCGCCGCCAAACTTGACCTCCTCGCCATAGGTGGTCAGGTCGCGTTCAACCTCGATGATCAGGTCGGTATCGGCCAGCCGCACCCGGTCGCCGGTGGTGGGGCCGTACATGGCGGCGTAATCCGTGCGTTTGATCCGGGCGGGCATCAGAGATCTCCCATGAACTGACCGTTGAAGCCGAAGATGCGGCGGTTCCCGGACACGGGGATCAGCTGCACCTCGCGGCGTTGACCCGGTTCGAACCGGACGGCAGTGCCCGCAGCGATATCCAGTCGCATGCCCCGCGCCGCCACGCGATCGAAATCCAGCGCCGGGTTGGTTTCGGCGAAGTGATAGTGCGACCCGACCTGAACCGGGCGGTCGCCGGTGTTGGCGACCATCAGGATGGTCGCGGTCCTGTCGGTGTTCAGTTCGATGTCGCCGGGAGCCGGGATAACCTCGCCCGGGATCATCTGTTGGCTTTCAGCCAGACCAGAAGGGCCAGGCCACATGCGATCAGGCCCAGCGACACGGCGAGCCAATCACCGGAGCCGTGCGGATGCAGGTGGAAGCCATCATGCGCGAAGGCAGGGGCGGCGATCAGGGTCAGCGGCAGGAAAAGCATGGTCTTCATCTGGGGTCTCCTCAGCGGATGGGTTCGTGAACGGTGACAAGCTTGGTGCCATCGGGAAACGTGGCCTCGACCTGCACCTCGGGGATCATTTCGGGCACGCCCTCCATGCATTGGGCGCGGCGTACCACTTGTGCGCCCGCCTCCATCATGTCGGCGACCGAGCGCCCGTCGCGGGCGCCTTCGACCACCGCATCGGTGATCAAGGCGATGGCTTCGGGATAGTTGAGCTTGACGCCGCGCGCGAGGCGGCGGCGCGCCACCTCTGCCGCCATGGCGATCAGCAGTTTGTCTTTTTCGCGCGGGGTCAGTTGCATGTCAGATCATCCAGGGTCTTGGCAGTGCGTTGTGGGTCAGGCGGTTGAGGATCGGAACCAGCGTGCGGCGTAGCAGGAAGCCGTCCGGTGCCAGCAGGCGCATCAGAAGCATGTCTTCACCAACAAGGCTGGCACCGCCCGTGGCGGGCAGCGCGGCCAGCACCGGCGCCAGATGCGCGGCGGCATTGGGCCCGATCAGCACGAGGCTGGCCATCGCCCCGGCACCTGCGGCCACGTGCGGCCGGGCCAGATGATCGGCGACATTTCCGCCAAAGTGGAGCACATCAAGATGCGCGATCCTGCCAGCGCGCCGGATCTCGATCCGGTCGCTGAACTGCGCGTCGGTCAGGGTCTCGCCCATTGCCGCACGACCGAAAACCAGCGATTCCACCATCAGCAGGCGGGCATCCCCGGCCATGTCGATCCGCAGGTTCCGCCGGATCGCGCAGCCGTCGAACAGGATGGTCTCTTGCGGCAGCCAGTTCAGATGCGCGCGTTCGGCCAGGGTCAGGCGCGTGTCGATCCGGCCCGGCGCAGTACCCCGGGCGCGGTAGGCCCGTTCGGCCGCCTGGGTCGTCAGGGTCGCGGCGGCGCCCTTTCTGATCTCGGCGCGCAGGGAACACCGGTCGCCGCCGGTGACGCCCCCCGCCGTATTGACCAGAACCGCCTGCAAGGCGCTGTTGTCGCGCCGCGGGAACAGCAGCTTGAGCGAGCCGGACTGGCGTAGGCCCTCCAGCTCGCTGCGCCCCGTGCGTGTCCGCACCGACAGAAAGGCCTGCCCGATCGCACGGGGCTGCGCATCGTCGGAGCGGTCGGGATGTATGTGCTGCGCTGCGGTAATCTTGGCCTCCGTCTGCGGCGTCCTTTGCTCAAAGAGACAGCACAGTGTCGGCCACGTGTCAGGGATGCAGGCTGTTTTGCATTGGCCAACCGCTGGTTTTGCACGGAAATTGAGCGAATTGCGTGGTGTTGGCCTAAAAATCCGGCATCCGGCTTTGGGGTGGGGGGAAAGCTACATCCCAATGTTGCGATTCATGCTGCGATGCAGAATCGATGAGCCACCCAAGGCGCAAAAGGCCGCGCCGTAAACGGGTGTGTGGCGACCAGACGAATTGGAGCTCTGACCGGCCGCCACACGGGTGCAACAATTTGTTGCAGGGGTCACCTAGGTCGATTTGCCCTTTTCGGCAAGGCCCGGATGCGCGCCCCTGCGAGGAGACACACATGACTCACCTGAAATCCACTCTCGCAACTGCCGCACTGCTCGCGGCATTTGGCGCCCCGGCTCTGGCGGCCGACTGCCCGATCAAGGTCGGCGTCCTGCATTCGCTGTCCGGGACCATGGCGATTTCGGAAACGACGCTGAAGGACACCATGCTGATGCTGATCGAGCAGCAGAACGCCAAGGGCGGATTGCTGGGCTGCGAGCTTGAAGCGGTGGTGGTCGACCCGGCCTCGGACTGGCCGCTCTTTGCCGAAAAGGCGCGCGAGTTGCTGACCGTGCACGATGTGGATGTGATTTTCGGCAACTGGACCAGCGTCAGCCGCAAGTCCGTTCTGCCGGTGATCGAGGAATTGAACGGCCTGCTGTTCTACCCGGTCCAGTACGAGGGCGAGGAAAGCTCGAAAAACGTGTTCTATACCGGGGCAGCACCGAACCAACAGGCGATCCCGGCGACCGATTACTTCCTTGAGGAACTGGGGGTCGAGAAATTCGCGCTGCTGGGCACCGACTATGTCTATCCCCGCACCACCAACAACATCCTCGAATCCTATCTCAAGCAGAAGGGGATCGCAGATTCGGATATCTTTGTGAACTACACGCCGTTTGGCCATTCCGACTGGTCCAAGATCGTGGCCGATGTGGTCGCCCTTGGCGCGGACGGCAAGAAGGTGGGCGTGATCTCGACCATCAACGGCGACGCCAATATCGGGTTTTACAAGGAACTGGCGGCGGTCGGCGTTTCGGCGGATGACATCCCGGTGGTGGCCTTCTCGGTGGGCGAAGAGGAGCTCTCGGGCCTCGACACCACCAACCTCGTCGGGCATCTCGCAGCCTGGAACTATTTCCAGTCGGCCGATACCGAGATCAATGCCGAATTCGTCAAGGCCTGGAAGGCCAGGATGGGCGAGGACCGGGTGACCAACGACCCGATGGAGGCGCATTACATCGGCTTCAACATGTGGGTGAACGCGGCCACCGCCGCAGGTTCCACCGAGGTGGACGCCGTGCGCGCGGCAATGTACGGGCAGGAGTTTCCGAACCTGACCGGCGGCACCGCCGTCATGCTGCCGAACCACCATCTGGCCAAGCCGGTGCTGATCGGCGAGATCCAGGCCGATGGCCAGTTCGACATCATCAGCCAGACCTCCGAAGTGCCGGGCGACGCCTGGACCGACTTCCTGCCGGAATCCGCCGTTCTGATGTCGGATTGGAAGGATCTGGGCTGTGGCATGTACAACACCCAGACCAAGACCTGCGTCCAGACGCTGTCCAACTACTGACCAGACAGCGGGGAAGGGGCGTTTCGCCCCTTCCGATCCACAGGCGGAAATCATGACATGACAAGACTGATAATCGCGCTGGCGGCGCTGCTGCTGTTCTGCGCGCAGGCCATGGCGCAAGACACCACGGTACAAAGCGTGCTCCAGGCGCATCGCGCAACCATCGAGAAGGGTTCGCGCACATCGATCGGTTCGGCCATCGACGCAATCGCTGCCAGCGGATTACCGCAGGCGCAGGAGGTGCTTCAGGTCTGGGCCGCCAAGGAGATGTGGCAGCGCAGCGATGACGGTCTGTTCTTTCGCGGGGTCGAGAAACCCTCCCGCCAAGTCGAGCTTTTCGATTTCGATACCGGCCAGAGCCGTGGGACAGCGAGCCGTGACGGGCTGGAGCAGATCAAGCCGAACAGTGGCGTGCGGGCGATGATCGGCACCGCGCTGGTGCAGTTTCAATTGTCAGACCCCGATCCCAACCGCCGCGCCGAAGCGCTGGATGCGATCCAGCGCAGCCCCGGTGCCGATTTGCTGGCGCCGTTGCGCGCGTCGATCCCGGCCGAGACCGAACCGACGCTGAAAGCCCGCAAGATGCGGGTGGAACGCCTGTTGACCATCGCCTTCGATCCCGACGAGCCGATCCGGATCGCCGCGATAGAAGAAATGTCGGGCGATCTTGGCGTCGACATGCGCGCGACTCTCAATCCGCTGCTGGTCACCCGCATTGCGCTGGCCGAAGGCTTGCCCGCGACTGTCAATATTCGTCGCGAGGTCCAGCCGGGCGATCCCTTGCTCAGTGTAGCGACCGCCTATGACATGCTGATCGCCGCTGGGCTGGCGCAGCCGATCCCGGATGCAGAGGTCCGCAAGGCGCTGTTGATCGCGAACATGGTCGATGGTCAGGTCGCCGGCGTTCCAGTCCACCGCCTCGATACCCAGGAGGCCCGTGACGCGGTCTATGTGCAACTGGCGCAGGCGGGGCTGGTGCCGCGCTGGTCCAGTGCCGAGGCGCCCGAGGTGGTGGTGACCCGGCACCGGTTCGTCGAGGTCTATTCCGAACCCTCCGCCGCCGTTACCGAAGCCGCCGAAGAGGCGCTGGCCGCCATCGAGATGCGCGTCGGGCTGAACCAGGCGCTTGACCTTGGGCTGGACGCGCTGTCGCTGGCCTCGATCTATTTCCTCGCCGCCATCGGGCTGGCGATCACCTTTGGCGTGATGGGGGTGATCAACATGGCCCATGGCGAGTTCATCATGATGGGGGCCTATACCGGCTACATGGTGCAGCAGGTGATTGCCGATCATACCCTGTCGATCCTTGTGGCGATCCCGCTGGCCTTTGCCGTCACCTTTGCCGCAGGCGTCGCGATGGAGCGGCTGGTGATCCGGCATCTCTACAACCGGCCGCTGGAAACGCTGCTGGCCACCTTCGGCATCTCGATCGCCTTGCAGCAACTGGCCAAGAACATCTTTGGCACGCAAGCGCGCCCGCTGACTGCGCCGGGCTGGCTGGACGGCGCCTGGGTGCTGAACGACGTGGTGTCGATCAGCTATATCCGCGTCGCCATCTTTGTCCTCGCGCTCATCTTTCTGAGTCTCTTTCTGTTCATCATGCGGCGCACCAGGCTGGGTCTGGAAACCCGAGCCGTGACGCAGAACCCGCGCATGGCGGCGTCAATGGGCATCAATCCGGACCGCATCAACATGCTGACCTTTGGCCTTGGCTCGGGCATCGCCGGTATCGCGGGCGTCGCCATCGGCCTCTTTGCCAAGGTCACATCGGAACTGGGAAGCGATTACATCGTGCAAAGCTTCATGACCGTGGTGGTGGGCGGTGTCGGCAATATCTGGGGCACGCTGGCCGGGGCCGCGATGATTGGCACGCTGCAAAAGGGGATCGAATGGCTGAATCCTTCGAACACTCTCGCGGCGCAGACCTACATGATCATTTTCATCATCATCTTCATTCAGTTCCGGCCGCGGGGGATCATCGCCCTCAAGGGCCGCGCGGCGGGGGATTGACGCCATGAGAAACAGCTTTGTCGCGCGTCACCCGTCGGTGCTGGCCTTTCTTGCGCTTCTTGCCCTGTTCACCCTGGGCGTCAGCGTCTTGTCCGAAGGCTTCGGCATTGGCCTGATCTCGACCAGCTTCGTCAAGACGCTGGGCAAGACGCTGTGCCTGTGCCTGATTGCGGTCGCGATGGACCTGATCTGGGGCTATTGCGGCATTCTCAGCCTTGGTCATTTCGCCTTTTTCGGACTGGGCGGCTACATGATCGGCATGTGGCTGATGTATGAGCGCACCCGGCTCATCGTCGAAGGCTCGCTAGCCCAGGGCGCGCTGCCGCCGACCGAGCAGGAGATCGTGGATGCCATCGGCACCCAGATCTTCGGCGTGGTGGGCTCCTCTGACTTCCCGCTGGTCTGGGCCTTTGCCGACAGTCTGGTCCTGCAACTGGCCATGGTGGTGCTGGTGCCGGGGCTGCTGGCGCTGGTCTTTGGCTGGCTCGCGTTCCGAAGCCGGGTGACCGGCGTCTATCTCTCGATCCTGACCCAGGCGATGACACTGGCGCTGGCGCTGTACCTGTTCCAGAACGACAGCGGGTTGCGCGGCAACAACGGCCTGTCCGGATTGCAGAACCTGCCTGGGGTCGAGGCGCCGCAATCGGTGGTCAGCCTGTGGTTCTTCTGGGCCTCGGCGCTGGCGCTGGGCCTAGGTTACCTGCTGGCCGCGTGGATCGTTTCGGGCAAGTTCGGCTCGGTCATCCGCGGCATTCGCGACAACGAGGCGCGGGTGCGGTTTCTCGGCTACTCGGTCGAGATCTACAAGCTGGCCGTCTTTACCCTGACCGCCTGTATCGCCGGGATCGCAGGCGCGCTCTATTACCCGCAGGCGGGTATCGTGAACCCGGCCGAGATCGCGCCCATCGCCTCCATCTACCTCGCCGTCTGGGTCGCCATCGGCGGGCGCGGGCGGCTTTACGGGGCGGTGATCGGGGCCGCCTTTGTCAGCCTCGTCTCCTCGTGGTTCACCGGTGGACAGATCCCTGATCTGGCGCTGGGCCCGCTGGTCATCAAATGGGTGGACTGGTGGACCATCGTTCTGGGCCTTTCCTTCGTGCTGGTAACACTCTTTGCGCCCTCGGGCATCGGCGGGCTGTTCGACCTTTGGCAGGGCAGGCATCCTCCCGACCGGCATGGCGCCGATCTGGGTCCCGATGCGGGCGCTCTGCGCGAACGGGAGGCCACGGAATGAGCACACTTCTCGAAGTTTCCGGCGTCTCGGTCAGTTTCGACGGGTTCAAGGCGATCAACAACCTGTCCTTCCGTATCGGCCAGGCCGAAATGCGGGCGGTGATCGGGCCGAACGGGGCGGGCAAAACCACCTTCATGGACATCGTCACCGGCAAGACCCGGCCCGACGAGGGCCGGGTGCTGTGGGGCGAGCGCAGCTTGTCGCTCTTGGGTCTGTCCGAGGCGCAGATCGCCCGGGCGGGTATCGGGCGCAAGTTCCAGAAACCCACCGTTTTCGAGGATCAGAGCGTGCACGAAAACCTGCTGATGGCCCTGCAAGGTCCGCGCGGCCCCTGGTCTGTCCTGTTCTATCGCCCCAACGCTGCCGATCTTGCGCGGGTTGGGGAACTGGCCGCCGAAATCGGTCTTGCCGACCATTTGCCGCGCAAGGCGGGCGAGCTGTCGCACGGGCAGAAACAATGGCTGGAGATCGGCATGCTGCTGGCGCAGGATCCTCGCCTGCTGCTGGTCGACGAACCCGCCGCCGGCATGACCCCCGAGGAACGTGAACACACCACCGCCATTCTGGTCGAGGCGGCAAAGACCCGTGCCGTCGTGGTGGTGGAGCATGACATGGAATTCGTGCGGCGGCTGAACTGCAAGGTGACCGTGCTGCACGAAGGCGCGGTCCTGGCCGAGGGCAGCCTTGATCACGTGACCGCCGACAAGCGGGTCATCGACGTTTACCTGGGACGCTGACAGATGCTGAAACTTGACGATATTACCCTGCATTACGGCCATTCGCGGATCCTCGACGGCATCTCGATGGAGGCCCGCGCGGGCGAGGTGACCTGCCTGATGGGATCGAACGGGGTAGGCAAAACCAGCCTGATCAAGGCGATTGCAGGTACCCATCCGCGCTCGGGCGGGCAGGTGACGCTGGATGGCGAGGCGCTGGGCGTGCTGCCTGCCCATGCGATGGCGCGCAAGGGCGTTGCACTGGTACCGCAGGGGCGCGAGATTTTTCCGTTGCTCACTGTGCGCGAGAACCTAGAAACCGGGTTCGGCTGCCTGCCGCGATCCGATTGGCAGGTGCCCGAGGAGATGTTCCAGCTTTTCCCGGTCCTCAAACAGATGCAGAACCGGCGCGGCGGCGACCTGTCGGGCGGGCAGCAGCAGCAACTGGCCATCGCGCGGGCCCTGATCACGCGGCCAAAGCTCCTGCTGCTCGACGAGCCGACCGAGGGGATCCAACCCAACATCATCCAGCAGATAGGCGAGGTCATTTCACATCTGCGCGCCCAAGGTGGCATGGCCATCGTGCTGGTCGAACAGTTCTTCGACTTTGCCTATGGGCTGGGGGACAGTTTCGTGGCGCTCAAGCGCGGGCAGGTTTGCCTGCGGGGTCGGGCGGGCGAGGTCGCGCGGGACGACTTGCTGGCGGCGGTATCGGTCTGACTATCGCCGTCTGCGACGTTTCCAGCGGCGATAGAGGTCTACATCCATCGCCGCCACCATAAATCCCAAAGGGATCATCCAGAAGCCGAGCACAGGCAGAAAGCCGAACACGCCACCGACAATCAGCAGCGCACCCACCACGATGCGCAGCCCGCGCGGCACGTTGCAGCACCGGGCGCAGGCGCATGCGCAGGGCGACGCGCCGCTGGTGCCAGTCGCTCAATCCTCCATCGCCTCCAGCTCGT
The DNA here is from genome assembly GCF_025673445.1 of Ruegeria marisflavi. Taxonomy (NCBI): domain Bacteria; kingdom Pseudomonadati; phylum Pseudomonadota; class Alphaproteobacteria; order Rhodobacterales; family Roseobacteraceae; genus Ruegeria; species Ruegeria marisflavi. Next base: position 82,425 of record NZ_JAOVQN010000016.1, read on the forward strand.
CGATCATGTCGGAGATCATGCTCAGGCCCTTGTCCCAGAATTTGGGATCGCTGGCATCCAGGCCAAAGGGCGCCAGAAGCTCCTTGTGGTGTTTCGAGCCGCCCGCCTTCAGCATGTCGAAATACTTCTCCTCAAACCCTTCGGCGCCCTCGGCATAGACCGAGTAGAGCGCGTTCACCAGCCCGTCGCCGAACGCATAAGCATAGACATAGAAGGGCGAGTGCACGAAATGCGGGATATAGGCCCAGAAGCTTTCATAGCCTTCCATGAAATCAAACGCAGGCCCCAGGCTTTCGCCCTGCACGCTCATCCACAGCGCACCGATATCCTCGGGCGTGAGTTCCCCCTGGCGGCGGGCGGCGTGCAGCTTGCATTCAAAGTCATAGAACGCGATCTGGCGCACCACCGTGTTGATCATGTCCTCGACTTTGCCCGCCAGCAGCACCTTGCGCTGTTCCTGGGTTTCGGCCTTTTCCAGCATCTTGCGGAAGGTCAGCATCTCGCCGAACACGCTTGCGGTCTCGGCCAGCGTCAGCGGGGTCGAGGAGAGCATTTCGCCCTGACCGGCGGCCAGCACCTGATGCACGCCATGGCCCAGCTCATGGGCCAGCGTCATCACATCGCGCGGTTTGCCCAGATAGTTGAGCATCACATAGGGATGCACCTCGGTCACCGTGGGATGGGCAAAGGCGCCGGGGGCCTTGCCGGGCTTCACGGCCGCGTCGATCCAGCCCTTGGAGAAGAAGGGCGCCGCGATCTCGCCCATGCGCGGGTCAAAGGCGTCATAAGCCTCCATCACCATGCGCTCGGCCTGCGCCCAGGGGATGGTGCGGGTGTCTTCCATCGGCAGCGGCGCGTTGCGGTCCCAGACCTGCATCCGATCCAGCCCCAGCCATTTGCGTTTGAGTTCGTAATAGCGGTGGCTCAGCTTGGGATAGGCGGCGACAACCGCTTCGCGCAGGGCCTCGACCACCTCGGGTTCCACGTCGTTGCTGAGGTGACGACCGGTCTGGGCGCTGGGCATCTTGCGCCAGCGGTCGATCACTTCCTTTTCCTTGGCGGCGGTGTTGTGGACGCGGGCGAAGGTCTTGATGTTCTCGCCAAAGACGCGCGCCAGCTCGTGGGCGGCAGCCTCGCGCTTGCTGCGGTCCTGCTCGGTCAGCAGGTTCAGCGTGCCCTCGATGTTCAGCTCTTCGCCGTCGATGTCAAAGGTCAGCCCGGCGATGGTCTCGTCGAAAAGCCGTTCCCAGGCGTCGCCGACCACGCCCAGATCGTGCAGGAAGCGTTCCAGCTCGTCGCTCAGCTGATAGGGTTTCATTGCACGGATGCGGCGGAACACGGGCGCATAGCGGGCCAATTCTGCGTTTTCCGCAAAGCGCGCGGCCAGCGCCTCATCCTCGATCCGGTTCAGCTCCAGCGTGAAGAACACCAGCGGCGTGGTGAAATTGGTGATTTTTTCCTGGCAGTCGGACATGAACTTGGCCCGACCCCCGTCGATGGTCAGCTGGTAATAGCGCAGGCCCGCAAAGGACATGATGCGCCCGGCGATGGCGCTGATCTTCTCGTTGCGCTGCACACAGGTCAGCAGGGCGTCCGCATCCAGATCGGCCAGCTTGCCCTCGTAATCGGCGGCGAATGCGGCACATTCCGCTTCCAGCCAGTCGAGGTCGCGCTTCAGTTCCGGCGCATCCTCGCCGGAATAAAGGTCGCTCAAGTCCCATTCGGGCAGGTTGCCAAGATCCTTGGAACCGGAACCGGCATTGGCGTCGCGAACGGGAAAGGGCAGATGGAACATGTGGGCCTCGTCATTTCTGGTTGCCCCACACTTAAGGAGCGTTGCCGCCCGCCGCAACCGGCAACCCGGCTCAGGTGCCGGGCAGGGCGAGCAACTGTTTCAAATCCTCCAGCCGGTTGGCCTCGGCCGCGGGCTTGTCGCGGCGCCAACGCAGCATGCGAGGAAAGCGCAGGGCGATGCCGGACTTGTGGCGCGGGCTTTGCTGGATACCCTCGAATGCGATCTCGAACACCAGCTCTGGCTTCACCTGCCGCACCGGACCGAACCGTTGCAGCGTATTGCTGCGCACCCAGGCGGTGATCTCGCGAAACTCGGCATCGGTCAGGCCGGAATAGGCCTTGGCAAAGGGAACCAGCGCATCGCCATCCCAGACCGCAAAGGTGAAATCGGTGTAAAGCGTGGCGCGCCGACCGTGGCCCGCCTGGGCATAGATCATCACCGCGTCCACCGTGTGGGGGTCGAGTTTCCATTTCCACCAGTCGCCCTTCTTGCGCCCTGCATGATAGGGGCTGGCGGCCCGTTTCAGCATCAACCCCTCGGCCTGCTGGTCGCGGGCTTCGGTTCGGATGTTTGCCAGTATCTGCCAGTCGTCAAAGGCCACCAGCGGTGAAGGGCGCACCGGCGCGTCCGGGGGCAAGTCGCCCAGAGCACGGTCGAGCAGCGCGCGCCGTTCCGCGAACGGCGCCGCCCGCAGGTCACGGCCCTGCCATTCCAGCAGGTCATAGGCCAGCAGGATCACCGGCGCCTCTGCCAACAGTTTCTTCGGCACGCTCTTGCGGCCGATCCGGCGTTGCAGCGCCGCAAAGGGCAGCGGCGCGGTGCCGTCCCAGGCCAGAATCTCGCCATCCAGCACCGTGCCCGGCGGCAGAAAATCCAGCGCCCGCGCAAGTTCGGGAAACCGGTCGGTCATCAGCTCTTCGCCACGCGACCAGACGAAATGCCGCCCCTCGCGCAGGATCAGCTGGCCGCGAATGCCGTCCCACTTCCATTCGGCGCACCAGTCCTGCGGCGAGCCCAGATTGGCCGGCTCACCCTCCAGCGGATGCGCCAGGCAGAACGGATAGGGGCGCGAGGCATCGGCGCCTGCGTCCTCCGCCTGGATCAGGGTTTCCCAGCTTGTCGTCTCGGGTGACCACGACCCCATCAGGCGATGCGCCAATTCGGCCTCGTCGCGGCCGGTTGCCTGCGCCAGGGCGCGGGTCATCAGCTTCTGGCTGACACCCACGCGGAACCCGCCGGTCACCAGCTTGTTGAACAGGAAACGCTGCGCGGTATCGAGCTCGGCCCAGGCGTCGAGGATCGCGGCTCGGCGGGCCGCTTCCGGCTGCCCGGCCAGGTCGCGCAGCAGCGCCATCCAACCGGACAGGGGGCGCCGGGACAGGTGATCTGGCGGCGGCAGGATCAGCGCGATGGTCTCGGCCAGATCGCCCACCACCGGATAGCTCTCGTCGACCAGCCACAGCGGCAGCCCTGCCGCCTCGGCGGCCCAACTGCGCAACTCGGTCGTGGTGACGGCGCGGCGCGGTCTGCGACCCGAAAACAATGCTACGGTCCATAGCCGGTCCAGCGGCTCTGCCTCGGCAAAATAGGCTGCCAGCGCGTTGACCTTGTCAGTCGTGCGTGTGCTCTGATCAAGCGCTTCGAAGAGGCGGGCAAACCGGATCATTCAGCCTGCGCCTCGTCGCCGGTGAACCGGGTCGGCACGATATCGGCATCCAGCCTTCTCGACCTCAGCCATTGCGTAAAGATCTCGGTGTAACCATGTGTTACAAATATCTTTTCCGCACCACTCTCTGTTATCGCCGTGTTCAATCCGGGCCAATCGGCATGATCCGACAGGACAAAACCCCGGTCCATCGCCCGCCGTCGCCGCACGCCGCGCAGCATCATCCAGCCGCTGGCAAACCCGGTCGAGACCGGGCCGAACCGCCGCATCCAGGCGCTGCCCAGCGCCGAGGGCGGCGCCAGAACCAGCGCGCCACCATGCGCGCGCGGGTCGGTCTCGGGCGTCACCGCCACCGTCGGTGGAAGGTCAAACCCCTGCGCACGCAGAACCGATGTGGTCGTTTCAATCGCGCCATGGGTCAGGATCGGGCCAATGTCTGGATCCAGCATGGACAGCAGCCGCTGCGCCTTTCCCAGCGCATAGGCGCCCAGCACCGGCGTCCGGCCTGCCGCGACACTGCCTCGCCACCAGTCGTTCAGGTCCCGCGCCACCTCCGCCGGATCGGGCCAGCGAAACACCGGCAGGCCAAAGGTGCTTTCGGTGATGAAGGTGTGACAGCGCACCGGTTCGAACGGTTCACTCAGCCCGTCGGCCACGGTCTTGTAATCGCCTGAAACCACCCAGACCTCTCCGGCCACCTCGATCCGGATCTGCGCCGACCCCGGCACATGTCCGGCAGGATGAAAGGAAACCAACGCATCGCCGATGCGCAGGAGCGCGCCATAAGAGACGGTCTCCAGCGTGATATCGCCCAGACGCTGGCGCAGAATGGGCGCCGCGCCGGTGGTGGAAAGATAGCGCGAATGGCCCGGGCGGGCATGATCGGCATGGCCATGAGTAATCAGCGCCCGGTCCACCGGGTGCCAGGGGTCGACATAGAAACCGCCCGCCGGGCAATAAATGCCCCTTTCGGTAAACTCCAGAACCGGATCACGCGCCATGCGGCAAGTTTAGCCCGGTGCCGGGCGGATGCCAGAGCGGACCACAGGACAGTGCAAAGAAAGCTGAACGAATTCTCTTGGAGCGCCAGCCGGGAAACGTGTCAGCCCGCAGCCCGGAAATGCGCCGCCAGCCGGTCATAGACCGGCCCCCGCACTGCAGGCGCCTCCATCAGAACCTCGTGTTCGCCACCGGGGATCTCAATCAGCTCACCGCCCGGCCAGTCGGCCATGCGCCTGCGGATCGCCTTGCGGTCGACGATCTGTTCATGGCTGCCCAGATAGGTCAGACAGGGCAGGGCAGGCGCGGCGCGCGCTGCCAGCAGGCGGCATTCATTCAGGGCCTCGCGCAGCCAGATATTGGTGGGCGCCCCCAGCGACAGTTCGGGATAGGCGGCCAATTGGTCCTGCATCATCCGGTACATGGCCGGGTCGCGAGTCAGGCTGTTGCCCTCGAACTCCTGCACGAACACATAGGGCTCGGGCGAGGTGGTGGCCGGGTTCTTGTGCCCCATCCCCAGCACCGGCGCCAGGTTCGAGGTGACCCAGCTCAGGGGTTTCATCACCGGGGTAAAGAAGATGCCCCACATCGGCCCGGTAAAGGCGCAGGCCGCGACCGGCAGCCCCTCCATCACCGCGCGCAGGCCGATGGCGCCGCCCATCGAGTGCCCGATGACATACCACGGGCGCGGCAGATTCTGCGCCGCGGCCAGGTCGACCACCGCCGCGACATCGCGCTGATAGTCCGGAAAAGACACGACATGTCCCAGACGCCGGTCATCCAGCAACCGGTCGGCCAGCCCCTGGCCGCGCCAGTCCACCGCCAGCATGGCCAGGCCGCGCCGGGTAAACTCGCGGGCGGCATCGCCGTATTTCTCGACATATTCCGTGCGTCCGGGAAACAGGAACACGGTGCCCTGCGCCGTCCCCTCGGGCCGCCAGTGGCCGACCCGGATGCGAATCCCATCGCCGGTGCGCAGCCAATGCGCCGCCCCGCCGGGCGGTCCGCCGGCCACATCCTCGAACAGCGGGGCCGGCGACAGGTCCATCAGGCCAGCGCCGAGGCCAGCTGCATGGCGACACCCATGTCGCCGTCGATGGTCAGCTTGCCCGACATGAACGCGCCGGTCGGGTTCATCTCGCCGCTGATGATCTGCTGGAACGTATCCGCATCGGCCGACAGGGTCACATCCGTATCCTCGTCGCTGATCCGGGCGCCGCTGGCATCCAGCACAATCGCGCCCACATCGGCGATCGCGAACTTGGCCGAAGAGGCAAACCCCGCGCCGCTCATCTTTTCGTTCAACTCGGCCACGGCCTGGTCAAGAATATCGCTCATCTTCTTCCTCGTTTCGTGACGATGTCCGTGAGTGGACAACGGCGCATACCGCGCTAATGTGAGATTTGTTATGACAACTGCGCCATTCAATCTCAAAGGTATCGTCGCGGCAATCGGGCTGCTAGTGGCGATTTCCGGCGACGTCGCCGCGCAACAGGCCGATTCCAGCGACGAAACGGCGCTGTTGGCGGAACTGGCGCAGGCAGATACCACACGCGCGCGCCAGCTTGACCGGCAATTGCAGGCGCTCTGGGCGAAATCCGGTTCGCCCTCGGCCGATTTCCTGCTCAAACGCGGGCGCGACGCGCTCGAGATGCAGGATTACCCGGCCGCAATCGAACATCTCACGGCGCTGACCGATCATGCGCCGGATTTTGCCGAGGGTTGGCATGCCCGCGCCTCGGCCTATTTCGCGGTCAACCTCTTCGGACCCGCCATCGCCGATCTCGAACATGTACTGGCCCTGAGCCCGAACCACTATAACGCGATCTACGGTCTGGGCCTGATGCTCGAGGCGCTGGACCGGCCCGAGGCGGCCTTTGCCGCCTATTCCCGCGCGCTGGCTATACATCCCCATCACGAGGAAGTAACCAGTGCCGTGAATCGGCTGAAGCCCCGGATCGAGGGCCAGGCGCTCTGACGACGCCAGGCAAGGGGCAGGGGGCAGACAGGTGAACGGATCCTCGCGGATCGTGGCCGTTCTTGGCCCGACCAACACAGGCAAGACGCATTACGCGATCGAACGGATGCTGGGGCATCGCACCGGGGTCATCGGCCTGCCGCTGCGGCTGCTTGCGCGCGAGGTCTATGACCGCATCGTGAGTTTGCGCGGGCCGTCGGTGGTGGCGCTGGTCACCGGCGAAGAGCGCATCGTGCCGCCGCGCACGCAATACTGGGTCTGCACCGTCGAGGCGATGCCCGAGGGCATGGGCGCCGATTTTGTCGCCATCGACGAAATCCAGCTCTGCGCCGACCCCGAACGCGGCCATGTGTTCACCGACCGGCTGCTGCGTGCGCGGGGTCTGCATGAAACCCTGTTTCTGGGCTCGGACACCATGCGCGGGGCGATTGCCGCGCTGGTGCCGCAGGCGCAGTTCATGCGTCGCGAGCGGATGAGCCAGCTGGTCTATACCGGCTCGAAAAAGATCACCCGGATGCCGCCACGCAGCGCCATCGTCGGTTTCTCGGTCGAAAACGTCTATGCCATAGCCGAGCTGATCCGTCGGCAAAAGGGCGGTGCGGCGGTGGTTATGGGGGCGCTCAGCCCGCGCACCCGCAACGCGCAGGTCGCGCTCTACCAGAACGGCGAGGTCGACTATCTGGTCGCCACCGACGCCATCGGCATGGGGCTGAACCTCGATATCGACCATGTTGCCTTTTCCAGCCTGTCCAAATTCGATGGCCGCCGGATGCGGCAGCTTGCGCCTAATGAACTGGCGCAGATCGCGGGCCGGGCCGGGCGCGGCATGTCCGACGGTACCTTTGGCGTTACCGGCGAGGCGCGGCCGCTGGACGACGGCATGGCGCAGGCGATCATGGAGCATCGATTCACCCCGCTCAAGAAACTCAACTGGCGCAACAGCGACCTGAGTTTCGGCACGGTCGAGGCGCTGATCCGCTCACTCGAAAAGCCCCCCGTCGGCGAGGATCTGCTCAAGGCGCGCGAGGCCGACGACCTGATGGCGCTGAAATCTCTGGCCCAGATGCCCGAGGTGATGGCCCGCGCAAGCTCGGGCCAGGCGGTGCGGCTCTTGTGGGACGTGTGCCGGATTCCGGATTTCCGCGGCATCTCTCACGCCGAACATGCCGGGCTTTTGCAGGTGATTTACGAGCATCTGCATGAACGCGGCCATATCCCCGACGACTTCATCGCGCGCCAGATCCGGCGAATCGACCGGACCCACGGCGATATCGACGCTTTGTCGAAACGACTGGCATATATCCGCACGTGGACATATGTCGCGCAGCGGAACGGCTGGGTTCGTGACGAAACCCATTGGCGCGGGGAAACCCGCGCTGTAGAAGACAGGGTGTCGGACGCCCTCCATGAACGTCTGACACAGAGATTTGTGGACCGGCGCACCAGCGTGCTGCTGCGCCGGCTCAAGCAGAAGGAGGCCCTTTTGGCCGAAGTGAACGACAAGGGTGAAGTGACCGTCGAAGGCGAATTCGTCGGACGTCTGGAAGGGTTCCGGTTCAGCCCGGACAAAAGCGCACAGGGCACCGAAGCCAAGGCGCTGAAAGCTGCGTCGATGCAGGCGCTGGCGCCGCAGTTCCATCTGCGCGCGGACCGCTTCTATAACGCGCCCGATACCGAGATCGACTTTACCGAACAGGGCGGGCTGATGTGGGGCGAGAACGCCGTCGGCAAACTGGTGGCCGGGGCAGATCCGCTGAAACCTCAGGTCGAGGTCTTTGTCGACGAGGTCGCCGGACCGGATGTCGAACAGAAGGTCCGCCGTCGCCTGCAACATTTCATCGACCGCAAGGTGGCCGCGCTGTTCGAACCGCTGCTGGCGCTCTCGCGGGACGAAGCGCTGTCCGGGCTGGCGCGTGGCTTTGCCTTCCGCATGGTCGAGAATTTCGGCATCCTGCCGCGCGCCGAAGTGGCGCAAGAAGTCAAGGACCTGGACCAGGAGGCCCGGGGCGCCCTGCGCAAGCACGGCATCCGCTTTGGCCAGTTCACCATTTTCATGCCGCTTCTGCTGAAACCGGCGCCGACCCGTCTGCGCCTGGTGCTCTGGTCGCTGGCCAAGGGGCTTCAGGAATTCCCCGAGGCACCGCCGCCGGGTCTGGTGACGGTGCCCTCGGTCAAGGATGCCGAACCGGGCGTCGACACGATGTGCGGCTACCGCATGGCGGGCGAACGGGCCGTGCGCATCGACATGCTGGAACGTCTGGCCGACATGCTGCGCGCCAAGGACAGCCGCGCCGGGTTCGAGGCGACGGCAGACATGCTTTCGATCACCGGCATGACGCTGGAACAGTTCGCCGACCTGATGCAGGGGCTGGGCTATAACGCCGAGCGCGGCGAACGGGCCAAGGTCAAACCGGGCACGCCCGAAACCGCACCCGAAACAACTGCCGAAACCGCGCCCGAAACCGCGCGCGAAGCCACGGCCGAAGCCGCCGTTGACACCCCGGACGAAAGCGCCGCCGAACCGGCAGCGGAGCCGGTCGAGGCCGAGCCGGTCGAACCCGTCGCCGCAGAGGCCGAAGCCGCACCCGCCGATGCGGCGGCTGCCGAAGAGCCCGAGGTCGAGGTCTTCTATACCTTCACCTGGGCCCGCACGCGCCCGCAGGGCCGTGGCCCGCGCCGCGAGCCGCGCGGCGAAGGCCAGCCCAGACCGCAGGGCGAGGCCCGCCAGGGCCGCCGCGACAAGCCCAATGACAAATCCCGGGGCAAGCCCAAGGACGGCGAACGCCGCCGCGATGGCAAGCCGCATGGCGGCAAGGGCGGCAAACCGGCCCAGCAGGGGGCCAAGACCTATTCCTCGCGCCCGCCGAAAAAGGAAAAGGCCATCGACCCCGACAACCCCTTTGCTGCGCTGCTGGCGCTCAAAGAGGGCAACTGACCACGGATGGTCGACCAGCCGTCCAAGATGCGGATCGACAAATGGCTCTGGCACGCGCGTTTCTTCAAGACGCGCGGGCTGGCGGCCGAGGCGGCCGGAAACGGCCGCACGCGCGTCAACGGCAACCGGATCTCGAAACCCGCCCATGCGGTGGCGCCGGGCGATGTGCTGACCTTTGTGCAGGCGGGCAACGTCCGGGTGATCCGGGTCGAAGCGCTGGGCGTCCGGCGCGGCCCGGCCAGCGAGGCACGGACATTGTACCTGGATCTGGACGAAAACCGGGACACCACCCCTGCGACGGACAAAAGAACGAAACCGCGTTGCCCCTCCGTGGTAAAGCCGCGCACTTCCGGTCTTTCCGTGGCAGAGCAGGGGCGATCCTGACTTGAAGAATGGTCCGCTGTGATTTAGCTAGTCCGGCAAACGAGAAGTGGATTTCTGCCCATGACCTACGTCGTCACCGAAAACTGCATCGCCTGCAAATACACCGACTGCGTCGAGGTCTGCCCGGTCGACTGTTTCTACGAGGGCGAGAACACGCTGGTCATCCACCCCGACGAATGTATCGACTGCGGCGTCTGCGAGCCGGAATGCCCCGCCGACGCGATCAGACCCGATACCGAGCCGGGGATGGAGCCTTGGGTGGAGTTCAACCGCAAATATGCCGAGCAATGGCCGGTGATCGTGACCAAGAAAGACCCGCTGCCCGATGCAGAGTCGCGGGACGGCGAAGAGGGCAAGATGGAGAAGTACTTCTCCGAGGCGCCCGGACAGGGCGGCTGACCTTCAGGTGATTCGCAGTGCCGCGCCGCCCCGCGCGCGGGTATGCACTGACAACATGCTGAAAATGCACAGCAAACATAGCTCTCTTTAGGGTGCATCTTTCAGGATGCCCATTTTTGTGGTACGCTTCCTGCCGAAGTAACCTAAAGAACTGGGATGGGACCCAAAAGCCAGGGTGCTTTTGGTGAATACGATTGCGACAGTATCAGCCCGCTATCGGGGACGCAGTTGCCCCGCGCGCGGTTTTTTGTCGCCGCAAACCCGGTTCGCAACCTAGGAAAGATCTGAATGACCAAGTCGAAGAAGCTCGAGTTTCGCCCTAATGATTATGTGGTCTACCCGGCGCATGGCGTCGGCCAGATCATCTCGATCGAGGAGCAGGAAGTTGCCGGGTTCAAGCTCGAGCTGTTTGTGATCTCCTTTGAAAAGGACAAGATGACCCTGCGGGTTCCGACCAACCGGATCACCGAATCCGGCCTGCGCTCGCTCAGCTCGCCGGATGTGATCAGCCAGGCCATGAAAACGCTCAAGGGCAAAGCCAAGGTCAAGCGCGCCATGTGGTCGCGCCGCGCCCAGGAATACGAGCAAAAGATCAACTCGGGTGATCTGATCTCGATCGCCGAGGTGGTCCGCGACCTGCACCGCACCGACGATCAGCGCGAGCAGAGCTATTCCGAGCGTCAGCTCTACGAGGCCGCACTTGAGCGTCTCACCCGCGAAGTGGCCGCCGTGTCCGGCGCCGACGAGATCGCCGCCGCCAAGCAGGTGGACGACGTCCTGACCTCGCGCGCGGCCTGATCCGCATAAATTCCAGAATTCAGGGCTGCCTCTCGGGGCGGCCCTCTGTGGCAACCGACCCCCCTTGCACAAAACGCCTTCATTGGTCTTTCATGGGCTGCCAAGTGCAGGGTAAAGGCGACATGCGCGCATTAAAGCTGTGGGTTCGAAAGCTCTATGTCGGGCGCGATCGCGCGTCGGTGCGATTTCGCTATGCGCTGATCCTGTTCGATCTGGTCACGATCCTGTTCTTTGTCGCCACGGCCTATATGGTGCACGGGCCGGTGCTGACTGTGATCAGCGTGCTTGTGGGCCTGGTGATCCTGGCGGATTTCCTGGCCCGGCTCTGGATCGCACGCAGCAGGCGCGAGTTTCTGACCCGGATCTACACGCTGGCCGATATCGTGGTCATCCTGTCGTTGCTGCTAGATCCGTTCCTGACGCAAAGCCTGGCCTTCCTGCGCATCCTGCGGGGGATGCGCCTGATCCACTCCTATCACCTGCTGCACGACCTGCGCCGCGACAGCCAGTTCTTTCGCACCCGCGAGGATGCCATCATCGCCGCCGTGAACCTGCTGGTCTTCATCTTCCTGACCACCACGGCGGTGCTTGTGTTCTTCATTCCGCCGGGCAGCAGCGAGACCCCCTATATCGACGCGCTCTATTTCACCATGGCGACGCTGACCACCACCGGGTTCGGCGATATCACCCTGTCGACGCCCGCGGGCAAGCTGTTTTCGGTGTTTGTCATGGTGGTGGGCGTGGCGCTGTTCGTCCGGCTGGCCACCGCGATCTTCTCACCGCAAAAGGTGCGTTACAAATGCCCCGGCTGCGGGCTTTACCGGCACGATCCCGATGCGGTGCATTGCAAGCATTGCGGCAGGCTGATCACCATCGAAACCGGCGGCGTCAACTGATCTGCGCCGACAGCGCCAGCAGGAACATGATCTCGGCCACTTGCTGACTGGCGCCCAGAATATCGCCGGTCTGCCCCCCGATCTTGGCTTTTGCCAGTCCCCCAAGCCCCAGAACCGGGACAACCGCCAGGAACGCCGGGCCCAGCCCGGCGGTTCCTGCAACCAGAAAGACCAGCGTTCCCGCCAGCGCAAGACCCAGCAGCACCGCCCACAGCCCGGGCCGCCCGACCGACTGGCTCAGCCCCGCGCCGCGCGCATTGGGCAGGGCGGTCATCACGACCGGCATCAGCGCCCGCGACCAGATGGCGGCGGCCAGCAGCGACCAGAGCGCGCCACTGGCCACCAGCGCCGCAAGGGCGGCCAACCGCAGCAATTGCGACAGGATCAGCGCCAGCACGCCATAGGTGCCGATATGGCTGTCCTTCATGATCTCAAGTCGCCGCTCGGCGGTGAACCCGCCCCAGAGACCGTCGGCGGTATCGGCCAGCCCGTCCTCGTGCATTGCGCCCGTGACCATGACGGAGACCACCAGCATCAGCCCGGCCACGATCCAGGCGGACAGACCGGCCGCCTGCGCCAGCCACCCGGCGGCACAGGCCAACGCGCCCACGGCCAGGCCTGCCAGCGGAAACGCCCACACGGCCGCGGCCTGTCGCGCAAACAGGGTTTCGGGCAGCCGGGGCAGCGGCAGCCGCGTCAACAGCACCAGCGCCAGCACCGGATCCCATGGGGAAATGCCCGTGATGTCGTTTTTGCGCACCTGTCCGCCTTTCAAGGTCTTGTCGCACCGGATGCAACGGTTAAACACGGGCGGACCCCAGTTGCAAAGAGGCTTTCCATGCTGCCGACCCTTACCGATCTCGACCAGTTCCGTGACCTGCTGGTGAACGCGCCGGGGCCTGACAGCGCCGCCCGCGCCGGGGCCGAGGCCCGCAACGGCCAGCTGACCAAACCGCCCGGCGCGCTGGGGCGGCTCGAGGATCTGGCGATCTGGTATGCCGGCTGGCGCGGCGATGCCCGGCCCCGGATCGAGGCACCACAGGTCATCGTCTTTGCCGGTAACCACGGGGTGACGGCACAAGGCGTCTCGGCCTTTCCGGCCGAGGTGACGGTGCAGATGGTAATGAATTTCGAACATGGCGGTGCGGCCATCAACCAGCTGGCCCGCGCCGCCGGGGCGCGCATGGATGTGCACGCGCTGGAGCTGGACCGCCCGACGCAGGATTTCACCCAGGCCCCTGCGATGACCGAGGCCGAGCTGCTGACCGCGCTGCAAACCGGCTGGGCGGCGGTTGATCCGGCCGCCGATCTGCTGGTGGTGGGCGAGATGGGCATTGGCAACACCACCCCTGCGGCGGCCATCGCGCATGCGCTTTATGGCGGTGCGGCGGGTGACTGGACCGGGCGCGGCACCGGCGTCGACGACGCAGGGCTCGCCAACAAGACCCGGGTGGTTGCCGAGGGTGTTGCCCTGCATACCAGCCGCGACGGGCTGGAGGTGCTGCGCTGCCTCGGCGGGCGAGAGCTTGCCGCCATGGCCGGTGCCATCGCCGCCGCGCGGCAGCTGCGTATTCCGGTGATCCTGGACGGGTTCATCTGCACAGCGGCGGCGGCAACGCTGGTCGCGGTGTCAGCCGATGCGCTCGATCACGCCGTGGCGGGCCACCAAAGCGCCGAGGGCGCCCATGGAACGCTGCTGGAAAAGCTCGGCAAACAGGCGCTGCTGTCGCTTGGCCTGCGGCTGGGCGAAGGCTCGGGTGCGGCACTGGCGATCAATATCGTCAAAAGCGCAGTGGCCTGCCACTCCGGCATGGCCACCTTTGCCGAGGCGGGCGTTTCGGACGGCTGACCGCCGTCCGTTCAACCAGGCGGCGCTCAGGCCGAGCGCCGCGACGCCAGTTCCTCGTTCAACTCCATAAGCGCGGTTTCCAGATCCTTTTGCAGGGCCTGCGACCGCTCTACATAGGCCGTATTCTCTGCCGTCGGGATATTGGGATCCCAGACCTCGGCCAGATCACGCACCGCCTTGCGGTCATGGTGATAAAAGGTCTGCGCCGCCTGCGCCGCCTCGTATTCGCTTAGCCCCACATTCTCCAGCACATAACGCCCGGCGCGGACCGAACTGTCGAACATCTCGCGCACGATGTCATCGGCCCCCGCGCGGTACAGCTCATAGACATGGTTGCGGTCGCGGGCGCGGGCGATGATATGCAGATCGGGCCGCTGGCGCCGGGCATAGGCCACCAGTTTCGTCACCTGTGCGTCATCGTCGAGCGCGGCCACCAGCACCTGCGCCTTGGCCAGCCCCGCCGCCTTGAGCAGTTCAGGCCGGGTCGGATCGCCCAGGAACCCCTTGACGCCAAAGCGCCGCATCAACTGGATCGTCTCCATGTCATGGTCCAGCACGATGGTCTTGAACCCGCTGGCGGTGACCAGCCGGTTGACGATCTGGCCGAACCGGCCGATGCCTGCGATGATCACCGGCCCCTGTTCGTCGATCTTGTCCGGTACCATCTCCGCCGCATGGTCGCGCATCCGGCGCGACAGCAGCTCGTAGAGAATGAACAAGAGCGGCGTGATCATCATGGTCAGCGCGATGATCATCAACAGTTTCTGCGACAGGTCCCCGGGGATCACGTTCTGCTGGGTCGAAAACGCCAGCAGGACAAAACCGAATTCGCCGGCCTGGGCCAGCCCAAGGGTGAACAGCCAGCGGTCACGACCCTTGAGCCTGAACGCGCGCCCGACGATGTAGAGGATCACGCCCTTGAACAGGATCACCAACAGCGCCAGCCCGATCAGGTCCATCGGATCGGCCAGGAAGAATCCCACGTCGATGCCCGCGCCCACGGTGATGAAGAAGAGGCCCAGAAGCAGGCCCTTGAACGGCTCCAGATCGCTTTCAAGTTCGTGCCGGAACTCCGAGTTGGCCAGAACCACGCCCGCCAGAAAGGCGCCCAACGCCGGCGACAGGCCTACCAGGGTCATCAGAAACGAGATCCCTACCACGATCACCAACGCCAGCGCGGTGTACATCTCGCGCAGGCGGCTGGCGTGAATGAAACGGAACAGGGGCCGGGTCAGATAGATGCCCGCCAGCACCACAAAGCCGACTGCGCCGATGGTGACCAGCGTGACCGCCCAACCCGGCAACCCCTCGACAAGGGACAGGTCGTGCGCGCCCTTCTCGTCGTCATGCAACAGGTTGATCGAACCATCGGGCGTAAGTTCGGTCAGCCCCGGCGCGCTGGCCAGGAGCGGCAGAAAGGCCAGAATTGGAATCACCGCGATATCCTGAGTCAACAGCACCGAGAAGGTGGCCCGCCCGCCATTGGTCTGCATCAACCCCTTTTCCGACAGGGTCTGCAACACGATCGCGGTCGAACTCAGCGACAGGGTCAGGCCCACCGCCAGCGCCACGCTCCAGGGGTGGCCAGCCACCATGGCGACCACCATGATCGCGAGTGTCGAGACCCCTACCTGCAACCCGCCCAGTCCCAGCAGCTTGTCGCGCATGTCCCAAAGCGCGCGCGGCTCCAGCTCCAGCCCGATCAGAAACAGCATCATCACCACGCCAAATTCGGCCACATGTTGCAGATGCGCGGTTTCGTCGCCGACAAGTCCCAGTATCGGCCCGATGATCAGCCCCGCCGCCAGATAGCCCAGAACCGACCCCAATCCCAGACGGGCGGACAGCGGCACCGCGATCACCGCGGCGGCCAGATAGATCGTCGCCTGGTAGAGAAAGCTTTCCATGTGTGTCCTTTCGTCCGGCTCAGGTGGGCAGCGGAGCGTCTCGTTTCAATTGGTCCATCACGATCTGGCTCTGCACCCGCGCCACTGCCGGATGCGGCAGGATCACCTCGTGCAGCAACCGATTCAGCGCGGGCAGATCAGCGCAGTAGACATGCAGCAGATAATCCGCTTCACCGGTCATCGTCCATGCGCTTGTGATCTCCGGGCGGGAATTCACCATCCGGGCAAACTTGGCCGACTGCTCCGGCCCATGCGTGCCCAGATGCACCTGGATGAAGCCCTGGACATGCAGCCCCAGCTTCAGTGGGTCAAGCTTGGCGGCATAGCCGGTGATATAGCCTTCGGCCTCCAGCCGCTGCCGCCGACGGCCCGCCTGGCTGCTGGACAGATGCAGCATCTCGCCCAGCTGCTGGGCGGTCAGATGCGCGTCCTTTTGCAGGGCATCCAGCAGGCGCAAATCCATCGAATCCAACATATGCGCATTTTCCTCATTTTCGTTCAATTTAGTGCGCAATTCTCGCGCGTAAATGCCGAATGTCCAAAAACAATGCGCAGAACCAGCATGGGTGAACGCGTATTCTCGACTCAGCAATTATTCCGCCAGCCGAGGAGACGCGCCATGGGTCCTTTCCCGCATAACGCCCCGAAATCCGAAATCACCCCCGAAAACCCCGCCGGCACCGACGGGTTCGAATTTGTCGAATTCGCCCACCCCGAGCCGCAGGTGCTGCGCGACCTCTTCGCGCGCATGGGCTTCGACCTAGTCGCCCGCCACAAGGACAAGCCCGGTATCGAACTGTGGCAGCAGGGCGATGTGACCTATATCCTGAACGCCGAAAAGGGCAGCTTTGCCGAAAAATTCATCGAGCTGCACGGCCCTTGCGCCCCCTCGATGGGCTGGCGCGTGGTGGATGCCCAGGCCGCCTTCGATCACGCGGTCAAGATGGGCGCCGAACCCTATGAGGGCGACGACAAGACGATGGACGTGCCCGCGATCAAGGGTATCGGCGGTTCGCTGCTCTATTTCATTGACCAGTATTACCACACCTCGCCCTACAACACCGAGTTCGAGTGGCTGAAGCAGTCCAAGCCGCGCGGCGACGGGTTCTATTACCTCGATCACCTGACCCACAATGTCTACAAGGGCAACATGGACAAGTGGTTTAAGTTCTATGGCGACCTGTTCAACTTCCGCGAAATCCGCTTCTTTGACATCCAGGGCAAGTTCACCGGGCTTTACAGCCGGGCGCTGACCTCGCCCTGCGGCCGCATCCGCATCCCGATCAACGAGGATCGCGGTGAAACCGGCCAGATCGTCAGCTACCTGAAGAAATACAATGGCGAAGGCATCCAGCATATCGCCGTGGGCACCGACGACATCTACGACTCGGTGGATGCGATCGCGGCCAAGGGTCTGAAATTCATGCCCGGCCCGAACGAGGCCTATTACGACATGTCCTATGACCGGGTCGCGGGCCATGACGAGCCCAAGGACCGGATGATGAAACACGGCATCCTGATCGACGGCGAAGGCGTCGTGGATGGCGGCGAGACCAAGATTTTGCTCCAGATCTTCTCGAAAACCGTAATCGGGCCGATCTTCTTCGAGTTCATTCAGCGCAAGGGCGATGACGGGTTTGGCGAGGGCAACTTCAAGGCCCTGTTCGAAAGCATCGAGCGCGAGCAGATCGAAAGCGGCGAGATCAAGGCTGCCGAATAAGTCAACCGGGGCAGGGGGCGCTGCCCCCGTCGCCTGACGGCGACTCCCCCGGAGTATTTTGAGCGAAATGAAGGACGGGGCGCGGGCTCCGTCCATTTTTTTGTCAGCCGCTGGGGATCTTCAGCGTCAGGTTGCGGCCGCCCTTCTGATAGCGCAGCTCGCTGTCGCCGATGGCGGTGATGCGGCCGCCGTCGATACTGTCACCGACTTTGACCTTCTTGTAACGGCCCGAAGGCAGCCGGACCAGCGCGCGGCGGTTCGAGGGGGTGCCATAGACCCCGATCAGGTTTAGATTGCGCAGGTTGATTGCGTTGTCCAGCGTTGCCTGACGCGCGACCGAGGTGGGCGAGGGCGCCTTGGGCTTGACCGTTGCAGCGACAAAGCCATCGCCGTCAATGTTGGAACCGGCGCCGCGGCTGGGGTTGGCCAGAGACCCTAGATTGGTGTTTGCCGCCGCCGCAGCCACAACCAGTCTCTCGGGGCGCAGGCGCGGCTTCTTGGCGCTGGCCACCGCCAGCGGGCTGACGGCCTGGGCCTCGTCCTCGGGCGATGCGGCCTGCTCCGCCTCGGCCTGTTCTTGCACCGAGGCCGGTCGTGCTTTGGGTCTCAGCGACGCAAGCTCGGTCAGTGACCGGCCACCGAATTGCGACCGCTCGGCCTGTTCCACCAGATCGTCGGGGCGCACCTTGGGCCGTTTCGAGGCCAGCCGTTCCTGTGCTGCGTCGTTTTCCGGCGCGGCCTCGAACCGGACCGGCGGGGTGGGCGGCACCCGGGCGGGACGCCCGGCAAAGATCAGGATGCCATCGGGGTTGACCGTGCCTTCGGCGCTGGGTTCTACCAGCCCCTTGTCATTGAGGGCAAAGGCCTGTCCGACGGAGGCGGCGGCATTGCTGCCCTCGGGCAGGGCGTCGGTGTCGAACCGGGTTCTGTCGGGTAGGGCCACCGCGTCCTGGAAGATATCGGTGCGGTCGATGGAGGCCACGAAAAGATCGCCCAGACCGATCAGACCTGGCACCTCGGGCGCGTCTGGGGCGGTGACCAGAATTCCGGCTTCGGTCTGTCCCGCACCCGTATCGGGCTCGGGTTCGAACTCCATCTCCTCTACCTGCTGCGGATCCACCTGAAGCGCCTGGAGCACCGCATCGTCCGTGCCGCTCAGCGTGGGGCGGTCTGCGGGGTCTTGCAGCGCGGAGAGCTGTACCGGGTCCTCGTCGATCGAGGCAGGCTCCGGGGCGGGAACCGGGGTGTTGTCCGAGCTTTCCGGCAGCGGCAGCGGGGTGGGTGCTTCCGGACTTGCGGCTGTCGCCGGGTCGGCTGGGGGGCTGATCGAGGCCGGGGCCGGTTCATCGTGGCGCTCGGATCCGTCCCAGAATACGGCGGTGCCCACCACAGCAGCAAAAACGGCAATTGCGGCGAGGAACAAGAGCAGACCGACAGTCAGCGAAAGGCCCAGAAAGCGCGGCTTGCCGCCGATTCCGCCACCCTTGCGAGCGCCAAAGATGGTCAGCCGGTCGGCTTCGTCGCGCGGCACCTGGCTGGGGCGGACAGCCGGGGTGAAACCTGGGGGCGGCACCTCTTCGGTGATCGGGTGCGCCGTGGCGACGGGCGCGGCGGGCCGAGCTACCGGCTTTGCCGCTGCCGGAGCATTACCCCTCTTTGGTTTGACCGGTGGCGGCGTCACCGGCTCACTGCTGCGAATAGATTGGAAACTGACACCCGCGTCGTCATGTGGTGGGGTGGCGTGGGGCTCTTGTACGCGGTTTACTGGGAGCACTTCGGGCACCGCTCGCTCTTCGACGGAGTCCGATTGCCCAGGGGCGGCAATACCGTCAGGCTTGCCCCGGCGCGACGAAAACCCGACAATCGGCGGTGCGGCCTCCGCCTTGAGCGGCTGCGCCTTCTCTGTCTGGGGTGCCTCGGCCACGGGTGCCAAGAGCGCGCTGTCGGGGATCACCGCCGGGCCGATCACGACGACGGCGATCCCATCGGGCTCCACTGCTTCGGCTCCGGTCAGGTCCTGCGCCCGCGAGGCCGGGCCAAAGAACGGTTCGCCGAGAAAGGCATTGTCTTCGGGTACCGCGACAAAGCTGACTGGATGAAAGCCGTACTCTTCGGCAAAGGCTTCGGCCTCGGCCAGGGTTTCCCGCGCCACCGCCGCTACATGGGTCACGCTGCCATCGGGCGAGGTGTCCCAAACCAGCTCATCCAGCGCATAGGGGGTCGCGGTTGCGACCGCGTCCTCGATCACGTTCAACCGCGTCTCGCCCCGGAACGGGCCGGTGTCGACGGTCAGATACCGGATCTGGTCGTTGGGCAGGATCAGCTTGCACCGCAGGTCGGGATCCAGGCGCAAGGCGAGGTCGCGCAAACGGCCCAGGGACCGGGCCAGATCGGGATCGTCAAGCATCACCGCGCCCACCTGTCGCCAGCCACCGGCGGCGCGGTGAAGAAGGGAGATCCCCTCAAACGACAAGGATAACGCAAACGCGGGTTTCATCTGACCAGTTAACCAATCCAATCAAGGCCGTAGCACGCGCCGCGGCACATCCCGGCGCGACATTAGAGCAGAGAACCGCCGAGGGAAAGAAAAACGCGTAACTTCCCCTTGTCGCGCGACATGCCGCCGCCCCATCTTTGAGGACACAGAATAACAGGAGAGCAAAGTTGAGGACATTGGTTTTTCTGGTGGTGGCGTTGCTATTGGCCGCAGTTGGCCTGGCCCGCGCCGACGAACAGCCCGGACAGATCACGGTGACGGGCACGGGGGTGGTCGAAACCGTTCCCGACATGGCCGTTATCACCCTTGGCGTGACGCAAGAGGCCAAGGAGGCGCGCGCCGCGCTCTCGGCCACCTCCGAGGCGGTCGGTCGGGCTCTTGATCGCCTGACCGAACTGGGGATCGAGGCGCGTGACATGCAGACCTCGGACCTGTCTCTGTCCCCGGTCTGGTCCAACCGTGGGTCCAGCACCGAGCCACCTGCGATCACCGGCTTTCAGGCGTCGAACCGGGTGACCGTGCGGGTCCGCGACCTGGCGCGGCTGGGCGAGATTCTGGATACGGTCGTGTCCGACGGGGCCAATACGTTCAACGGGCTGGAATTTTCGGTTAAGGAGCCCAAGCCGCTGCGCGATCAGGCGCGTGCCAAGGCGGTGGCGGATGCCCGCGACAAGGCACAGCAACTGGCCGAGGCGGCCGGTGTGTCGCTGGGCCGGATCGTGTCGATCTCGGAACTCTACTCCGACCCGCAGCCGCGCCCGATGATGCGCATGGCGGCGATAGCCGAATCCATGGATGTGCCCGTCGCCGGTGGTGAGATCGGGCTGAGCGGCACCGTCACCATGGTCTACGAAATCCGTCAGTAATCCGCGATGCGGGCGGCCTGCCGCCCGCATTGACCCTCGCATTGACCATGGCGCGCGGCCGCGCCACTCTGACCCGAACATGACCCGGAGACAGACATGGCCGCAGCGCTGATAATCCGAAATCGCAACTTCCGCCTGCTCTTCACCGCAGGCGCCCTTACCAATCTGGGCGACGGGGTGCTGGTGCTGGCGCTGCCCTGGCTGGCGGCGCTGATGACGCGCGACGCGGTGGCGATTGCCGGCGTGGCCGCGGCGGCGCGCTTGCCCTGGCTGCTCTTTGCCCTGCCTGCGGGCGTGATCATCGACCGAAGCGACCGGCGCAAGCTGATCGGGCGGGCCGATCTGATGCGGGCGGGGATCGTGCTGGCCATCCTGCTCTTGGCGCTGGGCGATCCCGCGCCGGGCGAGATCTGGGCGCTTGCGGGGCTGGCCTTTCTCCTGGGGTCGGCCGAGGTGCTGCGCGACAATGCCGCCCAGACCATCCTGCCCGCGCTGGTCGACCCTCAGGATCTGGAGGCAGCAAATGGCCAGCTCTGGAGCACCGAGCAACTGACCGGCCATTTCATCGGCCCGCCGCTGGCCGGCGTGCTGATCTCGGCCGGTATCGCGGTGCCCTTTGGCCTCGACGTGGCGGTTCTGGTGCTGGCCGCCGGTCTGGTCTGGCTGATCTCGCTGCCGCCGCAGGTGCCCAGCCGGGCGCAGTTCGCCCAGGCGCTGGCCGAGGGCATCGCCTTCATGCGCGGCGACGCGCTGCTGTTGCGGCTGGCAGTGGTGCTCGGGCTGGCCAATTTCATCGCCATGGCCACGATCACGGTGCAGGTCCTGTTCGCGCAAGAGGTACTGGGACTTGGTGCCTCGCACTACGGGCTGGTGTTGTCGGCGGGGGCGGTGGGGGCGATCGGCGGCAGCCTTCTGGCGCCGCGCGCCATGCGGCTGATCGGCACCCAGACCTGCCTGTTCCTGTCGATAGCGGTCTGGGGCGCGGGCTATGCCATCATCGGCGTGTCGAACAGCGGCTGGATCATGGGGCTGGCGCTGACCGCGATCATGGCGGCTGCGATGCTGTGGAACGTGATCACCGTATCCTGGCGACAGCGGCGCATCCCGCCTGCCATGCTGGGCCGCGTGAACAGCATCTATCGCTTCTTCGGCTGGGGCTCGATGCCACTCGGTGCGCTTGCGGGGGGTGCAGCGGTGGCGCTGGCCGAACAGCAGATGAGCCGCGAACTGGCACTGCGTGCGCCCTTCCTTCTGGCCGGTCTCTGCTGCCTTGCGCTGCTGCTCTACGCCCTTGCGCGGCTGCGGCTGGACTGAGGGGAGCGGCCCGCAGGGCCGCCCCCCCGTTGTGATCAGGCGGTGGCCTTGGCCAGGGCCTGGTCGAGGTCCGCGATGATGTCGGCGGCATCTTCGATGCCGATCGACACCCGCACCACATTGGGGCCGGCGCCTGCGGCCTCCTGCTGTTCCGGCGACAGCTGCCGGTGCGTGGTCGAGGCCGAATGGATGATCAGCGAGCGCGCATCGCCCAGGTTGGCCACATGGCTGAAGATTTCCAGCGCGTTGACCAGCTTGACGCAGGCCTCGTAGCCGCCCTTGACGGCAAAGGTGAACAGCGCGCCCGCGCCCTTGGGATAGCATTTCTGCACCCGGTCGTAATAGGGCGAGGAGGGCAGACCGGCATAGGTCACGTAATCCACCCGCGGATCGGCCTCGAGCCAGGCCGCCACCTTCTGCGCATTCTCCACATGGCGCTGCATCCGCAGGCTCAACGTCTCGATCCCCATCAGCGTGTAATGCGCGGCCTGCGGGTTCATCGTCATGCCCAGGTCCCGCAGCCCGATGGCGATGCCGTGGAACGTATAGGCGAGCGAGCCAAAGGTCTCGTGGAACTTGAGCCCGTGATAGGCCGGTTCCGGCGCGCTGAGCGAGGGGAACTTATCGTTGGCCGACCAGTCGAAGCGACCCGAATCCACGATACAGCCGCCGGTGACCGTGCCATTGCCAGTCAGGTACTTGGTGGTCGAATGCACCACCAGTGTCGCGCCTTGTTCGATGGGGCGGCACAGATACGGCGTGGCGCTGGTGTTGTCGACGATCAGCGGGATGCCCGCGGCATCGGCCAGGTCGGCCAGAGCGCGGATATCGGTGACGTAACCGCCGGGATTGGCGATGGACTCGCAGAACACTGCCCTCGTGTTCTCGTCGATGGCGGCCTTCACCGCCTCCAGATCGTCGGTATCGACAAACTTGGCCGACCAGCCGAACCGCTTGATGGTCTGGCTGAACTGGGTGACCGTACCACCATAAAGCCGGGTCGAGGCAACCACGTTGCGGCCCGGTCCCATCAGCGGAAAGAGTGCCATGATCTGCGCCGCGTGACCCGACGAACAGCAAACCGCGCCGACACCGCCTTCGAGCGTGGCGATACGCTCCTGCAACACGGCCACGGTGGGGTTGGTCAGGCGGGAATAGATATAGCCCACCTCTTGCAGGTTGAAGAGGGCGGCGGCGTGATCGGCGTCGCGGAACACATAGGCCGTGGTCTGATAGATCGGCGTCTGTCGCGCGCCGGTGGCCGGATCGGGCCGGGCGCCGGCATGGATCTGTAACGTGTCGAAGCCATAATTGGGGGTATCGGACATGGGTGGGGTCTCCCTTTGGAAATGCCTTGCCCAAATCTGTAAGCGATACGTGCGCGCCAGACAACAAGCGCTCGCCTGCGGCGGGCGTATGGTCAAGGATTTTTGGTATCCTGTGCAAGCGCCTGGAACAGGCGCTTGGGGCAAAGTGTCCGGAGACACATTGTGCCCCTGCGGCCCGCTCAGGTCTTCTCGGTCACAGGGCCGTCCTGTTTCACCCATTCGGTAAAGCCGCCTTCCAGATGCATCACCGGTTTCAGTCCCATTTCCTGCGCTACTTTCGCCGACAGGGCCGACCGCCAGGCGCTTGCGCAATAAAAGACATAGGTCTTGTCCTGATTGAACACCGCCTTGTGATAAGGGCTTTCCGGGTCGATCCAGAACTCCAGCATACCGCGCGGGCAGGAAAATGCCCCCGGTATCATGCCGGAACGCTGCAACTCCCGAATGTCGCGCAGATCGACAAAGACATAGCCGGGATTGTCGAATAGCCCCTTGGCCTCTTCGACCGACAGCGTGTCGACCACCGCGCCCGCCTCTTTCAGCAGTGCCTTGATTCCCTTGGTAATGGTCTGTGCCATGCCTGTCCTCCCGTGACTCCGCGACAGGCTGACCGAAACCCGGACCCAGCTCAAGAGGGGTTGCCGCCGATCCTCATCCCGCTAGGGTTCCCGGAAGCTTGAAAACGAGGGACGCGCGATGAAACCAAGACCGCTGGGCCGGACCGGCATGACTGTAAGCGAACTGTGCCTGGGCACGATGACTTTCGGCACCCAGACCGCGCAGGATCAGGCGCATGCCCAGATCGACCATGCGCTGGCGGCGGGGATCAACTTCATCGACACCGCCGAGATGTATCCTGTGAACCCGGTCAGCAAAGACACGATCGGCCGGACCGAGGAGATCATCGGCGCCTGGAACGCAGCCAATTCCGCGCGGCGGGGAGAGTTCATCCTGGCCACCAAACATTCCGGCAGCGGCATGGCGCATGTACGCGACGGCGCGCCGATCTCGGGCGCGACCATCCGCGCCACGCTCGAGTCCTCGCTCAAGCGGCTTCGCACCGATTATGTCGACCTCTACCAGTTCCACTGGCCCAATCGCGGCAGCTACATGTTTCGCCAGAACTGGAGTTATGACCCCTCGGGGCAGGATCCGGCGGCGATACGCGAAAACATGATCGACTGTCTCGAGGCGTTGCAACGCGAGGTCGACCGCGGCACCATCCGCGCCTTTGGCCTGTCGAACGAAAGCGCCTGGGGCACCGCGCAATGGCTGCATCTGGCCGAGGCCGGGCATGGGCCGCGCGTGGCCTCGATCCAGAACGAATACTCGCTGCTCTGCCGTCTCTTCGACACCGACATGGCAGAGCTGAGCGTGAACGAGGAGGTGGGGCTGATGGCGTTTTCGCCGCTGGCGGCGGGATTGCTGACCGGCAAGTACCAGGGCGGGCAGGTGCCCCAGGGCTCGCGCATGTCGCTGGTGCCGGAACTGGGCGGGCGCAAATCGGCACGGGTCTTTGGCGCCGTCGAGGCCTATCTCGACATCGCCCGCCGCCACGGGATCGACCCGGTGCATATGGCGCTGGCCTGGGCGCTGACACGCCCCTTCATGATGTCGGCGATCTTTGGCGCAACCACACTGGCACAGCTCGATCATGCGCTGGGTGCCGCCGAGGTGACGCTCTCCGAGGAGATCCTGAGCGAGATCGCAGCCGCCCACAAGGCACACCCGCTCCCCTATTGAGGAACGCGGGGACGCGGGAAGCGTCGCTTCCCGCGTCCCCGCCCAATGTAGAAGCGGTCAGATCAGCTTGACGATCTGCTTGCCGGTATTGCCGCCCCTGAGCATGGACATGAAGGCGGCGGGCGCGTTTTCCAGCCCTTCGGCCACGTCTTCCAGGTAACGGATCTCGCCGCTGGCCAGTTTCGGCGCCACCTCGGCCAGGAAGGCCGGGTAACGGTCGAAATGGTTCGAGATGATGAAGCCGTTGACCGACAGGAACTTGACCAGGATCGAGCGCCAGATCGCCGGGCCGGTCAGTCCGGGGTCTGACGCGCCCGCGCCCAGCCCACCGGCATTGTACCAGCTGATCATGCCGCAGATCGGGATGCGGCCGAAATTGTTCATCAGCGGCAGCACCGCTTCCAGCACCTTGCCGCCGACATTCTCGAAATAGATGTCGACCCCGTCCGGGCATTCTGCGGCCAGCGCCCGTCGCAGATCGGCGGCGCTGTCATGGGCGCGGTGATCCAGACAGGCGTCAAAGCCGAATGTCTCGGTTGCGATCCGGCATTTGTCGGCGCCACCCGCGATACCCACCGTGCGCAGCCCGGCCAGGCGAGCGACCTGACCCACCATCGAGCCCACCGGCCCGGTGGCCGCAGCCACCACCAGCGTCTCGCCCGCCTTGGGCCGGCCATGCTCCATCAGCCCGAACCAGCCGGTGAACCCCGGCATGCCCAGCACGCCCAGCGCGGTGGTGATCGGCATCACATTGGGGTCGATCTTGCGCAGCATCTTGGCAGGCTGCACGCCGTGGGTGGCCCAGCCGAACATGCCAAAGGCGAAATCGCCCGGCGCAAACCCCGGATCGTTCGAGGCGATCACCTCGCCCACGCCACCGGCCTCCATCGTGCCGCCGATCGGCACCGGCGCGGCATAGGATTTCGCATCGTCCATGCGGCCCCGCATATAGGGGTCCAGCGACATGTAATGGACCCGCACCAGCACCTCGCTGGGGCCGGGGGCGGGGACGGGCGCCTCTTCATACGAGAAATTCGCGGCCTCGGGCGCGCCGGTCGGGCGGCTGGCCAGGGCGATGCGGTACATGCGATCGGTCATGGGGAAACTCCTTTGCTCCCCGCAAATCTAGTCGCTTGCGGCACCGCTGCAAACCATGCCGCCCCAGTGACGCGGCGCCATGCGCCGGTACGGCAGCCGCCTTGCACAGAGAGCCCCTTGGCAAGCCGGGCCCGCGCGAGTATACGCGCGGCTTGACCGAAGCAGGAGCTCCCCGATGATTGGTAGTGCGAACCTCAACATCATGATCAAGGCCGCCCGCAAGGCAGGCCGGTCGCTGGTGAAGGATTTCCGCGAGGTCGAGAACCTGCAAGTGTCGATGAAGGGCGCGGGCGATTTTGTGTCCAAGGCCGATATCGCCGCCGAGGCGATCCTCAAGGAAGAGCTGCGCAATGCCCGCCCGACCTATGGCTGGGTGGCCGAAGAGGGCGGCTCGGAAGAGGGCGAGGATCCCACCCGCCGCTGGATCGTCGATCCGCTGGACGGCACCACCAACTTTCTGCACGGTCTGCCGCATTGGGCGATTTCCATCGCGCTCGAGCACAAGGGCAAGATCGTCGCGGGCGTTATCTATGACGCAGCCAAGGACGAGATGTTCTTTGCCGAAAAGGGCGAAGGCGCCTGGATGAACGATCAGCGCATCCGCGTCTCGGGCCGCCACCGGATGATCGAGGCGATCTTTGCCACCGGTCTGCCCTTT
Source organism: Ruegeria marisflavi (assembly GCF_025673445.1). Lineage (NCBI taxonomy): Bacteria > Pseudomonadati > Pseudomonadota > Alphaproteobacteria > Rhodobacterales > Roseobacteraceae > Ruegeria > Ruegeria marisflavi. The sequence goes on from NZ_JAOVQN010000016.1 coordinate 109,255, forward strand.
GGCGGGCGTGCCGATCTGCCGTTGACGCTTCAGGATCTGGCACGGCTGATGCCGGTCTGCTCCGGTGTGCGGCGCTGGGGCTCGGCGGCGCTCGACATGGCCTATGTGGCGGCGGGCCGCTACGAAGGCTTCTGGGAACGGCGCCTCAATGCCTGGGACATGGCCGCGGGCATCATCATCGTCAAGGAAGCGGGCGGGCTGGTCGAACCGCTCGATCCCGAAGCCTCGATCCTCGACAGTGGCGAGGTGATCTGTGCCAACGGCAATATCTTCGACACCTTTGCCAAGGCGATCCGCGGCTAAGCCACGCCCAAGCGGTATCGGCAAGACATTCTGAACCCGGCCCCTGGGCCGGGTTTTGCGTTTGCGGCCCTCACTTGCGCGGGATCTTCGGGATCCGGCTGGGCGACAGGCGGTATTTCTGCTCGGGATGCGGCGGGTGCCCTTCGGTGCGCTGCCAGAACCCGCGCCCGCCGCGCCTCAGCCACAGCGGCAGCGTCAGCACCAGCCCCACCGCGAACCCACCCGTATGCGCCCAATAGGCGACGCCGCCGGTATCGGGATCGGAACTGAACCCGCCCAGGAACTGGAACCCCAGCCAGGCCCCCAGCATCACAAAGGCCGGGATCGTGAAGATGCGGAAATAGACGATCAGAATCAGGAGGATATCGACCCGCGCCCGCGGAAACAGCAGCAGATAGCCCCCCATCACCCCGGCAATCGCGCCCGAGGCGCCGATGGTCGGCACCATCGACCCCGGCCCGCTTAGCACATGGATCAGCCCGGCGCCAATCCCTGCGGCAAGGTAGAAAAGCGCAAAGCCCAGATGTCCCATCTCGTCTTCCAGATTGTCGCCGAAGATCCACAGGAACAGCATATTGCCGCCCAGATGCATCCAGCCGCCATGCAGAAAAGTCGAGGTCACCAGCGTCAGCCATCCATCCCCGTCCGAGATGCGGGCTGGGATGATCGCATAGTCATAGAAAAAGCGGCCGATCAGCCGGGGATCGTCCATGATGCCCAGAGTGGCCAGAAAGATCGCGATATTGGCCGCCAGCAGCAGGTAGACGACATAGGGCGTTCGGCCCGAGGGGTTGTGATCGCGGATCGGAAACATCCCGCGACGCTGCGGTCAAACGCGGCAGAGGTCAAGGGGCGCCGGGCGCGCCCCCTGTCTCAGTCCCCTGTCTCAGTCCCCTGTCTCAGCCCATGCCACCCAGCAGCGCGGCATTGCCGCCCGCGGCGGTGGTGTCGACGCAGACATGGCGCTCGGCCAGCACCCGCGCCCGGTCGGGCAGGCCGGGGATCAGCGGCAGGATCGGACCGGACCGGCGCGACAGGGCCAGCTCATAGGCGCGCGCTGTCTCCTCATCGCCCCACCAGATCACACCCGAGATGCCTTCGAGCATCTCCAGTGCCTCTGCCGCCAGTGAACCGGTGGCGCGGATGGCGGTGCCGCCCAGCGCCTCGACCGCCTGCGCCTGTGCGGCAACCGCCGCTGCCGTCGGGCCAAGGCAGAGGAGCGGCGGGCGCGCCATCTCGCTCAGCCGGTTCGATTCGCCGGTCGGGCCGGGCAGGCTCTGCACCCGTACCGGCGCGGGCGTGCCGGTCGCGCGGGGCAGGGTGGCCATCGGCTCGGCCCAGTCGGCCGCCGCCTGCTGCCGGTCGGGCGCACAGAAGCGCGCCATATAGTTCGGCCCGCCCGCCTTTGGTCCGGTCCCCGACAGGCCCTCGCCGCCAAAGGGCTGGCTGCCGACAATGGCGCCGATCTGGTTGCGGTTGACATAGATATTGCCCGCATGCACCGCCTCGGTCACATGCTGCACCCGGTCGTCGATCCGGGTTTGCAGGCCAAAGGTCAGACCATAGCCGGTGGCGTTGATCGCCCCGATCACCTGATCCAGCTCGTCCGAGCGGAAGGTGGCCACATGCAGCACCGGGCCGAAAATCTCACGCTCCAGCGCCCCGATTCCCGTGACCTTGATCAGGGTGGGGGCCACGAATGTCCCTTCGGGCGGAAGCGCCAGTTCCTTCAGCACCCGTCCCTCGGCGCGCGCGCGGGCCACATGGTCCGCGATGGTTTGGCGCGCGGCCTCGTCGATCACCGGGCCGCTGTCGGTGGACAACGCCCAGGGGTTGCCCAGGCTCAGCGCATCCATCGCGCCCTTGAGCATGGTCAGCACGTCCTCGGCGATATCCTCTTGCAGGTAGAGGCAGCGCAGCGCCGAACAGCGCTGGCCCGCCGACTGGAACGCGCTTTCGATCACCGCCTGCACCGCCTGTTCCGGCAGCGCGGTGGAATCGACGATCATTGCGTTCAGCCCGCCGGTCTCTGCGATCAGCGGCGTACCCGGGCGCATGTTTGCGGCCATGGCGGCACGGATCTTCTGCGCTGTTGCGGTCGAGCCGGTGAAGGCCACGCCCGAGACGCGCGCGTCCGAGGTCAGAGCCGCACCCACCGCCGGGCCACCCGGCAGGAGTTGCAGCGCGTCGCGCGGCACCCCGGCCTCGTGCAGCAACTCTACCGCGCGATGGGCGATCAACGGGGTCTGCGGCGCGGGTTTCGCCAGCACGGCGTTGCCGGTGGCCAGCGCCGCCGCGATCTGGCCCGAGAAGATGGCCAGAGGGAAGTTCCACGGGCTGATACAGGTAAAGATGCCCGCAGGCGCCGCATCGGGGATATTGGCGGCGTAATAGCGCAGGAAATCAACCGCCTCGCGCAGCTCGGCGACCGCGTCCATCAGGGTCTTGCCCGCCTCGCGATGCAGGAGCGCAAACAGCTCGCCGTAATGCGCCTCGTACAGATCGGCGGCGCGGTTTAGCACGGCGGCGCGCTCGACGGCCCGGGCCTGCCAGGGCTGGGCGCTGGCCAGCGCCAGTTCGGTATCGGCGGCACTTGCTGGCGCCACGCTGCCCGGAATGTCATGTGGATCGGCGGGGTTGACCACGGGCTCTTCCGCCTCGGGCGCGGCCGCGTCGGACAACAGCGGCCCGGCCTGCCAGCGATGTCCGCGGAACGGCGCGCGCGCGGCGTCGATCGCATCCAGCGTCGGCTGGTGCCCCAGATCAAAGCCTTTCGAGTTGGGGCGTTCGGGCGCGAACAACTCAGGCCCGCGCTTCAGCGGCTTGGCCGGTTTTTGCGCGGTCTCGAACGGGTCGGCCGCCACCACTTCGGGCGGCACGTTCTCGTCCACGATCTGGTTGACGAAAGAGCTGTTGGCGCCGTTCTCCAGCAGGCGCCGCACCAGATAGGCCAACAGATCGCGATGCGCCCCCACCGGCGCATAGATGCGGCAGCGGGTCTTGTTGGCGGTCAGCACAAGGTTATGCAGCGTCTCGCCCATGCCGTGCAGGCGCTGGAACTCAAAGGGCTGGCCGTCCCGTGCCATATGCAGGATCGCGGCCACGGTATGGGCGTTATGGGTGGCGAATTGCGGATAGATCCGGTCGGTCATGCCCAATAGCTTGCGCGCATTGGCGATGTAAGAGACATCGGTCACCGCCTTTTGCGTAAAGACAGGGAAGCCGTCGACCCCCGCGACTTGGGCGCGCTTCACCTCGGTATCCCAATAGGCGCCCTTGACCAGCCGCACCATCAGCTTGCGGTCATGGCGTTCCGCCATCTCGTAGAGCGTGTCGATTACCAGCCCGGCGCGTGGCCCATAGGCCTGTACCACGATGCCGAACCCGTCCCAGCCTTTCAGCGCCGGTTCCGCCATCACCGCCTCGATCACCTGCAAGGAGAGCGCCAGCCGGTTGGCCTCTTCGGCGTCCACGTTCAGCCCCATGCCAGCAGCCTTGGCCAAGAGCGCCAGCGCCCGCAGGCGCGGCACCAGCTCGTCCATCACGCGGGCCTCCTGCGCCAGCTCGTAACGCGGATGCAGTGCGGACAACTTGACCGAGATGCCGGGGTTGGCGCGGATGTCGCCATGGGTGCAGGCCTCGGCAATGGCCGCGATGGCGCGCGAATAGCTCAGGTGATAACGCGCGGCATCCGCCTCGGTGCGGGCGGCCTCGCCCAGCATGTCATAGGAATAGGTATAGCCCTTGGCCTCCATCCCCTGCGCCCGTTTCATCGCCGCCTGGATGTTCTCGCCCAGCACGAACTGGCGGCCCATCTCCTTCATCGCGCGGGAGACGGCGGTGCGGATCACCGGCTCGCCCAGCCGCTTGATGGCGCCGCGCAGCGCGCCCACGGGGCTCGCCTTGCGCTCGTCCAGCACCTTGCCGGTCAGCATCAGCGCCCAGGTCGAGGCATTGACCAGTGAGGACGAGGAATGCCCCAGATGCTTGCCCCAGTCCGACGGCGCGATCTTGTCCTCGATCAGCGCGTCGATCGTGTCGGCATCGGGCACGCGCAGCAGCGCCTCGGCCAGACACATCAGCGCGATGCCCTCGTCGGTCGAAAGCCCGTATTCGGCCAGGAACACCTCCATCATGCCCGGCGCGGTGCTGGCGCGAATATCGCGCACCAGCCCGGCGGCGGCGCCGCTGATCGCGGCGCGATCCTCAGGGCTCAGCGCGGCTTGGGCGACAAGCTGGTCGAGCAGCGCCGATTGGTCGGCATAGGTGAAGGTGTCGATTTGGGTGCGCAGGGCGTGGGTCATGATGCCTCCGGGTCAGTTGGCGCATGATACATCGCAATCACAGGTTCATTCGCCTGATTTTTGTGGTAACGCAGTCCAAATGACCAAAGATTGGGGCGCATGCGATGCAAACGGACTTCCCTGACCTCGACCGGCACGACCGGGCGATTCTGGCCGAGCTTGCCGCTGACGGTCGCATGTCGGTGGCCGACCTTGCCCGCCGCATCGGCCTGTCGAAATCGCCGACCCAGGCGCGGGTCAAACGGCTCGAATCCGAGGGCATCATCACCGGCTACCGCGCCATGGTCGATCCCATCCGTCTGGGGCTCGATCACGTGGCCTTTGTCGAGGTGCGCCTGAGCGACACCCGCGAAAAGGCGCTGGCCGAATTCAACGCCGCTGTCCGCCGCATCGCTGAGGTGGAACAGGCCCATATGATCGCGTCGAATTTCGACTACCTGCTCAAGGTGCGGACCCGCTCGATGAACGAATACCGCGCCGTGCTGGCCGAGCGGATCTCGGCCTTGCCGCATGTCTCCAGCACCTCGACCTTTGTCGCGATGGAGGCGGTCAAGGAACCGGGTCTCTTGGGTGCGCTCGAAACTGTGACTTGACGTAAATCCGGTTTGCATCAGCATTGGCGCATGAAACACGCGCTTTTTGCCTTGCTGCTCCCGCTGTCGCCGGGCCTGCTCTGGGCCTCGGACTGCCCTGAGGCGCCGGATCATTCGGCCCAGATCAACCGCTTGATCGCCGAATTACGCGTGGCCCCGAACGAGGGACAGGCGCGGCAGATCTCCAACCAGATGTGGGAATACTGGGCCGACGCGCCCGACGAACAGGCGCAGGCGATCCTGGATCGTGGCATGTCGCGCCGCTCGTCCTGGGACCTCCTGGGCGCGCTCGAGGATTTCGACCGCCTGGTGGCCTATTGCCCGGATTATGCCGAAGGCTACAACCAGCGCGCCTTCGTCAACTATCTGCGCCAGGATTTTGCCGCAGCACTCGTCGATCTCGACCGCGCTCTGGAACTCTCGCCCACCCATGTGGCGGCGATGAGCGGCCGGGCGCTGTCGCTCCTTGGGCTCAGCCGCATCGACGAGGCGCGCGAGGGCTTGCAAGAGGCGCTCGACCTGAACCCCTGGCTGCCGGAACGCGGCCTTGCGGGCCCGGGCGGTCCGCTCGAACCCAAGGGCAAGGATATCTGACCCACGCTGTTGGGGACGCGGCGATAGTCCCGCAAGGCCGACAGAACGCAGTCGAAATTTTTCACCTTCGTGTTCCAAGTCACATTGAGGTCGGCGAAAATACTGGTTAGACGGACAGTGTTCCAGTTGGGCCCGGGCGTCCTGTGCGAATTGGATCGGGCCAAGTCAAAGCCTGTTCCGTGAAATGCCTGTTTAGATGTTCGGGCTGTGCCTGTCCGAACGCCGAAATCGGACAAAGCCCTCCCCAGGGAACAGCGCTGTGCGGGCGTGGTGGAATGGTAGACACATGGCACTTAAAATGCCTGGGCCGAAAGGCCGTGCCGGTTCAAATCCGGCCGCCCGTACCACATCTCTTGTTTTGCTTGAAAGCGGTTTGGTCGGTGGTGCCGGGGGGACACTGCCGTTATCCTGACCAGCTCGGCCAATTCCCCGAACCTCCTGGCCGCCTCTGACAGTAAACGCCCAGCGACGGCATCGGCATGTCATGGTGGGTATCCGAGCTCAGAACAATTCGAAACTGTCTGATACCGCCGATCACTTGTCAGCATTCGCAGGACGAAAAGTTCTTTTCTAAGCGGTTGGCGTCATGCCTGTTTCCCTCAGAAACGCCCGAAAGAGATGAGCCTGGTTCGAGTGGCCTAAGGACGCAGTTACTTCGGATAAGGCCTTGCCTGAGGTGCTCAATTGCTCCCTCGCGGACCAGGTTCAATCTCGTGAGAGAAGTTCAGAGTGAATCGCGCCGAGATGTCCGGAAGCCCCAAATCGAGGAAGGATTGGAGCCTTCGCTAAAGACAACAGAGCGAACCGCTATTCACCTGAGACGCGAGCTAAGGCCGTGCGGATGGTGCCGGACAATCGAGACAGCTGTAAGAGCTAGGCAGCGGCGGTTAAGGCGATTGCGCCGAAGATCGGCTGTGACCACGATACGTTGCGATGTTGGATCCAGCAGGAAGAAGCTGACGCCGGTCGCTGGGATTGTGCGGTGTCGGAGGAACCTGCCAGGTTCAGGGAACTGGAACGCGAGGTGCGGGAGCTTTAGCCGGTCAACGAGGTTCCGAAGAAAGCATCGCGTATTTTTTGCTTAGGCGGAGCTCGACCGCCCATTGAAACGATGATCGGGTTTATTCTCTGCCCGGCAGGGCATTGCGACAGGCAATGTCCCGAGAGGGACGATCACGAGACTGCGTATGGGGACGAGGCGATCTGCCGTGCTCGGCCGGCGCTATACTCGCAACGGGCATAGTCGGTTCCGTTGCGGTGTGGTTTGTAGCAGAGCCTTTGTAAGGTCCTGAGCCCCGGCTATCATCACGGTCCTTGGTGACGCGAAAATGACCGCCGCCTTGCTCGATCGCCTCACCCATCGCTGCCGCATTTTGGAAACCGGAAACGAAAGTTGTCGCTTCAAGGCCTGTTTCGAGACGGCGAAAAAGAAAAGAAAGTAACGGCTTTGACACCAACTTGACACGCAGAAAAAATCCAGCTGGGTCTGATTTCGGTGACAAAGGCAGTTCAATTGTCAGTGGAAATCAACACAGAAAAGTGTTTGCTGGTCTCTTTTCGTTGTCCGAGGGATACTCAACGCGCCCTGTTCAAGAATTCGGTAAAGTCCTCCGCGATGCCCCGCGCGGCGCTTTCAAGCAACTGTGCCCCATCAACGGGGTTGGCGAGCGCCGAGTGCGACCCGACCCGGCCGTCAGGAAACTCAGCCCGGTGTGTATCGGGCGGACCGTGACGATCGCCCGAATGCGCCCGGATGTAGTCGGCACTCAGCGGTTTTGGAGGAATGACGGCGTCGCATTCGGGCAATGCGCCCAGCAAGGCCTGGGTGATGGCGATCTCGGATGGGGTGGCATGCATCCCCTCCCAATCGCCGTAGAGAGTTTTGCGCATCTGGTTGACCTCTGTGGGTTCCCACCAACTGCGGATGCAGATGGGAGATGGTGTCAAGTCTGTTGCCACACGTTCTATTGGCCGAATGTTCGCCCCGTGACCGTTGACGACATAGACCCCGCGAAACCCTTGCGCCAATAACCCCTGGAACACCGCCTTGGCATGTGCCTGAAACAGGTCCTCGGGCATGGAAACCGTCCCGGGAAAGGCCGTGTTGAACGGGGCGGGCGTATAGGCAAGGGATGGCGCGACGATCGCGTCGCAAATCTCTGCCGCAGCCAAGGCGACCGCTTCAGCACAAATCGTGTCGGTTCCGATCCGGCCCATTGGGCCATGCTGCTCGGTCGAGCCGACGGGCACCATGACCGCGGCGCCCTTCGCCAGACAGGTTTCGACCTGGCGCCATGTCATGTGGGACAGCTGCATTCCCCTCTCCTTTTGATGACGGATGCCTATGCTGGCAGAGCGCTTTCCCTTTGCTCTAGAGCATAATAACCTGCCCGTATGGAAGATTCACCGCCGCTGGATATCGAGAAACCTGCGCTGGACCAGGTTGTCGGAGCGACAGTCAAGACCCACCGGATGCTGGGCGGGTTGACGTTGGCCGAACTGTCGACACGCTCTGGTGTGTCCACGGCCATGATTTCCAAAATCGAACGCGGCCAGGTTTCCGCCTCGTTGGGGACCCTGGCGGCCCTTGCTGGCGGCATAGGGGTTCCGCTGATCAACTTCTTTGCCGGAACGGTTGAGCATTCCGATGTCTCCTTTGTCGCGGCGGGCGAAGGGGTGACCGTGCAGAGGTTGGGAAGTGGTTTTGGTCATACATACAAGATGATCGGACGGGCCGAGGCCAGTCATGTCAGTTTTGAAAGCTTCAGCGTCACCCTTGAAAAGCCGCTGAAACCGCGCCCCCTCTACCGTCATCGCGGGTTGGAGTTCATGCATATCACCAGTGGAGAAATGGTGTTCCAGTGCGGAGAGGCCAAGTATCACATGAAGCCGGGCGACAGTATCAGCTTTGAATCCAGCAACGCACACGGCCCGGTCGAACTCAAGACCGACAGGGTCAGTTTCATAGCCCTTGTGACCAAGGCTGTTTCGAACGACGTCTGAAGGAAGCGGCCGCCAGGGACGGCCGCTTGGTCAGAAGGTCAAAGACCCCATTTCTTGCGATTCTCTTCAAAGAAACCCTGGGCTGCTTTCACCTTTACCCAGTTGTTGACGTAGTTGATCCAGACCTGATCGTCCTGAGGCAGGATCATGGCGATGGGCGAGGGCGCGCGGGGTTCGGCATTGGGTACGCGCACGACAGGGAACTTGGCCTCCAGCGTGGACCCTTCGATGTTCGAAGTGACGAAAACATCGGCGCGGCCGGCCAGAACCTCTTGGTATCCGCGTGCGGGCGCTTCGACCACCTTGATGTCGGCGTTGGGGAACCATTCCCGCACCAGTTTTTCAAACGTGGTGCCAAGGGTTGTGGCGACCTTAACGCCGGGCTGGTTGATCGAGTCATAGCCCGAAAATTTTTCGGCCTTGTCCTTGGTCGTGAAGGGGAAGATCTCGACGGCGATGTAGCTTTCCGAGAAGCCCGCAACTTTCATACGGGGCGGCGAGATCGAAGCAGAACCGGTAATGTGATACTGTCCGGCAACAACGCCGTTGACCAATGTCTTCCAGTCGGTCGGAACGAACTCGACCTCGACACCCAGGTCCTTGGCCAATTCGTTCATGATGTCGATGTCGTAGCCCTTGTAACTGTTGGTCGCCGGGTCGCGCAGTGTCATTGGGTTCCAGTCGCCGGTTGTGCCGACCTTGAGAACCCCGTTGTCCAAGATGTCGTTCAGCGCCGATTGCGCCTGTGCCGCGGTCGACAGCACCACGCCGACAGCGGCTACCGCTATGGCCTTGAGAAAGCAATTCATAGGTATCTCCCGTTGGTGGTTCTATTCCTCACTGGAAAACCAGTAGATTTGATACTTGATTTAAGGGCAAGCAGACCGCTAACCTCAAGAAAAATATTTCTCAGGAAGAAAAATGTCCGCTCAAATTCAGCCCCGATCAACACGGGCGATCGAACTCAAGGGCGTGAACAAGTGGTTCGGAACCTTTCATGTTCTCAAGAATATCAACTTGTCCGTCGGTCTGGGTGAAAAAGTCGTGATCTGTGGGCCGTCGGGGTCGGGCAAGTCGACCGTGGTGCGCTGTATCAACCGGCTGGAGGAGCATCAGGAGGGGACGATTCGCGTCGAAGGGGTGGAATTGACCAATGATCCGAAATCCGTGGCGGCCATCCGCTCCGAGGTTGGCATGGTTTTTCAGCAGTTCAATCTGTTCCCGCACCTTACGGTTCTTGAAAACCTGACGCTTGGCCCGATCAAGGCACGCGGCATGACACGGTCAGAGGCCGAGGCACGCGCGATGCACTATCTCGAACGGGTGCATATCCCCGATCAGGCCCGAAAGCGCCCCAGCCAGTTGTCCGGTGGACAACAGCAGCGGGTGGCGATCGCGCGGTCGCTTTGCATGGAACCCAAGGTTCTTCTGTTTGACGAACCGACTTCGGCGCTGGACCCGGAAATGATCTCGGAGGTTCTCGATGTAATGGTCACGCTGGCCGAAGAAGGGATGACCATGGTGGTGGTTACGCATGAGATGGGTTTTGCCCGAAAAGTGGCCGATCAGATGGTGTTCATGGACGCGGGCGAGATCGTCGAGCAGGGGCCACCAGAGGAGTTTTTCGGGGCGCCGCGTTCCCCCCGCTGTCAGAAGTTCCTGTCACAGATATTGCAGCATTGAGGCGCGAGGGTTGATGAAGAAACTCCTGCTTCTCGCACTTCCCATTCTGGCGCTTTCGGGGTGTTCCAGTTCCTCGACCTGGGGCTGGTACGTGATAAATCCGATGACGCCGGGGGGCTGGATCAATATCAAGTTCCTGATCTCGGGTATGGGCGACACCATTCTGATCTCGGTTATCGCGGCGGTTCTGTCCATCGTGGCGGGCCTAGTCGTTGCCCTGCCGGGATTGTCCAAGAAACGCGGCTGGAGGTTGGTCAACCGGGTCTATGTCGAATTCATCCGCTCCATCCCCCTGTTGCCCATGCTGTTCTGGGTGTTCTACGGGCTGCCGATCATTTTCCGCGAGATGGGATTGAACATTCCGATTGATCCGTTCTGGGGGGCGGTCATCACGCTGGCTCTGTCCGACAGTGCGTTCACAGCCGAGATCTATCGGGCCGGCATTCAGTCGATCGCCAAGGGTCAGACCGAAGCGGCGCAGACCATCGGTCTGAACTACCTCCAGACCATGCGCTACGTGATCCTGCCGCAGGCGATCCGGCGCATTCTGCCGCCGCTGGCCAACCAGTTCATCTACATCGTCAAGATGAGCGCCTTTGCCAGCGTCATCGGCATGCAGGAACTGACCCGCCGCGCCAATGAACTGGTGGTTACCGAATACCGCCCCCTGGAAATCTATACCCTGCTGATCCTTGAATACCTTGTACTGGTCTTGATCATCAGCGCCGGTGTGCGCTGGCTGGAGAGGCGCATGGGCTCGGACGAACGGGGGTGAGGAGGAGAGGCATGGACTGGAAAACCTTCATGGCCGAAATCGAAGGCGATATCGCGGCCTATTCGAAAGAGGTACCGGAAACCGTTCGCGGTTTCGGCATCATGGGCAAGGCGGCCAAGACCGATGGCGCCCTGAGCGAAAAGACAAAGGAATTCATCGCGCTGGGGATCGCCATTGCGACCCGGTGCGACAGTTGTATCGGTTTCCACGTCCGTTCGCTCGTCCGCCTGGGGGCGACCCGGGCCGAAATGTGCGAGGCCCTGGCGATGGCCACTTACATGGGCGGTGGGCCCTCGTATGCCTATAGCGCCAAGGCGCTGAAGGCGTTTGACGTGTTCTCTGTGTAGGGGGTGGATATGCGGCCTGACCTGATCGGAGCGGAAGGGTTCTTGCGAAACTGCTGGTATGTCGCCGGACGCAGCGAGGACTTTGGGCGGAAGTTGAGCGCGGTCACCATGCTGGAAGAGCAAATCGCGATCTTTCGGGACACCAATGGCAATGCAATTGCGTTGGAGGACGCCTGTCCGCATCGCAAGTTACCCCTGTCGCGCGGCTCTGTCGAAGGTGACAACGTGGTCTGCGGGTATCACGGCCTGACCTTCGATTGTACCGGCGAATGTGTCATTGCCCCGACCCAGCTCGACAATCCTCCACGGCGCGCCGCTGTTCATTCTTATCCCACCGAAGACAGGTGGGGTTTCCTGTGGCTGTGGATGGGTGACCCGGACAAGGCGGACAGAGACGAAATTCTGGACATCCCCAACTTCGACAATCCTGACTGGGGCAAGACGCCGAAAGGCGCCATGGAGATGGCTTGTCACTACCTCTACATAATCGACAACCTTCTCGACCCGAGCCATGTGGCCTGGGTTCATCTTTCGTCATTCGCGGGGGCGGGAACCGATAACCGGCCCCTGGATCTGGAGGAGATCGAGAACGGCGTTATCGTCTCGCGCTGGGTTCTGGGCGAGGAGCCGCCACCGTACTACAAAGCCATGCTGCCCTTTGGCCCCACCTGCGACCGCAAACAGCACTATGAATGTCGCCTGCCATCCACCGCGATCAACATGTCGGTCTATACCCCTGCGGGAGAGGGCGGCGCGCAGAGGCCGGTCTCTCCCAATGCCTTTGTGAACATTTCCTACAATTTCATAACCCCTGTAAATGCGCACCAGTCCCGGTATTTCTGGTTTCAGCACCGCAATATGCATGCAGAGGATCATCAGCTCTCGCAACGGATGTTCGAAGGCGCGACGATGGCGTTCAATGAGGACAAGGAAGTTTTGGAGCACGTGCAAACAGGCATGGCGAACCGCAAGTCCGGCTATATCAATCTTGGTCTGGACGCCGGCGCGATGCGTTTTCGCACCCGGGTGGCCCGTCAGATCAGATCGGAAACCTCTACCGACTGAGACCTTGTCAAAGGGCTGAAAGCCGCCCTGTCGGCCCCTGTCCGACCTGCGTTTCCGGGTTGTCGAATGTCGCGCGAATACACGGGTAGCGCTCTAGGATCTCTGCTCCGCCGGGAACACGGGAAACGTGGAAAACGCCCACATCCCATATCTTGACCCCGTCAACCTCGATGGTCGGATCCAGCACATTCAGAGAAATCTCTCCAGGGGCATAGTTTCCGCATGTATGGAAATGCAGCAACCGCGGATTCCCGAAGGCGCTGCCGCTCCACCGTTCGAAATTTTCGGCAGCCGGCCTGGTGTAAAAGCAACCCGGGTGAATTCCCGCATGCCAGGAATGAATCGTCATGGGATCCAGCCCGAATTGCTCTCCGACGCGGCGAAAATGCATCGTTGCGCGTTGGACATCCTCGGGCTCGCCCCTAAAGCCCTCGAGTTTGGTTTCTCTGAAGTGAATTTCGACAGGGGCGTTCAGATGGCAGCCGTAGGGCTTGTAGAACTTGGATCCCGTCCCCACCAGAAACCCGTCCTGTACAATCACGCCGGAAAACCCAGCAGTTGGGACGGGAGCGAAAACCGACATCGGGAAACGGGTGATTGCGACGTCTGATATTCCTTTGTCGGGAAAGTTGGCCCCCGGTCCACTGAAATCCGTTCCCAACGGGCAAGTCACACGGATTGTCCGCGCGTTCGCCAAAAGCGTGTTCACAGCATCCTTGATCTGAACAAAGCCACTGTAATGCGCGGCACCAAACCTTGACGCCAGCATCTCTGTGTCCAGGACATAGGCAACGATAGGCCTTGTTTTGCGCATCTCATCGCTGAACCTGATCTGGTCGCCACAGCGTGACAGGAACAAGGTCCGATCAGCGACCGCCATGGCCGTCTGAATGCCTACCGGCAAGATAGATCCCATGGGATCGAAAGGCGCCGTTCTAAGCTCTGTCGCGATGCCCATTGTTTTGGCGGAACCTGCTATGACGGCGGCCAGGTCGGCGTCGTAATATCCGTTATCGGTTGCTTCCTGAAGAATCAAAAGGTGATCCCCTGGATTCAGGCCGCTGCAATTGCGCAAAAGGTTCTCTGCTCCAGCCCGAAGTCTTTCTTCCGACATGTATTCCCACCGCGTTGCGAGATCGGTTCCATCTTACCCTCGCGCTGTCGGTTGTTCCTAGAAAAATTTCCCCCCAGTTGAAATTTCTACTGTGAATTGGGGTAATTTACCTCATATCCTGTAGTTGCAACTGGAGGAGTGAAATCATGAGTGCGTGGATTGAAATGGTTCCGGACGAGCAGGCAGATGGTCGGCTCAAGGAGATGTTGGACAACGCACGCACGCCGCATGGCACGGTCGACACAGTCATGCGGGTGCATTCACTCAGACCGGAAACGATGAACGGACACGTAACCCTGTATCGATCGGTGCTTCATTCGAAAGACAACGTGCTGCCGTTCTGGTTCCTGGAAGTGGTTGCAAGCTTCACATCGATCCTGAACGACTGCACCTATTCGCTGACGCATCATTTTATGAATGTGCGGAACTTGCTGCGAGATCAAAAACGATCCGATCGGATCTTTCTGGCTCTCAAGGCGCACCGCCCGGAAGAGGAGTTTTCGGGTAAGGAACTTGCCTTGTTGCGTTATGCCGGGAAACTGACAACTTCTGTCGGAAAGATGGTCAAATCCGATTTCGAAGCTTTGAAGATCGCCGGATGCGACGACGGGGAAATCCTGGAGGTCAATCAGGTTTGTGCGTACTTCAACTACTCAAACCGTTTGCTGAATGGGCTTGGGGCGACCACAGAGAATGATGTGATCGGATATTACAAAGGCGACGATTGACCATGCCCAGGTGAGCGCCGCTCTCGGTTTCTTCAGGCGGCTGGTGCGCGAAACGGTGTCGGTCTGTACCCCGGACTGGAGGCCCTCAAATGGTCGGCTCCGCCAAACGGAGCCGCTTTGTCGTCCACCCCGACAGTCGCGCTCAGATCGGTCATGCACCATGATCAAAACTGGACCACTCAGGTGGGGCTGATCACTTCCGTGCCTACGTGAACTTCGATTTTTTCATGCGTTTCCGCTCCTCTCCCAGCCAGGAAGACTTAGCGGAAAACTCCAGCTTCAAACGATCCAGTTTTCAGGGGGGCAGAGCAACATCAAGGTGATTTCGAAGCCGTCGGGAAGTTTGTCGTTCCTAACTTGACGCCCGAAAATCAATGGAACAGTACCGGTGAGCGTCGAGCGGGCGTTGTGTAATGATAAGACCCTTGCCTTCCAAGCTTGTGATCTACTTCTCCTATCCTTTCATTTTGATTTCAAGCTATTCTTATTATTGACTTATGTCGTTCTTCTGTATTCCGGTGGGTTCCGTAATTTTCCTGCTGATACCGACAAAAAACTGACAAAATGCCCAAGCTCACAGAGACCTTCGCCCGCAAGGTTCCGTAGACAAAATCCGGAACCGACAAGCACTGGGACAGCGAGGTGAAAGGCCTCGTTCTCTTCGTCGGGAAGCGGTCGAAGACCTGGTATTACCAGAAGGATGTTGGTGGTCAGACACGGAGGGTGTTAATCGGGCGTTATCCGATGATCACAGCGGAGGTGGCCCGACAGACCGCTCTCGGGTTTGCGCTTGAATGGGGCAGGGGTGCGGGAAAGCAAATCCAGATTGGTGCTCCGACCCTGCAAGTGGCGATGGAAGCTTATTTGGCGCGACCCAAGCTTCGATCAGATACGCATAAGCTGACTATGCGTCAGCAGTTCGAGCTTCATCTCAAGGATTGGCTGCGCCTGCCACTCGATGAGATTACCAAATCGATGGTCGTGGAGCGCCATAGGTCTCTCGCTGCCACCCCTTCGACGGCTAACCATCTTCTGAAGTATTTTCGGACGGTCTGGAACCATGCTCGTCGTGTTCACGATCTGCAGGAATCGCCGACCTTGGCGATCGAGTGGTATGATGAGCAGCCAGCTGGGACCATCATTGACGACCTGGTGGAGTGGCGGCACGAGATCGAGGGGCTGCACAACCCGATTCATACCGTGTTCTATGAGCTGCTGCTCTTC
The DNA here is from genome assembly GCF_025673445.1 of Ruegeria marisflavi. Taxonomy (NCBI): domain Bacteria; kingdom Pseudomonadati; phylum Pseudomonadota; class Alphaproteobacteria; order Rhodobacterales; family Roseobacteraceae; genus Ruegeria; species Ruegeria marisflavi. Next base: position 124,988 of record NZ_JAOVQN010000016.1, read on the forward strand.
ACTGGGCTGAGAAAGACCGAAGCATTAACCTTGGAGTGGAGGCACGTGCACGAGGACCGCATACATCTACCAATGACCAAGAATGGGAGAAGCTTTGACCTACCTGTTGATTTTTGCTGAGAAGTGACCCGGTAGCCCCATAATTTTCCACCGAGATTTGACCCATGTGAACACGCTGCC
>NZ_JAOVQN010000017.1:0-118734 GCF_025673445.1 Ruegeria marisflavi
TCCATTCAGACCTCCCTTTTGGGAGTTTGAATCAGAACCTAGACCAGATGGGAATCCTGAATCTCAACAGACCCTAGTCCAGAGTGCATTATCTACTGGCATTCTAGCGGAGGCCCCAATGAACATCTACACCACCTTCGGAACCAATGATCTGGCCCGCGCGGTCCGGTTCTATGACGCGGTCTTCGCCGTGCTGGATCAGCCCCGCCTGCCGGATTGGCCCGAAGGCTGGGCCGGTTGGGGCCAGGACTACGACAGCGGCACCGGCTTCTGGGTTTGCGCGCCGTTTGACGGTTCACCCGCCAGCACCGGCAATGGCACCATGGTGGGTTTCCCCGCCCGCGACGCGGCGCAGGTGCGCACCTTTCATGCCGCTGGCCTCGCCCATGGCGGCACGGATGCGGGCGCGCCGGGTACCCGGCCCTACTACGGGCCGGATTTCTACGTGGCCTATCTGCGCGACCCGGATGGCAACAAGATCTCCTGCTTTTTCTACCACTACGACGCGGCAGAGGACGCGGGCGCCTGACGCCCGCGCTCGAATCGCTCAGCCCTCGGCCCGCGCCTCGCGGGCAAAGAACAGGTCATAGAACACCGGCGCCGCGATCAGGGTCAGCACGGTGGCGAATGCCAGCCCGCCCATGATCGTCACCGCCATCGAGACAAAGAACGCATCCCACAAAAGCGGCGCCATGCCCAGAATGGTGGTAACGGCGGCCATCATCACTGGCCGGATCCGCGACACCGAGGCCTCGACAATGGCATCCCGCAGCGGCTTGCCCTCGGCCCGGACCAGGTCGATCTCCTCGACCAGCACGATGCCGTTCTTGATCAGCATGCCCGACAGGCTGAGCAGACCCAGAAGCGCGGTAAAGGTAAACGGCAACCCGGTGCCCAACAAACCGATCACCACCCCGTTCACTGACATTGGAACAAGCAGCCAGATGATCACCGGCTGGCGGATCGCGTTGAACAACAGGATCGAGATCAGCACCATGATCAACAGGCTCAGCGGCAATTGCTTGCCCAGGCTCGCCTGCGCCTTGGCAGAATCCTCAAACTCGCCGCCCCATTCCATCCGATAGCCCGGCGGCAGCGGGATCGCCTCGATGACCGGGCGCACCTCTGCATGCACCTGGGCTGCGGTCAGATCGGCGGGAATGTCGGCACCCACGGTCACCGTCAGCAGCCTGTCGCGACGATGCACCAGCGTGTTGACCGCCTCATATTCGAACCCGTCCACCATCTGTTCGACTGGCACGAATTTCCCCGACAATGGTGAATAGACCACCTGATCGACGATGGAATAGGGACCATCGGCAGGGCGGCGAACGATGATCGGGATCAGCCGGTCCCGCTCGCGCAGCACCCCGCTGGTGATGCCATCGGTGGAAAACCGCAGCATGTCGGCGATATCGTCGCGACTGACGCCCGCGATCTGCGCCCGCTCGGTGGCATAGATGGGGCGCAGCGCCAGTTCCTGCTCGTACCAGTTCGACCGCACACCGGTGATATCGCCCGAGGCCGCGCGCATCTCTGCCATAGCAGTATCGGCCAATTGCCGCAGCACCGTCGGATCGGGCCCCGAGAACCGCACCTGGATCGGGTCGCCGCCGCCGGGGCCAAAGACCAGCCGCCTGGTGCGGAACTCGCCCTCGGGGAAGGCTGCGGTGCCAAACGCCTCCAGATCGGCCTGAAGCGCGGGAATATCCTCAATGCTCGCCGTTCGCACGATCATATGCCCGTAAGACGGGTTCGGCTTTTCCGCCGCATAGGTCAGCATGAAGCGCGTCGCGCCTTGCCCGGCAAATGTGGTGTAAGCCACCACATCCTGGCGTTCGGCCAGCCAGGCTTCGACCTCGGCCAGATCGCCTGCGGTGGTCTCGATCGGCGTGCCCTGCGGCAGCTTGTAATGCACGAAGAACATCGGCGTGTTCGAATTGGGAAAGAACTGCTGCTTCATCAGGCCAAAACCCGCGAAACAGGCCGCAGTCACTGCAACCAGCCCCACCACCACCAGCCAGCGCATCCGCAGCGCGCCGCGCAAAGTGGCGGCATAGGCGCGAAACAGCGGCCCGCCATAGGCATCGGCGGCATCCGCATGCCCCTGCTTGAAGAAGTAATGTCCCAAAAGCGGCGTCACCGTCAGCGCCAGCACCCAACTCAAAAGCAGCGAAATACCGATCACGGCAAAGAGCGAGAACAGAAACTCGCCCGTCGCATCGGGGCTGAGGCCGATGCCCGCAAAGGCCATGATCCCGATCACGGTGGCGCCCAACAGCGGGATCTGCGTCTTGCCCGCCGCCTCGTCGGCGGCCGCGCGCGAGGGCTTGCCGCGCAGCATGGCGATCTGCATCCCCTCGGCCACCACAATGGCATTGTCCACCAGCATCCCCATGGCGATGATCAGCGCCCCCAGCGAGATGCGCTCCATCTCGATGGAAAACAGCGCCATGAAGAGAAGCGTGCCCACCACGGTCAAGAGCAGGGTCGCCCCCACCACCACCGCCGCGCGCCAGCCCATGAACAGCGCCAGCACCGCCACCACGATGGCCACCGACATGGCAAGGTTGACGAGGAAAGCATTGCTCGCCTCCTCGACCACCACATGCTGCTGATAGATCGGCTCCAGCGTCACACCGGCCGGGATATCGCCGTCCAGTTCCGCCAGCCTTGCATCCACCCGTTGGCCCACCTCGACAATATTCTCGGTCGCCAGCCCCGCTATGCCCAGCGTGAACGCCTCACCCCCGTTATGGCGGATGATCAGGTCGGGGTCAGCCTGACGCCCCCGATGCACCTGCGCCATGTCGAACAGGTTGATCACCTTGCCTTGCGTGCCCACTGACAGCCCGGCGATGGCGTCCACACTGTCCGAGCCTTCGGGCCGCAGGATCGCGGTCTTGCCGTCACCGTTGCGCAGGGTGCCCGCGTCGCGCACGGAATCGGCGGTGGCAATGGCGTTGGCGATTGCCTGTACCGGCACGTTCTGGTTCACCGACAGCGCCAGATCGGGCTCGACGAATATCGCCTCGTCCGGCAGACCGGCCACCTCAACCCCCGCCACACCGCTCACCGCCAACAGTTCGCGCCGCAGCCATGTGGCCAGCTCGTGCTGCTCGGCATCGCTGTATCCCGGTGCGGTCACCGCATAGAACAGGCCATAGACATCGCCGAAACTGTCATCGACAAAAGGCGCGCCGACCCCATCGGGCAGGGCGCGGGCAGCATCGCCCACACGGGCGCGCAGCTTGGTCCAGATCGCGGGCAGCGCGCCCCCGTCATAGGTCGACTTGATCTCGACCGAGATCAGCGATTGCCCCGGCTGGTTGACCGAGGTGATGGTTGCTACCTCGTCCATCTTCTGGATCGCGGATTCCAACGGCTCGGAAACCTCCAGCGCCACCTGTTCGGCGGTGGCACCGGGATAGTGGGTGACAACAACAGCCTCCTTGATGGTAAAGGCCGGGTCTTCCAGCCGGCCCAGCGTGACAAAGCCCCAGATGCCGCCAACCAGCGAAATCAGGATGATGAGCCAGGTATAAAGCGGCTTTTCAATCGACAGGCGCGCGATGTTCATGACCCGGCCCTTCAGTTGCCAAAGCCGGTGAACCGGCGCACCGATTGCCCGTCGTTCAGGCTGGCACCGCCGACACTGACGATCTCATCCCCTTCGCCGAGCCCCGACAGCACCCGCACCGCCCCATCCGGCAGCGGTGCGATCTCGACGGCCTGCCGCCGCACCGTCCCGGCATCGGCGCCGGTGGGCTCAAAGATCATCACGCCAGGAACGCCGCCCGCATCGGCGATGATCGCCGAGGGCGGCACCGCGATGCCCGGTTCGCCATCCCGAACCCGCACATTCACCGTCACCGACGAGCCGGGGAACACGTTCAGATCGGGCGGCGGGGTAAAGCCGAAATTGATGCGGAAGGTCTGGCCGACGCTTGATGTCTCGGCGTCGAACTCGCGGATCTGCAACGGAAACTCCTGATCCGAGGCCGGAAACTTCGCGGTAATGCGCGCATCCTCGGGTTCGCCCGCGCGCTGGAACAGGATCTCTGGCACGTCCACCTCGATCCGCAGCTCCGACATGTCATGGATCCGCGCCACCGGCGTCCCCGCCTCTACTGTGGTAAAGGCCGCCACGTTGCGGCGCGAGATCAGCGCGTCAAAGGGCGCGGTCAGCGTCGCATGTTCCAGCGCATATTCCGCATCACGCAGCGCAATGGCGGCCAGTTGCGCATTGGTTTCCGCGTCGTCCAGCGACACCTGGCTGACCGTGGTCCCCTGGAGCCGGCTCAGCCGCGCCACCGTGCGGTCGGCCTGTTCCTTTTGCAGCCGGGCGCGATCCAGTTGCAGCTCGAAATGCTCCAGATCCAGCCGCGCGATCAGGCTGCCCTTTGGCAGCAATACGCCCTCGTTCACCGGAAATTCGACGATCTGCCCCGCCACCTGAAAGGCCAGATCAACCGTCCGCCGCGCCGCCACCTGTCCAAAGAACTGGCGTGAAAACCCGGGCGCGGCCTCGCTCACCACCATCAACTTGACCGGCTTGGCGGGCGTGTCCGCAGCCAAGGGGGCCGCGGCAAGGCTCAGGACGGTGCCCAACGCAAAAAGAAATCTCATGTCTTGAACCCTTCGGATAGTCCGGTTTCCAGGATGGTCAGGCGAATCTTGCGCGCCAGCCGCGCAAATTCCTCGGTCTCGCAGGCATCCAGCCCCGACACCTCGTGAAACAGCGCGCCCGCATCGGCGACAAACTCGGCGCGCAGCGCCCGGCCCTCGGGCGTCAGCTCCAACAGCCAGGCGCGGCGGTCGTCGGGGTCGCGGCTGCGGGTCAGATACCCCGCTTTTTCCAGCGAATCCGCCGTGGCGGTGATGGTCGAGGGCAGCGCCAGCATCTCGCGCGCCAGCACCCCCATGCGCATCGGTGTGCCGAGTTTGATCAGCATATGCGCCTCGGGACGGCTGAGGCCGGTCTCGACCACCTCGCTGGCAATCACCTCTTCCAGTTTCCAGTACAGCGCATAGACACCCATCATCGCCTCGATTTCGGGCGGATAGGTCTTTGGTGGAGGAGAATCGTGGTCGGTCATCGGGCAGCCCCCTGTTTCGTCCTGTGATGTACTTCAAAAAATGAAACATTCAATATCAGAACTGAAATATCGCCCGTTTGGCCCGGTTTCCCTTGGGGCAATCCCCTTGATTGCAACGGGTTTCGCCTGCATTTTGGGCAAACCCCTTTTTCGAGGACTTTTACATGTTCAGACCTGCGATCACCGGCACCGGTGTGTTCACGCCGCCGAACGTCATCACCAATGCCGAGCTGGTCACGGCCTTCAACGCCTATGCCGACCGGATGAATTCCGAGAATGCCGGGGCCATCGCCGCAGGCGAGATGGAACCGATGCAGCACTCCTCGGAAGAGTTCATCGTCAAGGCCAGCGGGATCGAGAACCGCTATGTGATGGACAAGACCGGTGTGCTCGATCCTGCGGTCATGCACCCGCTCTTGCGTCAGCGCGACGATGACGAGCCGGGCATCATGACCGAGATGGCGGGGGATGCGGCGAAAAAGGCGCTGGCGCAGGCGGGCAAGACGGCCGCCGATGTCGACGCGGTGATCTGCGCCGCCTCGAACCTGGAACGCGCCTATCCGGCGGTCGCGATCGAGATCCAGCAAGCGCTGGGGATCGAAGGGTTCGCCTTCGACATGAACGTGGCCTGTTCCTCGGCCACTTTCGGCATCCAGGCCGCCGCCGACATGATCCGCGCAGGATCCATCCGCTCGGCGCTGGTGGTCAACCCCGAGATCTGCTCGGCCCATCTGGAATGGCGCGACCGCGATTGCCACTTCATCTTTGGCGATGTGGCCACCGCCACCCTGATCGAACGCATCGAGGACGCCAAGGGTCCGCATTTCGAGATCCTCTCGACCCGCTGCGCCACCCAATTCTCCAACAACATCCGCAACAACAACGGTTTCCTGCGCCGCTCGCGCCCCGACGGGATGCAGGACCGCCGCGACATGCAGTTCATGCAGAACGGCCGCAAGGTGTTCAAGGAAGTGCTGCCGATGGTCAGCCAGCATATCGCCTATCACATGGCGGCCGAGGGCGTGGCCAATACCGATCTGAAACGGCTCTGGTTGCATCAGGCCAACAAGACAATGAATGATTTCATCGGCAAAAAGGTTCTGGGCCGCGAGCCGGAACCGGGCGAACAGCCCAACATCCTGCAAGACTATGCCAACACCTCGTCGGCCGGTTCGATCATCGCCTTTTCGCAGAACTCCGACGATCTGACCGAAGGCGATCTGGGCCTGATCTGCTCCTTCGGCGCGGGCTATTCCGTGGGCTCGGTGATCGTGCGGCGGCATATGACGTGAAGAAGCGATCTGAGCGCCAGCACAACGGCCCGGTTTCTGGGGGCTGCGCGCTCAATCCGGCCCTCCCACGAGCCTCTAAAGCCAATCCAGGCTCTGCCCATGTGGGCCGGTCCAGGCGACGGGGTGACCGTCCAGCGCCATCAGGAACATGTCTTCGCGCGGGGTCAGCCTCTTGGCATGGTCGGGAAAGACGCCGGGCGCCTCGTTGCTGATCCAGTGCAGATCGCGTGACCGCATCAGCCGGGCAAAATCCGCCCGGGCGTCAGGGTCACTGACGTAGGTGAGCACCGCGGAATGCATCACCACCAACCGCGCATCAGCGGGCGCCTGGGCAATCAGCGCCTCGAGATCACGGGTCAGGTCACCCGCCACCACAGGTGGTGGCGCCTGGCGGGCCACCGCAACCGCCTGACGCAGCCGCGCCAGCCGGTCGGTCTGTTCCGGCCAGACCAGCGCCTCAAGCCAGGCCACATCCCCGGCGTCCCCCAAATCGGGCGGCGACAGGTCCAGCCCCGCCCGCCAGACGATATCGGGATAGCTCTCGGGCAAGGGCGCGCGGGCATTTGCACGGCATGGAAACACCGGTGCCCCGGATCCGCCTGGCGGATCGAGCCGAGCCCGCCCCCAGTCATAACCATAGTGATCGGGCAGCAGGCAAAGCCCGGCCGAAGCGCCGACCTCGATCAGGGCCAGCGGCCCGTCGAGCCGCGCCAAGAGCGGCAGCAGACAGGCACAGCGCCCCGGCTCGTTGGTCTGGGTCCGGCGCGCCCGCATCACCGCCGCGATGGCATCGCCTTCGCGCGTCAGAATATCGTCAAATGCGGCCTCGGTCCGTGGCAACCCGCCCACCAGGCGCAGCGCTGCAAAGAAGAGGTTGGGTTGACGCCGGTCAGGCTGCAGATCTCCGAGAAAGGCAAGCGCCCGTGCCGATCCCGCCACATGCCGCGCCCAGTCCGTGTAAAGCGGCGAATGCCCCTCTGCCTCGACCCGGGCAAACCGCAGATAGCGCTCGGCAAGCGCCGATCGGGCCGCGGGTGTGGCCCCCGGCCTCAGCTGGTGCTTTCCTCTTCCAGATGCAGCTTCATGTCGATTAGGACCTGCTGCAACTGAACCGTTTCCTTCAACAGCCGCTTGGCCTCGTTCACCGTGATGATCCCGTCCTCGATCGCGGATTGGTATTCGCTCATAAGCATGGCGAATCTCTGGCTCAGCGCGATGACATCGGCATTGACACCGCCCCGCCGCGTGTCGTTGTCGTTCCGGCCTGAATAGCTGAGCGTGATGTTGCGCAATTCGGCCAGCGCCGAGGTGACATGCGGATAGTCGGCGGCGGCCTCAAGCTGGGCCACGGCATCGACCGGCATGAAACGGTCTGAATGCTCGGGATTGTCTGAATAATACCGCCCAAGGGTAGCCTTGGACTTGCCGGTCAGGGAACAGGCAGCCTCGATCCCGACATCCTTGACCAAGGCTTCGGTATGCTTCTTCAGATATGCCCCAATGTCCGCCATCCTCGCCCCTTCCGTCCTGTTTTTTACCGCCGTGATCTCCGGGGGAAACTACGGGGAAATTTCCCATAACCTTCTTAACAGGGAAATGCCATTTTTTTTCTATCCCAAAGGATAGTTGGGATACCTACGAGTGGCGATCGTTATGCGCCAATAGTGAGTGGTTCAGGATACGCATTAGTGTTCCGAACGGTCTGCCCTGGTGGCAGAAGGCACCGTTTCCGTCTTTGATTCGCAGTCCATCCCCAGAGGTGTAACCTCGGACAGGAACAAAGCGGAGGCGGTGCCGACCAGATATCTTGCCCTGACTTGCCCGAGCGAATACACCGCCTGCATGGCAAAACTGTACTTCAATTTCTCGACCATGAACGCTGGCAAATCGACCGTGTTGCTACAGGCGTCGCACAATTACCGCGAGCGCGGCATGCAGACCTATCTGTTGACCGCGGCGATCGACGGGCGCGCCGGGCACGGACGCATCGCCAGCCGCATCGGGATCGAGGCCGAAGCCGATATCTTTACACCTGCGGATGACGTCTTTGCCATGATTGCCGCCAGGATAGGGCAAGGCCCTATTGCCTGTGTCTTTGTCGACGAGGCGCAGTTCCTTAGCCCCGAACAGGTCTGGCAACTGGCCCGGGCCGTTGACGATCTGGACATTCCGGTGCTGGCCTATGGCCTGCGCGTCGATTTCCGGGGCAAGCTGTTTCCGGGCTCGGCCATGCTTCTGGCGCTGGCCGACGAAGTGCGCGAGGTGCGCACGATCTGCAAATGCGGCCGCAAGGCGACAATGGTCATCCGCCAGGACGCCGAGGGCCGGGCGATCACTGAAGGCGCACAGGTGCAGATCGGCGGCAACGAAACTTATGTCTCGCTCTGCCGCAAGCACTGGCGCGAGGCGACCGGCGACCGGGGCCACACGCTGACCTGAGCAGGGAGCGCTCCCGCTCGCCTCGAAGCACCCGCAGTGCGGCCCAATAGGCGGCGACCTGTCAGCAAGGACAGGTCAACGATGGGCGGCTGCGCCCCACCGACCCGTAAATTCTGGGCGAATACGCCACAAACCCCGCTTGCGCGCGGCGCGGCCTTGACTTCCTCCGCCTATCGCGGTGTATCGGCGCGACCAATTCTCCGCCCGAAGGGATATCACCGATGCACGCCTATCGCAGCCACACCTGCGCCGCCCTGACCGCCGCCAATGTCGGCGAGACCGTCCGCCTGTCCGGTTGGGTCCACCGGGTGCGCGATCATGGCGGCGTGCTGTTCATCGACCTGCGCGACCATTATGGCATCACCCAGGTGATCGCCGACGGCGACAGCCCGGTCTTTGCCGAGCTGGAAAAGGTCCGTTCCGAATGGTGCATCCGCATCGACGGCGAGGTGCTGGCCCGGGACGCCAGCCTGGTCAACCCGAACCTGCCCACCGGCGAGGTCGAGGTCTTCATCCGCGATCTCGAGGTGCTGGGCCGCGCAGGCGAACTGCCGCTGATGGTCTTTGGCGACCAGGAATACCCCGAGGAAACCCGCCTGCGCTATCGCTACCTCGACCTGCGCCGCGAGGCGATGCAGCGCAACATGACGCTGCGATCGGACGTGGTCGCCTCGATGCGCCGCCGCATGTGGGGGCAGGGGTTCCGCGAATACCAGACCCCGATCATCACCGCCTCCTCGCCCGAGGGCGCGCGCGACTTCCTGGTGCCCTCGCGCCTGCATCCGGGCCGCTTCTACGCGCTGCCGCAGGCGCCGCAGCAGTTCAAGCAGCTGATCATGGTCTCGGGCTTTGACAAGTATTTCCAGATCGCCCCCTGTTTCCGCGACGAGGACCCGCGCGCCGACCGTTCGCCCACCGATTTCTACCAGCTCGACCTGGAAATGAGCTTTGTCACCCAGCAGGATGTGTTCGACACCATCGCGCCGGTGCTGGCGGGCGTGTTCGAGGAATTCGGCGGCGGCCGCAAGGTGGACGCGCCGCAGGACTGGCCGCAGATCGCCTATGCCGATGCCGCCAAATGGTACGGCACCGACAAGCCCGACCTGCGCAACCCGATCAGGATGCAGGATTGTTCCGAGCATTTCCGTGGCTCGGGCTTTGCCATCTTCGCCAAGCTCCTGGAGCAGGAAGGCACCGAGATCCGCGCCATTCCCGCCCCCACCGGCGGCAGCCGCAAGTTCTGTGATCGGATGAACGCCTTTGCCCAGAAAGAGGGCCTGCCGGGTATGGGGTACATCTTTTGGCGCGATGGTGCCGACGGGATGGAAGCGGCCGGGCCGCTCGCCAAGAACATCGGCCCCGAACGTACCGAGGCGATCCGCCAGCAGCTGGGTCTGGGCGTGGGCGATGCCGCCTTCTTCCTCGGCGGCAAGCCCAAGTCCTTCGAAAAGGTCGCGGGCAAGGCGCGCGACGTGATCGGCGCCGAACTGGGCCTGACCGATACCGATCGCTTTGCCTTTGCCTGGATCGTCGATTTCCCGATCTACGAGCGCGACGAGGAAACCGGCGAGATCGACTTTGAACACAACCCCTTCTCGATGCCGCAAGGCGGGATGGAGGCGCTGAACGGCGACCCGATGGCGGTGCGCGGCTATCAGTACGACCTCGCCTGCAACGGCTATGAACTGGTGTCGGGCGCGATCCGCAACCACAAGCCCGAGATCATGCTCAAGGCGTTCGAGCTGGCCGGATACGGCGCGGACGAGGTCAAGGCCCGCTTTGGCGCTCTGTTCAATGCCTTCCACTACGGCGCGCCGCCGCACGGCGGCTGTGCCGCGGGCATCGACCGCATCGTGATGCTGCTGGCCGATACCGCCAATATCCGCGAGGTCATCATGTTCCCGATGAACCAGCGCGCCGAGGACCTGATGATGGCCGCGCCCTCCGATCCAACCTCGGATCAGCTGATGGAACTGGGCCTGCGCGTCCTCCCGCGCGATTAAGGTGTTTTAGAACCAAATCGAGCTGCCTTATCGGAATGCACCGAGAATGCCATAGGCGCGGCAGGGCATCTTCGGTTCGGTTCGTCCGAACACCGCTCCAAAGAGCCAGCAATCAGACCGGAACCCAAGGGGGCGGCAACCGCCCCCTTTTTCGTGTTTGCAAGCTTTGTGAACCGGCCGCACCCGGCCCGGTATGACTGGGCATTTCAGATCACCTGTCTTTGCTGCAACCGCTCCTGGACCAGGCCCGCGACCCGCGCGGTTTCCGCCGTCACCGGCGCGCCGCGCGCCCGGGTGCGCGCCAGCGACTGTGCCGCCGACACCAGCACATGATCCTCGCCACTGCGGGCGACGCCCAGCAGGAACTGCGCGACATAGTCCAGCGTTCGCCCGTCGTTGCGCTCGCTCAGCATGTCGGCCACATGGGCCATGTCGTCCTGATAGGCCAGCCGGTCCGGCCGGATCTCCTCGTCAAAGAGCAACCGAGGCCCCAATGGCTGGCGGTCGGCCGGCAGCCGGGTCAGGATCGCGGCCTGAAAAGCTGCCAGCGACGAAACCGGTTTCGGCAGGAAACCGTCCGCGCCCGCCTCCATGGCAGCGTCTTCGCCGTCCAGATCGCCCGATGTCCCCAGAATCACGCCAATCCGAGGGGTGGTCTGGGCCAGTTCCTCGATCAGGTCGGCGCCGGACCCGTCCGGCAGCCCCATATCCACCACGATGGCCGAGGGACGATAGATTTGCAGGTGCCTCCGGGCGGATTTCAGGCAATCGGCCCGGCGGATCCGGGCGCCGCTGCGCAGACACAAAAGCCGCATCGCCTCGCAGGCAAAACGGCTGTCCTCGACAACCAGGATCGTCAGGCCCAACAGGGGCCGGGTGCTGGTCGGCAGGCGGTGCGGGGTGGCAAAGGGATCAGAATCATCCATGAGCATGTTCCTTCAGCAGACACACTCAACGCTAGGTCACGAGGGCTAATGACAGGTTAATGGGCAATATGGCGCACTTGCTCCACCGGCCCGCAACCCGCATAAGACAGCCAACCCGATACAGCCTGGAGGATGATCATGATCGGCCGTTTGAACCATGTCGCTATTGCCGTGCCAGATCTCGACGCCGCGTCCGAACAATACCGCAGCGCTCTGGGCGCCAAGGTCGGCGCACCGCAGGACGAGCCCGACCATGGCGTCACCGTGGTGTTCATCGAACTCCCCAATACCAAGATCGAGCTGCTCTATCCGCTGGGCGAGAACAGCCCGATCCAGGGTTTTCTCGACAAGAACCCTTCGGGCGGCATCCACCATGTCTGCTACGAGGTCGACGACATCCTGGCCGCGCGCGACCACCTGAAATCCACCGGCGCCCGCGTGCTGGGCACAGGTGAGCCCAAGATCGGCGCCCATGGCAAGCCGGTCCTGTTCCTGCATCCCAAGGATTTCAACGGTTGCCTGGTGGAACTGGAGCAGGTCTGACCCATATTCGGGTAGACCAACGAGGGGGCGCATATGTCGATCACATCAGCCTTGGTGCTGTTTTCCGTCATCTGGTTCATGACCTTCCTGATCGTATTGCCGATCCGGGTCAGGACCCAGGGCGATCTGGGCGAAATCGTGCCCGGAACCCATGCCGGCGCCCCCGAACACCACTATCTCAAGCGCAAGGCCTGGATCACCACCGGGATATCGGTGGTGCTCTGGTGCGTGATCGCCGGGATCATCCTGTCGGGCTGGATCACAGTCGATGACATCAACTTGCTCAAGGTGATGCCGCCGCTGGAGTGAGCGGCGGTCGAATCGACGCACCCGGATGCCGGGGCGGAGGCCTGTACAAAACGGCCAATACACCGTCCCAATCCGGTACAAAACGGTCAATTCGACGTACTGACCGGATCGGGCGGTTTGGTCAGCGCTCGGCTGTCACCGCGTGAAAGATATGCGTAAACGTGGCCGCCCCCAGGATCGGGATGAGCAGGTTCACCAATGGAACCGACAAGGGCACTGCCATCAGAATGCCCGCCGCCCAGATCGTTAGCATGTGCTGTGACCGGAGTTTGCGCGCGCCGTCACGTCCGACCCGGCGCATCGCTGCCAGCGTAAAGTATTCCCGCCCCAGCAGAAATCCGTTCAGACCCCAGAAGATGAAGAGCGCGAAGGGCGCCAGGAACGCATAGAGGATAAAGGCCAGCAGGTTCGCCGTGATCAGCACGCCCAGAAAGTTGACCGTGTCCTTCAGCGCATCGCCAAACGGCACTTTGGCCACCGGCGGCAGTCCGGGATAGTGTTTGTCTTCAACTGCTTGCGCAACCTCGTCCAAAAACATCGAGGTAATCGCCGAGGCCACAGGAACCATCAGGAACACCGACAGGACCATCATGAAGATCAGCGATGAAACGTTCAGCAAGCCGCCCACCCAAGTGACCTCGCCCAGCACGGGCAAGGTGACCTCGGGGCCGACCAAGGCATTGATAAGCCATAAAAAACCGGCATAGACGGCGACCAGAAGGGCAAAGGTCAAGCCGACGCCAAGCATCAGAACCTTGCGAAAGCGCGTATCACCGATCTGGCCCAGGGCCAGCAAAAAGGAATTGAGGATGATCATTCCGAAACCCAGCGTGTGATGGCGTCCAGATCGGGGCGCGGCCGGTCTGGCGGAGCGCTGGTTTCGGTCGCGATGTGAATGAACCCCGCCACCCGCTCATGCTCGACCAGCCCCAGACCTTCGGTACAGAACACCGGGTCATGCGCCACCCAGCCGGTGAGCCAGTTGGCACCCCAGCCCGAAGCCAGCGCCGCGTTCAACAAGGCAAGGCACACGGCCCCTGTGGAATAGGTCTGCTCCAGCGCCGGGATCTTGGGGCTGTCCTTCTGCACCTCGATCACGGCCACAGCAAGGACGCCCTGATCGAACTGCGCCCGCCCCTTGACCACGTCCTCGTCAGACTTCGCCAGGTCCCGGCCGCGTCGTTCGGCCAGCTCGGCCAAGCGCGGCATAGCGCCTTGTTCCAGAACGATAAACCGCCAAGGTTCCAGCTTGCCATGGTCGGGGCTGCGCGCCGCAGCGGTCAGGATCGGCAATAGTTCGGCGCGAGAGGGCCCCGGCGCGGTCAAGGTCTTGGCCGGGCGGGACCGGCGGTTCAGCAGGAAATCGAGGGCGGCGTCGTTGCGCGGCGGCATATGTAAATCCTTTTCACATATTGACCCTTTCGTATCTCGGACACCGCAGCCCGAGTTTCAAGGGTAAATCCTGCGTGAAGTCCCGCATTCGGCGGTGTTCTGTCGCGACGGGCTGTTAACATGATGGCTGTAATCGCAGGAGGCTCTTATGAAACCGCTTGTTCCGATCTTGTTGACATTGGGCAGTCTGGTTGCCTGTACAATCGCGCCAAATCCCCCCGCCGGGGCGCCCCAGACGATTGAACCGCTTCCGGGCAACCTCGCCCCGCCAGTCGCCCCAAGGGACAGCACGGCAAGAGCGGCTTCTAAAGCCTACTATCTGGGACCGCGGGGCGAAGAGTGGTTCTGATGCGTTCCAGGCTTTGGGGTTTTTAGCCAGACGGTGTAAGAACCGGGTATGGCCAAACCCAAAGTCAAATCTCTGCCGGACCTGTCCCATCTCGCGCAAGAGAACGCTGAGATCACCGTGCGCGTCACGCCCAAGGCGGCGCGGGACGGCCTGACCGAGGATGATGGCGGTTTGCGGATCACGGTCACGGCGCCGCCCGAAAACGGCAAGGCCAACGAGGCCGTGCGACAGTTACTGGCGCGAGCCATGGGCGTGGCGCCGAGCCGCTTGCAGCTTCGCCGCGGTCATACTGCACGGGACAAGACATTTGTATTTACAAGGGCTTAGCCGTCCGGGGGAACCTCGCGCAATTGATAGACCCCTTCGGGCAGGTCCAGTGCCGCGGCCAGATCGCGCAATTGTTCGGGCGACAGGGTGATCTTTTGCATAGCATCGGTGCGCGGGTCGTATTGTTCCAGCGTGACGCATTCCGCAAAGGAGTTGATCACGACGTCCTCAAGCAAGGGCGTTTCACCCTCGTCGACAAGGGTGATCACGGTCGAGTCGAATTCGTGTTCGATGGTAAACATAAGGCCAGAGTGGCGGCGGACTGCCGCCATTGCAAGCGGGCAGCAGCGGCAAGGCTGGAAGCTTCGCGCGACAAGGTTTAAATCTGTCCCCGACGGACTTTAACGAGGTTGTACATGCGTCGGCTCCTGCTTTTGATTGCTTTGGTTCTGTCGGCTTGCGACGCGCCGGCCCCAACGTCGGCACCGGTTCCCCTGGCCCCTGTGCCCAGCGGCCCGGCGATGAGCCCCGCCAGCGCACAGGCGGCGTTTTCGCGGGTCAGCGCCAGCCTGCGACCGGTGGCGGTGAACGAATGCCAGCGCCGCACCAGTGGTATGCGTTGCGATTTCCGGATCGAGGTCGATCCCAACCCGCGCGCGCCGGTGAACGCCTATCAGACCGTGGACAAGGATGGCCGCCCGGTGATCATCTTTACCCGCGCCATGATCAACAGCGCCCGCAATCCGGACGAGCTGGCCTTTGTCATGGGGCACGAAGCAGCCCATCACATTCGCGGTCACCTGGCCCGGCAACAGGCGAACGCGGCCGCCGGGGCCATCGTGTTTGCCGGGTTGGCCGGTCTGACCGGTGGCAATGCCTCGGCCATCGACGCCGCGACCCAGGTCGGCGCCCTAGTCGGATCGCGCACCTATTCCAAGGATTACGAGCTGGAAGCCGATGAGCTGGGCACGCTGATTACCTATCGTGCGGGGTATAACCCCTTGATCGGGGCACATTTCTTCTCGCGTATTCCCGATCCGGGCGACCGCTTCCTTGGAACGCATCCGCCGAATGCCTCGCGCATCCAGGTGGTGCAGAGGACGGCGGCCAATCTGGGTCTTGTCCAATGAGTGACCCGACCCGGCTGGGCGTGGTGCTGACCGATCGAGGATCGAAATACGCGGTCAGCGGCGCGCCCGTTCACAGCCGGGAAGAGGTCGACACCGTTCTGGCGGCGCTGAAATCGGACCGGGCCTATGCCAAGGCCACCCATAACACCTGGGCGGCCATGTTGCCCACAGGGGCGCTCAAGGCTGACGACGGTGAAACCGGCGCGGCCATGGTCATTCTGCGGATGATGGAACGGGCCGGGTTGACGGATCATGTGATCGTTGTAACCCGCTGGTACGGCGGCAAGAAACTGGGTGGCGACCGCTTCCGCAGGGTCCAGGACGCGACCCGGGCCTATCTCGATCACCTCGGAATCGCATCTTGACCTGAGTCAAGGCATGTCTGCCGATTGGTAAGTTAGGGTTGTTCCATTGAAACGCCCTAACCGTGGAGGTTCACATGGCCGACCGTGAAATCCTGAAGCACCACGCCCAGTTGTTCGATAGCATGGCCAGTACCTTGGGGCATGATCTGCAAGAAGTTGCGATTCAGGGGAAGCTGAGCATCGACCAGATCACCGACGCGGTCCTGTCCTGCACCCAATGCAGTAATCCGGAACACTGCTCGGGCTGGCTGGCCTCGCGCGAACGGGCCTTGCAGACACCCGAATACTGCCGCAACCGCGACCTGCTTGGCCGGTTGCAGCCCTAACCCATCGTTGAGGGAGCCTCCGATGCCACAAATACCCCTGGGCGATATCGAACGACATTTCTGGTTGACCCGCTCGGTCGCGCGGTCAATGGGCGTCAGTTTCACCGAGGCCATGGTGCAGGGCAAGGTGACGGAAAACGACTATGCCGAGGTTGTGACCCGATGCCGTGCCGCCGATTGCAGCGAGAAATGCCAGCACTGGCTGGCCACGCAGAATTGCAGTGCGCGGACCGCGCCTGAATTCTGCGTCAATGCCGACCTGCTGAACCGCCTGCGCTGATTACAGGCTTTTGTGGCTGCCGTCGCACAGCGGCGACTTGTCCGAGTGCTTGCAGCCGCAAAAGAACACCTTTTTGTCGGCCTCCGCGGTGTATTTCACCGGCGAAAACTCGGACCCCTTGTGTGACCCGTCGCAGAATGGCTGCTTTTGAGATTTGCCGCAGGCACACCAGAAATAGGTCTTTCCCTCGGTCACTTCGACCGGAAAGGGGGCTTTTTGCGCGATTTCAGGGCTGTCGGACATGTAACTGTTCCTTTGTGTGGTGGATGTCTGTGAACTTCACGATAGCGCGGGTCCAGGGCAGGAAAAGGATGAGAAAAGAGCAAGTACCTGCCCTATACCTCTGAAACTGAACCGCTATGCTCAGAATTCGTCTTACTAGCTTGAAGTCAAATAACAATGACTAGCGGTTTGGTTGCGGAAGCTTTAGTCGAAGGAAACCGTTTTTTCCCAGCACCGTCAGAGCCAGAGCGAGGTGATTTTCCTCAGAAACCGTCAAATGGTCTTTTTCGAAACCTCTAATGTCGAAGGCTGTGACAGTGGCTAGCCCATGCACTGCTAGAACATGGCAATTCATTAACAGCTCCGCATACGTCTTGTCATAACGAGGTTCGTAAGAGAACGGGCTTCCACCGGTTAGGTAGGTAATTCCTTCGTTTAGAGACAAGTGACTGACGCCCGTCAGTTGGCTATAAACCCTCCCAAGGAACTTGAGTGCCTTCAAGCGTGGTGTAGCACCATCTTTTTGTTTTCCGGCAAGGATTCCTCGGAGGACCTCAACACCTTCAATTTCCTGCCTGATTAAAGCAGATGCACCTACGTATTGCGCCTTTGAAACCGCTGTTTCTACGAGTGAGATGTTTTGAAACATGGCGGCTGCGACAGCAGAGCGACGTAGTGTACCTTCATCGACATTGAGAGGGCAGATACATTGCGACCGTTCGAAGACTGAGACCACTGCTGAAAGAACGCAGTCGTTCGCAAAAGCTAAGTCCGGCAGTTCCGTTCGCCAATCAGGAAAGTCTGATTGCAGAGTCCCGAGTGCTAGCCTGTAGTTTTCGGCCTTTTGGAAGAACTGAAAATCTTTTTCTATCTTAGATGTCCCCACAAATCATACTCGCCAGCCTCGTCAACTTCGACCGTTACGATGTCGCCGGGTTTCAGCCCTTCGAAATCTTCGTCAATGAACAGGTTGCCGTCGATCTCGGGTGCGTCCGCCTGGGTGCGGCATGTGGCGGCCTCGTCGTCAACCTCATCAACGATCACCTGCATGGTCCGGCCGACCTTGGCCGCCAGCTTGGCCTCGGAAATTGCCTGCGCTTTTTCCATAAACCTGTCCCAGCGGTCCTGCTTGACCTCTTCGGGCACGTGATCGGGCAGGTCGTTCGAGCGGGCACCGGCCACGTTTTCGTATTGGAAGCATCCCACGCGATCGAGCTGCGCCTCGTCCATCCAATCCAGCAGCGTCTGGAATTCCTCTTCGGTTTCACCCGGATAGCCGACGATAAAGGTGGAGCGCAGGGTGATGTCAGGGCAGACCTCCCGCCAGGCTGCGATCTCGTCCAGTGTCTTTGCGGCGGCGGCCGGGCGCGCCATGCGCCGCAGCGTGTCAGGATGCGCGTGCTGGAACGGAATATCGAGGTATGGCAACAGGTTGGAGGCTGACTCGGCCATCAAGGGAATCAGGTCCCGCACATGGGGATAGGGGTAGACATAATGCAGCCGCACCCATGCGTCGAGTTGCCCCAACTCGCGTGCCAGATCGGTGATATGGCTGCGCAGCTCACGGTTTTTCCACAGGTTCACATCATACTTTCGGTCGAGCCCATAAGCGCTTGTGTCCTGAGAGATAATCAGAAGTTCACGCACACCGTTATCCACAAGTTTTTCCGCCTCGCGAAGTACCGCGTGTGCCGGCCGGCTTGCAAGTTTCCCGCGCATGTCCGGGATGATGCAGAACTTGCACTTGTGATTGCAGCCCTCTGAAATCTTTACATAGCTATAGTGCCGGGGTGTCAGCTTGATGCCCGAGGTCGGCAGAAGGTCGACAAACGGATCAGGATCGGGCGGCACCGCTCCGTGCACCGCGTCCAGCACCTGTTCGTATTGATGCGGCCCGGTGACGGCCAGAACCTTGGGGTGTACGCCCGTGATGTATTCCGGCTCGGCGCCCAGGCAGCCGGTCACGATCACCTTGCCGTTTTCCTTCAGCGCCTCGCCGATCGCTTCCAGGCTTTCGGCCTTGGCGCTGTCGAGAAACCCGCAGGTATTCACAATCACGGCATCGGCGCCCGAATAATCAGGAGAAATGCCATATCCTTCGGCCCTGAGCCGGGTCAGGATACGCTCGCTGTCGACCAATGCCTTGGGGCAACCCAACGAGACCATGCCGATTGTCGGCTGGCCGGGACGGGTCGTATCGGTAAGGCGGGCGGCAGGCGCCAGGTCGGGCCGCAGGTTCGGTGGGTTTGTGCTCATGGCGCGCATATAGAGGGGAACTCTTCTCCTTGCAAATATTGTCCAACCGGGGTCCGTTTGCCATATCGAGGCACACATGAATACGGGAGCAGGCACATGAAGTGGCTGGTGCGCATTGCGATCACACTGATCCTGGCGGCGGTCGGGCTGGTCGGGGTTATTCTCTTGCTGCCGGGGGACAAGCTTGCGCGTCTCGCGGCAGATCAGATCAGGGCACAAACTGGCCGGGAACTCAGCTTTAGCGGTGATGTTCGCCTCACTTTCTGGCCAGTTCTGGGGGTTGAAACCGGGCCTGTCGTGCTGGGAAATGCGCCCTGGGCCGGCGAGCAGCCGATGCTGACGGCAAGCAGCCTGGCCATCGGCGTGAACGCACCGGCGCTGCTGGCCGGGGATGTCCGCATCACCGGAATCGTGGCCGAGGACCCGCTGCTGCGGCTCGAAAGCTCTCAGGGCCGGGTCAATTGGGCCTTTGACCCTGAAGGCGACCAAGCGCCCCAGGCCGGGACGGCCCTGCCGGCACAGCAAGCGCGGCTGATCACCCTCGACAGGCTGGAGCTGAAGAACGCCCGCCTGATTCTGATCGAAGAGGCCCAAACCAGGCTCGACTTTGCCAATGTGGGCATCACCGCCGCCTGGCCGTCCCCCGATGCGCCGCTGCGGTTGCAGGCGAGGCTGCCGCTTGGGGTCGATGCGATTGACGTCGATCTCACCTTGCCGGATCTACCGGCCTTCTCCGCGGGCCGTGTTGCCGCCTTGCAGATACAGATGAGGGCGCCCGATACCCAGATCGCATTTGATGGTCACGCCGCACTCAGCGGTGACATGTCGGGCAAGGCCAGCCTGTCCACAACGGACAGCGCCCGTATGCTGGCGGCCTTTGGCCAGTCCGGGATCACCCTGCCGCGTGGGTTGGGGCAAAAGGCCGATGTCAGCGCCCAGATCACCTATACCGCCAACGGTCAGCTTGCGCTGCGCGAATTGGCAATGGATATCGACGGCAACCGCCTGACCGGGGCTGCGGACATCACCGTGGCCAATCCGCCGCAAGTGACCGCAAAGCTTGCGGCCGGTGCTCTGGACCTCACCGGCCTTTCCACGACCGCTGCCAGCAGCGGCGCGGCATCTGGTGCAGGCGGATGGTCCACGGTACCCATCGACGCCTCGCCGCTGGCTCTGGCCAACGGTTCGGTCAGGCTGGTTGCACAGTCGATTGCGCTTCCGGGGCTGAACCTGGGACCAAGCGATCTGACTGTTTCGCTGGATCAGCGCCGCGCCGTGCTGGCGATGCAGCCGGTCTCCTTGTTCTCCGGCCAGATCACCGGACAGCTGGTCGCCAACAACCGCAATGGACTGTCGGTAGCGGGAGACATTCGCGCCGATGCGGTCGAGATGCGCGACGCGCTGTCCACCCTCGCCGGTGTTCAGCGGCTCGCGGGGCCGGCATCGGGCACGCTCAAGTTTCTGGCCGTTGGCAACAGCGAGGATGCGCTGATGCGCTCCTTGTCCGGCGAGGGCGGTCTGCAAATGGGGCAGGGCGTAATCTCGGGCATCGATCTCGACAACCTGATGGAGCGCGGCGCGGGCGGCGGCGGCACGACGGTGTTCAACAGCCTTACCGCCAGCTACAAGATCGAAAAGGGCAACCTGTTCAACGGTGACCTGCTGATGTTGCTCGATAATTACAAGGCCAATGGCGAGGGCCGGGTGGGCCTCGGTGCCCGGGACATCGACTATCTCTTCACCCCGGTCGCGCTGCGTGCCAACGCGGGCCAGGGGCTGGCGGTGCCGGTGCGGATCGTCGGGCCTTGGGCAAACCCGGCCATACGCCCCGATCTGACCCAGGTCATCGAAAAGGCCACGGGCGTCAATGCGGAGCAGGTCGAAGAAAAGGCCAAGGATGAGCTGCGCCGCAAGCTTGGAGAGGAACTCGATACCGAGATCCAGCCGGGGCAGGATGTCGAAGAGCTGATCAAGGACCGGCTGCAACAGGAGACAACCAAAGGTTTGCTCAAGCTCCTGGGTAAGAACTAGAGAGGCTCCGCCCCATGAACTGCTGCACACGGAAGATTTGGGGCGGACCGAAAGGCAGAACCGGTCGCGGCTTCTTTCTGGTTGAAAATACTCCGGAGCGCGAGGCAGCGCCTCGCAAAAGATCACCGCGCCGCAGGCGCGGCCCGGCCCAACGCCTCTCCCCTCTCGTCAGAGAGGGGAGAGGGGGCGGGAGCGCCCCCTGCCTGTGGGTCAGATCGTCTGGTCGTAGTCGCCCACGCCCGGCTCGGTGCGGATCACCGCGTCGATCTCGGCAAAGATGGCGCGCATCTCGTCTTCGCTTTCGCTGCTTTCGCAGACCACCACCAGGTTCGGCGTGTTAGACGAAGCGCGCACCAGCCCCCAGGAGCCGTTGTCGAGGATCACACGGGCGCCGTTCACCGTGACCACCTCTTTGATGGCACGCCCGGCAAAGCTGTCGCCAGCGGCATGTTTGGCCACCAGTTTCTCCACAAGCCGCTTCAGGATCGCGTATTTCTCGGTGTCGGCGGCATAGGGCGACATGGTGGGTGTCGACCAGGTGCGCGGCAGCGCCTTGCGCAGGTCCGACATGGACATGTCCGGATTGCGGTCCATCAGCTTGCAGATCTCGACCGCAACCCGCATGCCGCAGTCATAGCCGCGCCCGATGGGTTCCGCCAAGAAGTAGTGGCCCGATTTCTCGAACCCCGCCAGCGCGCCAATCTCCTTGACCCGGCGTTTCATATGGCTGTGGCCGGTCTTCCAGTAATCGGCCTTGGCGCCGTGTTTCTTCAACTCGGGATCGGCGGCAAACAGACCGGTGGATTTCACATCGGCCACAAAGGTCGAACCCGGATAAAGCTTGGACAGGTCCCGCGCCATGATCACGCCCACCTTGTCGGCAAAAATCTCCTCGCCCTCGTCATCGACCACGCCGCAGCGGTCGCCATCGCCGTCAAAGCCCAGCGCAAAATCGGCGCCGCTGGCTTTGACCGTGTCGGCCATGTCATGCAGCATTTCCATGGCTTCGGGGTTGGGGTTGTAGTGCGGGAAGGTATAGTCAAGCTCGTTGTGGCTCGGCACGATCTCGACCCCCATGCGGGCAAAGATCTCGGGCGCAAAGGCCGAGGCGGTACCGTTGCCGGTGGCGCAGACCACCTTGAGCGGGCGCGACATGCGGAAATCGCCGACCAGGTCGTCGATATAGGCCTCTTTGACGCCATCGACGAATTCGTAAGAGCCACCCGGGCGCGCCAAACCCTCTCCGTTCAGCACGATGTCGCGCAGTTCCGCCATCTCGTCGGGGCCATGGGTCAGTGGCCGGTCAAAGCCCATCTTGACCCCGGTCCAGCCATTGGGGTTGTGGCTGGCCGTCACCATCGCCACGGCGGGCACATCCAGATGGAACTGGGCGAAATAGGCCATCGGCGACAGGGCGGGGCCAATGTCCTTGACCTGAATCCCGGCCTGCATCAGGCCCAGGATCAGCGCGTTCTTGATGGACAGAGAATAGTCGCGATAGTCGTTGCCGACGGCGATCACCGGCGCGATGCCGCGGCGGTGTATCTGGGTGCCCAGACCCAGGCCCAGCGCAGTCATGCCGGGCAGGTTGATCTCTTCGGGGTATTTCCAGCGGGCATCGTATTCACGAAACCCGGTGGGCCGGATCATTGCGTCGCGCAGAAAACTCCAGGTGTTCGGGGTCACCTCGGCAACGGGTTTGGTCATGTCAAATTCTCTTGTTCTTCTTAGATGCGAATGGGCTCTGCCTTAGCAAGGGCATCGAAGCGCATCAAGGTGGCGATCAGATCAGGCATCTGATCGAGATAGATCATGTTCGGACCGTCACAGGGGGCATTGTCGGGATCCTGGTGGGTCTCCATGAACACGCCCGCCACGCCCACCGCCACCGCGGCACGCGCCATGACCGGCGCAAACTCGCGCTGCCCACCGGACGCCCCGCCAAGTCCGCCCGGTTGCGCCACCGCATGGGTGGCGTCCATGATCACCGGATAGCCCGTGCGCGCCATTTCCGGCAGCGACTGCATGTCGACCACTAGCCGGTTATAGCCAAAGCTGACCCCCCGTTCGGTGAGCAGAATGTTGCTGTTGCCGGTACTTTCGATCTTGGCTGCGACATTGGGCATGTCCCAAGGCGCCAGAAACTGGCCTTTCTTGACGTTGACCACGGCACCGGTCGCACCGGCCGCTTTCAACAGCGCAGTCTGGCGGCACAGAAAGGCCGGGATCTGCAAGACATCGCAGACCTCGGCGACAGGGGCACATTGCTCTTTCTCATGCACATCGGTCAGAACCGGCACGCCGATTGTGTCCTTGACCGATTGCAGCACCGCCAGCCCCTTGTCGAGTCCAAGCGCAGGCGCGGCATTGACCGAGGTTCTGTTGGCTTTGTCGAAAGACCCCTTGAAGACATATTGCGCGCCGACGGCGTCGCAGGCGTCCTTCAGTGTGCCGGCGATCATCTGCGCATGATCGGCGGATTCCAGCTGGCAGGGGCCGGCGATGATGGTCAACGGTCGGTCGTTGCCAATGGTGAGGCCGGCGATTTTGACGTGTTTCATGGGACTATGAGGATACCTGTTCTCTGAGGATCGACGCGGTGAGCGAGATCATCAGGTAGATACCAGCAAAGAGCAGGAATGCCAAAATCGTATTTTCAAAGCTGCGCGGATAGCTCGGCTCCTCGCTCGGCACCGGATTGACCGACACGGTCAGATAGCGCACCTGCCGGTTAGCCTCCATCCGGGTGGTTTCCATCTGTTGCAGCGCCGATTGCAGCATCATATCCCGCGTGGCCAGGTCGGCTTGTGCCATCTGGATACGCACGCTCAGGCGCGCCAGCGAATTCTCGCCGCGGGAGGTGTCGAGCATTTGGGCATTCAGGTCGCTAAGCAGGTTGTTGAGTCGAGTGATATCGGCGCGGGTACCGTCCACCTTAGCCTTGCTTGGGCGAGCGTTGTCCAACAGGGCCGCCAGTTGCAGCTCTTTTTCCTGGATCTGCACTTCGACCTGGTCGATGCGACCGCGAAGGCTGGCGATCACACCTTCAGGATCGAGCAACGAGCCTTCTTGCTGCAACTCGACCAGCGCCTCTTGCGCCTTGCGGCGTTCGGCTTGGGCGTCCTCGAAACTCTGGCGGGCTTCGCGCATCTGGTCTTCGCGTTTCTGGCCCGACAGGTTGTTCACCCGATCCTCGGCATAGGTCAGCAGGCTTTCTGAGAACTCCGTCGCCACTTGCGGATCGGGCGCGGCAACCTCCATCCGGATCACGCCTTCGGTCGGGTCATAGCCGATTTTCACGATACGACTGTATATCTTATAGGCTTCTTCGTTGGTGGCATCAGGCGCCAGTCTCTGGATCGGGTCGATCCAGGGCTGTTGGAATTGCGCCTTGAACCCGCGGTCGCGGTCCAGTTGTAACATCGCTTCTTTCGACTCGAGGAAAGACTGGACCGAGATCGAATCCTGGCTGGTCGCGAATTGGGTTCCGGCAAAAAAACCGCCCAGTCCGCCCAAAGAGCCATCCGCTTGAAGGATCACAAATTCGGACTTGCTGGCATACATCGGGGTGGCGACAGCGTAGAAATAAAATCCCGCGATAAGTGTCGGCAGCCCGACAAACACCGCAAGCCGGGTCAGCAGTTGCATCAACTTGCGCCGACGACGGCGCATGATGTCCTGCTGGATTTTTCCGATCTCCATTTCGCGGCGTTGGGTCGGGCTCATCTCGGTCGAGGGCAATGTCTGGCGCGGCTGTACCGTCTGCGGCAACTGGATCTTGGGTTCAGGCTTTTCCGCCTTCTTTTCCGGCCGCTGCACGACAAGGTCCAGCATATTGCCGCGCTCCAGCGGATCGATCCCGTTTGCGCGCAATTGTCGGACGGCATCGTAATCCGAGGTGACGGGCAGATTGTGTTTTTGCGCCAACCGGCGCGCCATGCGCAACTGTCGGCCGGTCAATCCTTCGCGTTTGATAGCGTCGATTTCCTCATTGGCGGCGGTTTCCGTGGCCGATGACACCTGACCCTGCATTGCGTTGCGGTAGCTTTCGGCTTCGCCTGTCGTGGGCTGGACCCGCGAATTGGCCGCCCCGGTGCGGGGCTTGACTTCTTCGGCCGGTGGTGTGGCCGGGCGCGGCGGGGCGGTTTGCGGCCGCAAGGGCGCAACATTGCTGGGCTGCACTGCGGAACCCGTGGCGGCAGGGGCGGGCTGGGCGCCTTCCGGCACACCGCCTGCGCGGCGGATGCGGAACTTCTTAGCCTTGGGTTTGGTAATCATAGAGCTGTTTCGCTTCTTCCAACGAGTCAAACATATGCAACTGACCGTGCATCAGAACAGCGGCCTGGCGGGCGAATTTCGCCAGCGTCGCGGGCTGGTGTGAGACGATCACGATGGTCGTGGTGCGCAGGCGCTCTTCCAGAATGGCGCCTGCCTTCTTGTTGAACTCCACATCGGTCGAGGCGGGCATGCCCTCGTCGATGAGGTACATGTCGAAATCCAGCGCCAGCATCAGGGCAAAGGAAAACCGCGCCCGCATGCCCGAGGAATAGGTTCCCAGCGGCTGATCGAAGTACTCGCCCAGACCGCAGAGCCACCGGCAATAGGCCTCGATGTAATCGGGGTCCATGCCATAGAGGCGGGCAATATAGCGCGCATTCTCCATCGCCGATAACCGCCCCACGACACCACCCATGAACCCCAGTGGGAACGAGATGTTGCAGGTGCGGCGGATCACCCCTTCGTCGGGTTTCTCCAGCCCTGCCATCATGTTGATCAGGGTCGTCTTACCGGTGCCGTTCGGCGCCAGCACCCCCAGCGACTTGCCCAGCTCGACCCGGAACGACACCTGGTCCAGGATCACCTTTCGATGTGATCCGGTCCAGAAGGATTTGCTGACGTTCTCGAATTCAAGCATCTGCTGTCTGCTGCGGCCCATCGTTTTTTGTCTTGCGGGTCTCTGCGCCGATCGGCACAGGTCCGACCCCACGGGAAGAGGCACTTGACCGATTACCGGGGGATTTGGGCTACATTATGTCGAAATATGAAACAAAACTTCAATCCGCATTCAGCATTGTTGACAGGAAAACCGATGGCAACAGCGACGGGGCTTGCCCCAGGTAACTGGATTGTCAGCGGTCTGTTCTGTTGGACTCCAGGACGCCAGCCCTATCTGGTAGCAATGCCACCAACCTCAGTGAGGCACGATGCAGGACACCGCTCAGACCCTGGCCGAAACGGCGCTGGCCACCGAAATCCGAGCCTGCCGCCTGTGCGCAGAGCGGTTTGCGGCAACGGCTACCGCGCATGCGCCGCGCCCCGTAGTCTGGTTCCGGCCCGGCGCGCGGCTGTTGATCGCCGGGCAGGCGCCGGGCGCGCGCGTGCACGAGTCGGGCCGTCCCTTTACCGACCCGTCGGGAGACCGGCTGCGGGACTGGCTTGGGATCGACGAGGCCACATTCTATGACCTGTCCCGAGTGGCGGTGGTTCCGATGGGTTTTTGTTTCCCGGGCTACGACAATAAGGGGTCCGACTTGCCGCCGCCGCCGGTTTGTGGACGCACTTGGCACAATCGGGTGATGGCTGAACTGGCAGACATGCCGCTGACCGTTCTGGTGGGCGGGCATGCGCATCGTTACCACCTTGGCGCGCGTGGTGCTGTGACCGAAACGGTCGCTGCCTGGCGGGACCATGCGCCGCGCGTCTTTGCCTTGCCTCATCCGTCCTGGCGCAATACGGGATGGCTGAAGAAGAACCCGTGGTTCGAGACCGACCTGCTGCCGGTCCTGCGCGCGCGGGTCAAGGAGGTGTTGCATGACCCCGGAAACCCCGATTGACCGCGCCCATGCGGAGATGGAGAGCAGCGACGCCGCCCGCCTGCGCTTTTTCGAGCGGCTGGGAGACGCCGAGTTGTTCCTTCTCCTCACCGAAGAGGCGCGCGACGAAAACCTGTCGCCTGAACTTTTCGACCTGGCCGATGGCCGTTTCGTGCTGGCCTTTGATCGCGAGGATCGGCTGGCCGCCTTTGTCGGCCGACCCGCGCCCTACGCGGCCCTGTCGGGCCGGGTGCTGGCGGCGATGCTGGCCGGGCAGGGGGTGGGGCTTGGCCTCAACCTCGAGGTGGCGCCGTCGGCCACGATGATCCCGGCCGAGGCGCTTGCCTGGCTGGCCGAGACTCTGGGCAACCGCCCGGACGAGGTGGAGGCGCGAATTTTCGAACTCACGCCGCCCCGCGGTCTGCCCGAGGCACTGCTCTCGGCCCTCGATGCCAAGCTTGTCACCGCTGCCGGTCTGGCACAGGGGGCCTATCTGGCCGGGGTTGTCTATGATGACGGCGCACGCGGCCATCTCCTGGGCTTTGTCGATACGGTTGCGGGGGCCGAACCGGCCCTGGCCAAGGCTGCGGCCGAGGCGCTCACCTTTTCGGGGGTCGAGGCCGGGGCGATGGATGTCGGGTTCTTTGCCGCCACCGATCCGATGGCGGCCGCGCTGGCCCGGGTCGGGTTGCGGTTTGAGCTGCCACAACCTGCGACCCCGGCAAGCGCACCGTCTGCTCCGGGCATGGACTCTGATCGCCCGCCGCGTTTGAAATGACCGCGGGCGGCTGGCCCGCCCGCAAGGGGCGGCGGTTATTCCGCCGCTTCCAGCTTGTCCTGGGTACGGGTGTCGAAATCGCTGGCGTCGTGGCGTTCACGAAGCTGGAATTTCGGCTCGCCCGAGGACCGGTTGACCATGCGGCCCCGGCTGACCGCAGGACGCGCATCGATCGCCTTGGCCCAGCGCTGCACATGCTCATAGCTTTCCACGTTCAGGAACTCTCCGGCGCTGTAAAGCCGCCCCAGCGCCAGCTGCCCGTACCACGGCCAGATCGCGATATCGGCGATGGTATAGTCTTCGCCCGCGATATAGGTCCGGTTCGCCAGTTCCCGGTCCAGCACGTCCATCTGACGTTTGACCTCCATCGCGAAGCGGTTGATCGGGTATTCCCATTTCTCGGGCGCATAGGCGTAGAAATGGCCAAACCCGCCGCCCAGATAGGGCGCGCTGCCCATCTGCCAGAACACCCAGTTCATCACCTCGGTCCGGGCCGCGCCGCCTGCGGGCAGAAAGGCACCGAATTTCTCGGCCAGGTGAAACAGGATCGAGGCGCTTTCGAACACCCGGACCGGCTCGCCGCCGGAACGATCCAACAGCGCCGGGATCTTGGAATTCGGGTTGATGTCGACAAAGCCAGAGCCGAATTGCTCGCCATCGCCGATGTTGATCAGCCAGGCGTCGTATTCCGCGTCCGCATGTCCGGCGGCCAGCAACTCCTCGAACATCACCGTGACCTTCACGCCATTGGGCGTCGCCAGCGAATAAAGCTGGAACGGATGCTTGCCGACTGGCAGCTCCTTGTCATGGGTCGGGCCGGCAACGGGACGGTTGATATTGGCGAACTGTCCACCGCTTTCCTTGTCCCAGGTCCAGACCTTCGGCGGCGTATAGTTTGATGGTTCACTCATGAGAGACCTTCCTCGCTTGCGACGGGGCCGGACCCCTGACGCCAATCAGCTAATGTTTCGGCCAACAAAGTCCAACCCCGGCAAAGACACAAGGGACGAGTGTTCTGACGTCGGGATGTCACGCGGAATTGAAACATTCCCCTGGCTGGTAATCACGAAATCTCGTCCTCGCTCACACCCGCGCGAGGCCCGCTGCGAAACCGTTCGGGCGGGGATAATCTCTGGGACGAGGCCGCGACATGCGGCCATGACACATACGGAAGGACCCGTTGATGAAACGTTTCGTTTTTGCCCTCGCCACGGCCGCCGTCACCGCGCTGGCCTTGCCTGTCTTTGCGGGCGAGCAATATGTCGACGGCACCGGATACGCGGTGTCGGGCTATGACGTCGTCGCCTATCGCGGGCTGGCCCAGTCGGCGATCGGTCACAGCCAGCCGCAGGGCGTCCAGGGCAAGGCCTCGATCACCGCCGACTGGAACGGTGCGACCTGGGCCTTTGCGACCGAAGAGAACCGCGACACGTTCCTGGCCAACCCGGCTTTTTACGCGCCCCAGTTCGATGGCCACTGCGCTTATGGCGTGTCCAAGGGGGGCAAGGTGCCTGGCAACCCGAACCTGTGGCGCATCGTCGATGACAAGCTCTACCTGAACATCACCAAGAATGTTGTCGGCTTCTGGGAAGAGGACATTCCCGGCAACATCAACAAGGCGGATGGCAATTGGCCTGGGATCGAGACCAAGGCGGCCTCGACCAGCGTGATCCCCGATTTCACCTCGGCGGCGCCGGTCAAGAACTGACGGCGCGAAATGTGTTTGTGTGACGAGTGACGGTCCGGGACACCTGTCCCGGACCTGGTTTGAATACTCGCCTCGATCTCAGGATTGCGACCTCAGTCGAACAGGGTTCCCGGCATATCGGCGCCATAGGCGTCCAGCGCTGCCCGGATATCCTGTGGCAAGACCTGCCCCAGCGACAATTCGGGCAGTTCCGTCGGGGCAAAGAAACGCGCCTCGCTGGTCTCGTAACCTGCACAGGGCGCTTGTTTGGCGGGGCCGGTTTCGCGGCACAGAAAGAACAGTTTGTAGAAATCCCGGACATCGGCGGGATAGGGATGCCGCGCCTTGTGGCGCAGGGCATAAAGATGCCGTGCCTCGACCCTGAGGCCGGTTTCCTCCAGCACTTCCTTCTCGACATTTTCGGCCGGGGAAAAGCCGATATCGGCAAAGCCCCCTGGCAAGGCCCATTTGTCGTCAGTTTTCTCACGTACCAGCAGGATGCCCTCGTCGGGGCGGATCACCGCCGCACGCACGTCGATCCCGGGCGAGGCGTAACCGGCGGCATGCGGCGGCATCAAATCCGCGATCCGGTTCAGCGGCACGCGTCCCAGGTCCGCCAGCATGGCGCGGGCCAGGCCCGCTATCTCTTCATACCGTTCGCTGTCGTAAGGGTCGCGGGTGAAATGCTGGCCCGTCTGGGCCAGCGCCAGCAGTCTCTTGGCCCTGTCCAGCCAGACGGTTTCCAGCGGATCGTCTGCGCCCGGCACCGGCCTTTGCTCAACGGCGCCGGTCGCGGCGCGCGCTCATCGGCTGAAAGGCCACGCCCACATGCGCCTCGCAATAGGGTTTGCCCTGTTGCACCGGCAGGCCGCAGAACCAGAAATCCTCGGTCGCCGGATCGCCGACGGGCCATTTGCAGGTCCGCTCGGTCAGTTCCATCAGCGACAGCTTCTTGGCCTTCTTCTCGATCTCGTTGACCTTGGCCAGCGCCTCGGGGCTGATCTCGTTGGCCGAAGGTTGCGGCGGCAGCGGCTGGCCAGCCGGAATGATCTGCTTGCGCGGCGGAATCGGTTTTGCCTCGGCGGGTTGCGCTTCGGTGGCGGGGGCCGCTGCGGCGGGCCGGGCTGGTTCTGTCCGGGGCGCGGGCTTTGGCTTTGCCTCGACCTTGGGGGCCGATGCGGCCGGTTTGTCCTTGGCCTCGGGTTTGCCCGGGGCCGGTGCCGGGGCCGCGCCTGCGGTTCGGTTCGACAGGCCCAGACGGTGGACCTTGCCGATCACCGCATTGCGGGTCACACCACCCAGCTCCTTGGCGATCTGGCTGGCCGACTGGCCATCGCTCCACATTTTCTTGAGCAGTTCAACGCGCTCGTCAGTCCAGGACATGTCAGCCTCTCAAAAGCGGGAAAGCGGCCCCATGCGCTGCGGCCGCCTCCGGAATTCGTCTCAGAGCCCTATTCTAGTCACTGTTGCCCGAGTTACAAGGCACTTCGAATCGGATCACGACAGGAGAATGGCATGGACGGCAGGACAGTCGAACCCGGTGTGCGCCGCTTCGGGCGCATCAACTGGCTGGGGCTCTATACTCTGGCGGCGCGCGAGGTGATGCGGTTTCTCGTGGTCTGGACCCAGACCCTGCTTGCGCCGCTGGTGACCGCGGGGCTGTTCCTGATGATCTTCACGCTTGCGGTCGGGTCTGGCCGGGGCGCGGTGATGGGGGTGCCGTTCCTGCATTTCCTGGCGCCCGGCATCCTGATGATGACCGTGATCCAGAACGCATTTGCCAATACCTCCTCCTCGGTGGTGATCTCCAAGGTGCAGGGCAATATCGTCGACACGCTGATGCCGCCTCTGTCGCCGTTCGAGATCCTGCTGGGCTATCTGGCCGGCGCGGTGGCGCGCGGCGTGATCGTGGCGCTGGCCATTGCCGTAGCGCTTGCGCTGGTGCTGGGGCTGGTGCCGCAACATCCGGTCCTGGCCTTGTTCTATGCGGCGCTCGGGGCGGCCTTTATGGGCGCGCTGGGCCTGGTCGCCGGGATCTTCGCCAATAAATTCGACCAGATGGCGGCAATCACCAATTTCATCGTCACGCCGCTCGCGTTCCTGTCGGGTACGTTTTATTCGGTCGAGGTCTTGCCGCCCGCCCTGCGGGCGCTGACCCATGCCAATCCGGTCTTCTACCTGATCGACGGGTTGCGTTTCTCAGTGATCGGCGCTTCGGACAGCCCGCCCGCCCTGGGCGCGGCGGTCTGCCTGACGGCCACCTTCGCAGTCTGCCTGCTGGCATGGTCGATGCTCAGGACAGGGTATAGGCTCAAAGCCTGAGGTCTGGCCTTCAGGCGTCGGCCAGCGATCCCGGTTCCAGCGGCAGGCGTGGCCGTCCCAACCGGGGATGCAACCGGGCCGCGATGGCAAAGGCGCCAAACAGCGCCGTGCCCCCGGCAACAAAGATGCCGGCCACCGGTGCCACCATCAGCACCAGCCAGGCCGCGCCCGGCGTCATGATGCCCGAAACGTCACGATAGCTGGAATAGATCGCTGACATCTCGGTCCGTTCCGAAGGCTTGACAGCCATCAGGAACGGCAGTCCGGCGCAGATGTCCAACACGATCAGCCAGAACGAGCCCAGCATCAGCACAAATGCGGCCAGCGGCGGCCAGCCGGACAGGAACCCGGCTGCTGCAAAGCAGAGCCCGGCACCCGCAAATCCGGTACGCACCGCGCTGCGCAGCGACCGCGCCTGAACCCAGCGCAGGATCAACGGCGCCAGAAACAGCATGCCATTGGTGATCGACAGCAGGATGCCGCCCACCTTGTCGCCCATGCCCGATTCGATCGAGAAAATCGGCAGATAGACCACATAGACCCACCATCCGCAGGACCGGATCATGGCGAAGAGATATCCCGACACTAGCCGGGGCTGGGCGAAGAAGCGCGGCAGAAAGGCCAGCGGATTACGCGCCGGGCCGCGCGCCCGGACGATCATCTTGCCATTGCCCATCCGCAGGATCCAGAACACCGCCAGCATGAGCAACGCGGCAATGCCGCTGATCACGAACGGGGCAGGGGCCCAAAGCTCCATCAGCAGCACACCTGCCATCGGCCCCGCCGTCCAGCCCATCGCGCTGTAAAACATCCGGCTGGTCTCGCACCGGCCCAGGTCCACCCGCTCGATGTAATCCAGCACATAGGCGTTGAAGCAGATGAAGCAGACCACGGCAGCCACCGCATTGCAGGCAAGGGCCGCGACCACCGCTCCGGGCGTGCCCTGAACCGCGAGTGCGGCGCCGATCACGAACAAGAGCGCGCCGCCGGTATAGGCCCAGCGGCGCGGCACGAAACGGATCAGGAAAGGCACCATCAGCCCGGCCACCAGCGACAGGATGCCGATCAGGAAATAGGCCAGGGACACGGATTCGGCACTGCCAAGCGCGCGATACATGGCCAGCGGAAAGACCGAGATCAGGATGCCGCGCACCACCGCCTCGAGCCCGGCGATGAACCCGAAATCCCGCACCGAGGGGGCGGGGGAATGGCGCACCCATTCGGGAATCCGGCGTTCATGCATAGCGGCAACCTTTGTTACAAAACGAGGCCACCATCGACAGGACGGGCAGGCCGGTCGCGAAGATTTGCGACAGATCGGTCGCTCAAAGGCCAGTGTGACGAAAAAACCAATCGGCGTGAGCCAAGGGGGCTCTGCCCCCGCGCCGCCCTTTGGGCGACGCTCCCCCGGAGTATTTCTGACCAGAAAGAAGCCGCATTCAGCGCCGCACGGCGCGTCCTTCGCGCCAGGCCAGGATCAGGGCGCCGGTCAGGATGATGGCGGCGCCGACCAGGCTGATCGCATCGGGGATCACACCGAACACCGCCATGTCATAGAGCGCGGCAAAGATCAGCGTGGCATAGCTGAACGGCGCCACAAAAGAGGCATCCGCCCGCGCCATGCCATTGACGAAACAGGCCTGCGCACAGGCCATCAGCCCCCCGATACCCGCCAGTGCCGCCCATTGGGCGGGCATCGGCGATTGCCAGACCGGCCAGACCGCGGAGGTGGCGATGACCAGCCCCATCGCGTTGTTGACCAGGAGGATCTGGATCGGCCGTTCCCGGCCCGAAAGCTTCTTGATGAAGATGAGCTCCATCCCCATTACCGCTGCGGCCGCCAACGCCAGCAGGGCGGCGGGCTGGAAGCTGCCGGGGGTCGGCCGCAAGAGAATCATCGCGCCCAGAAGAGCAACGACAGCGGCGCCCCAGCGCCAAGGCCCGACCCGCTCGCCCAGCAGAGGAATCGCAAGAACCATGGCAAAGACTGGGTTCAGAAAGGCGATTGCTGTCGCATCGGCCATCGGGATATGGGCCACGGCGGCGAACATCAACGTCACCCCGCCCCAGCCAAAAGTGGTGCGCCCCAGGTGCAGCCGCCAGTGCGGGCGCGCCAGACGGGGGCGCATCACCGCCACCGCGCCGCCAATGGCGATGAAGGCGAACAGGAAGCGGCCATGGCTGACCTGAAACGCCGGCAGCGCCGGCCCCAACGCGCCGGTTCCCAGCGCTTTGGCCAACAGCGTGGTGCCCGCGATAAACGCGGTGGCGGCAAAGATCAGTGCCGCGGCCAGTGCGGGGTTTTGCGGTTTCGCCTCGAACATGCGCCAGCGGTGACCGAGTGCCGCGTAATTGGCAAGAGGCAACACTTCGCTCAGCGCAGAACCGGCGGTGCCGCCAGCGCCGCGCGCGCCTGGTGCAGGCTTTCCAGGAACCGTTCGGCCCGGGCGATGCGCGCCTCGACCTCGGCAATGCGTGCGTCCAGAAACGCCTCGCCATCGAACCCGTCGGGATCGGCGGCCTGCAACTGGCCCATCAGCATCGCCAGGTCGGCGATACTCATCCCTGCCGCCTGTGCATCGGCGATCTGGTCCAGGGTGATCAGCGCCTCTTCGGGATAGTCCCGATAGCTGTTGGTCGCCTCGGCCCCCGGCCGGGACTCGATCAGCCCCTGTCTTTCGTAAAACCGCAGCGTGTCGCGGCTCAGCCCGCTGCGTCGCGCCAATTCTCCGATCCGCATGACTGGTCCTTCTCAAAACAATTGACTTAACTCCATGGTTTTGAGCCTATGATGGCCGAACAACCGATTCAAGGGCGAAGATCATGGGACAAACCCGTCAAATCTGCGGCATGCCGCTGAGCAAGGATCCAGCAGGTGACGGCAGCGAGGCGGACGGATCTCGCAGCACCAAATGGTGTTCGCTCTGCTATGAAAACGGCGCCTTTCGGCACCCCGATGCGACCTATGAAGAGTTTCAGGCCCATTGTGTCGACGCGCTGGTGGGGCAGGGCATGCCCCGTATCCTCGCCTGGGCTTTTACCCGCGGGATGAAGCGGCTGGATCGCTGGCGTGCGGCCTGACTTCCAGTTTGTTGCATTTACCCCTCCAAAAGGGGTTTTCTTTGCGCGAATCCTCCGTTATGGAGCGCGCTATGATCAAACACGCTCATATCCCGTCTCTCCGACGCCGACGCGCAGCCGCCTGAGCGGCCGTTTGATCCATGCGCGCCCGATTTTCCCGCGCAACACCTGTTCCAGACATTGACCTGACCGCCCCGCTATGCCCTGCATCGGGGACAACCCTCAGACAAGGATGATCCCATGATTCCGTCCGTCCTGCCGACCTATAACCGCGCGCCGCTTCACTTCGTGAAGGGCGAAGGCGCCTGGCTGACCGAGGCGGATGGCCGACGCTTCCTCGACCTAGGTTCGGGGATCGCGGTGAACGCGCTGGGCCATGCCCATCCTGCCCTGGTCAAGGCGCTGACCGATCAGGCGCAGAACCTGTGGCATGTGTCCAACCTCTACCAGATCCCGCAACAGCAGGCGCTGGCCGACAAGCTGGTGGAGCACACATTTGCCGATACGGTGTTCTTCACCAATTCCGGCACCGAGGCCTGCGAACTGGCGGTCAAGATGGCGCGCAAGTATTTCTACGACAAGGGCCAGCCCGAACGGGTCGAGATCCTTACCTTCGACGGCTCCTTCCATGGCCGCTCCTCCGCCGGTATCGCCGCCGCGGGGTCGGAAAAGATGGTCAAGGGCTTCGGCCCGCTGCTGCCCGGCTTCGTGCATCTGACCTTTGGCGATCTGGATGGCGTGACCAACGCGATCACCGACAAGACCGCCGCGATCCTGATCGAGCCGGTGCAGGGCGAGGGCGGTATCCGCCCGGTCCCCGATGCCGAGCTGAAGGCGCTGCGCCAGATCTGCGACGAGCATGGCTTGCTGCTTATCCTGGACGAGGTGCAATGCGGCATGGGCCGGACCGGACGGCTCTTTGCCCATGAATGGGCGGGCATCACCCCTGACATCATGATGGTGGCCAAGGGCATCGGCGGCGGCTTCCCGCTGGGCGCGGTGCTGGCCACCGAAGAAGCGGCAAGCGGCATGACCGCAGGCACCCATGGCTCCACCTATGGTGGCAATCCGCTGGGCTGCGCCGTGGGCTGCGCAGTGATGGATCACGTGGCTGATCCCGCCTTTCTGGCCGAGGTCAACCGCAAGGCCGCATTGCTGCGCCAGCGGCTCGAAGGGCTGGTCGCCGCCCACCCGGAGGTGTTCGAAGAGGTGCGCGGGTCCGGCCTGATGCTGGGGTTAAAATGCAAGGCCTCCAATCTCGACGTCGTCAAGGCGGGCTATGACAACCTGGTCATCACCGTTCCCGCCGCCGACAACGTGATCCGCCTGCTGCCACCGCTCACCCTGACCGAAGACGACATCGCCGAGGCCTTCACCCGCCTGGATGCCACCGCCTCCCAGGTCGAAGCCACCTGACCTTCATTTCGCTGAAAATACTCCGGGGGAGTCGCCGCCAGGCGACGGGGGCAGCGCCCCCACCCCCGGCCAGAAGAAAGCCTAAAGACATGAATCACTTTCTCGATATCCACAAGACCGACGCCGCCGACCTGCGGGCCATGATCGACCAGGCGGGCGCGATGAAACGGGCCCGTCTTGGGCGGCCCAAGGCGGCGCCGGATGACGAACAGCCCCTCAAGGACCGGATGGTCGCCCTGATCTTCGAAAAGCCCTCGACCCGGACGCGCGTGTCCTTTGACGTCGGCGTGCGGCAGATGGGCGGGCAGACCATGGTGCTCTCGGGCAATGACATGCAGCTTGGCCATGGCGAGACCATCGCCGACACCGCCCGCGTGCTCAGCCGCTATGTCGACATGATCATGATCCGGACCTTCGACGAAACCGTGCTGACCGAGATGGCCGAATATGCCGATGTGCCTGTAATCAACGGCTTGACCGACCGCAGCCACCCCTGCCAGATTATGGCCGATGTGCTGACCTTTGAGGAGCATCGCGGCCCGATTGCGGGCAAGAAGGTGGTATGGACCGGCGATGGCAACAATGTCTGCTCGTCTTTTCTGCATGCTGCCGGGCAATTCGGCTTCGACCTCACCTTCACAGGTCCGGCCCAGTTCGATCCTGAAGAGGAGTATATGGGCTTTGCCCGTCAGAAGGGCTCGAAGATCGTGATCGAACGCGACGCGATCAAGGCGGTCGAGGGCGCCGATCTGGTGGTCGCCGACACCTGGGTGTCGATGCATGACGCGCAGTCGGCCAAGGAACGCCGCCACAACCTGCTGCGCCCCTATCAGGTCAACGCCGAGCTGATGCGCCACGCCAAGCCCGACGCGCTCTTCATGCATTGCCTGCCCGCCCACCGCGAGGAGGAAGCCACCTCCGAAGTGATGGACGGCCCGAACTCGGTCATCTTCGATGAGGCGGAGAACCGGCTGCACGCGCAAAAGGCGATCATGCGCTGGTGCCTGGGGGCCTGACCCCGGCACGCGCCACGCCTGGACAAACAAGATGGCCGGTTCTCGGCCAGATCCTCGACTACCCACGCCTCAACATGGGGGACTGAACATGACACACAAGGTCTTCATCGATGGCGAGGTCGGAACCACCGGCCTCCAGATCCGCGCCCGGCTCGAAGGGCGGGACGATATCCGTCTCGTCACCCTGGGCGAGGCCGATCGCAAGAATACCGATGCCCGGCTGGCCGCCTTTGCCGAAGCCGATGTCGGCATTCTCTGCCTGCCTGATGCCGCCGCGATCGAGATCGTGGCCGAACTGGCGGGCACTGGCACCCGGCTGATCGACGCCAGTACCGCCCACCGGGTCGATCCCGACTGGGTCTTCGGCTTCCCCGAGATGGAGAGCGGCCTGCGCGACCGGATCGCCAGCGGCCAGTTCGTGTCGAACCCCGGCTGTTACTCCACCGGTGCCATTGCGCTCCTGCACCCGCTGGTCCAGCGCGGTCTGATCGCCGCCGATGCGGCGCTCAGCATCAACGCCATCAGCGGCTATTCCGGCGGCGGCAAGTCGATGATCGCCGAGTTCCAGAGCGGTCAGACCGACGGCCCCTTCGTCTATGCCACCGATCAGCGGCACAAGCACCTGCCCGAGATCATCGCGCATGTGGGCCTGTCGCGGCGGCCGGTCTTCGTGCCCTCGGTCGGGCCCTACGAACAGGGGATGATCGTGCAGGTACCGCTGCCGCATCTGGAACCGGGCGAAAGCGCCGCGCTTCATTCCGCCCTGGCCGAGCATTATGCCGGCAGCGCCTTTGTCTCGGTTGTCGCGCCAGACCATTACGGCGCGCGGATCGACCCGCGCCGCCTCAATGGCTCCAACCGGCTGGAGCTGTCGGTGCATGGCAATCCCGATACCGGCGGGGCGGTGCTGATCGCGCTGCTCGACAACTTGGGCAAGGGCGCCTCGGGCGCGGCGGTGCAGAACCTCAACATCATGCTCGGCCTCGACGAGAGCCTCGGTCTCTGACCGGCGCAGGCAACGGGAACAGCAAAATGACAGTATATCTCGCGCTGACCGCGCTGGAGGGTGACTATGCCGTCACCCGCCGCGCGCCCGGCGAAGGTTTGCCCGATTGGCTCGCCGGGCCGGGACTGCTGAGCGTTACTCAGGCCTCAGACGAGGTTTCGATCCTGTGCCTTGCCGACCGGGTCCCGGCCAAAGAGGTCTCGGCCCGTGGCTGGCAAGCGGTGCAGGTGGATACCTGCGCCCCGCTCGATCAGCCCGGCGTGGTTCTGGCCGCCGTGGAGCCGGTCACCCGCGCCGGTCTAGGCATCTTCGTCACCTCGACCCATGATCGCGATTACCTGCTGGTGCGGGCGGCCCGGATCGCCCAGGCCGAGGCCGCCTGGCTTTCCGCCGGGCATCGCGTGTCCGCTGGCGGTGTCACTCTGCGCGTGGCCGGTTCTGACGATGTCGAGACGCTGGCCTGCCTGCACTTCCGCGTCTGGCAGGAAACCTATGCCCGGATCGCTCCGCCCGAGGTGCGGCTGGCGCTGAACAAGGCCCGCCGCCTTGCCTATTGGCGGGAGCGGCTGGCGCAGGACGGCACGACCGTCATCGCGGAACGGGCGGGGGAGGCCGTGGCCCTTGCCGCCCTGTCGCCTGCCAGCGATCTGGACGGGTTCGGGGACGCGATGGAACTGGGCCACCTCTATGTGGCGGCAGAGGCTCGGGGCACCGGGCTGGGGCGTCGGCTGCTTACCATCGCCCGGGCCATAGCCGGGGCGCAAGACGGGCGCGGTTTGGTTCTGGCCGTGGTGCGCGAGAACACGCCCGCAGTGGCGTTCTACACCGGGCAGGGCGGACAGGTGCTGGCCAAGCGCCGGGACAAGGGCCCGCTCTGGCCCTCCGACAACCTGATTCTGGGTTGGGAGCCCGAGGACAAGGCCAAGGCTAGCGTGTGATCAGATCCTGCGCCTCTGCCAGTCCGAACCAGCCGTGCAGCCGGTCCTGGAATGCCTGGACCAGCCGGCGTGGCGCGCCTTCGGCGCGTCCCGAAACCAGGTGCAGAGGTGTGCCGGCTGCCAGCGGCACCGCGACCAGCGGATCGCCGCCATAGCTGACCGAGGTCCGCGGCCGCATGTTCAGCACCGCAAGACCCATACCGGCCCCAACCAGCGATCGCACCATCTCGACACTGCTGGCGGTGGCGACAATGTGCGGCACGATTCCCGCCGTGCGCAACAGCCCCCGCACATAGGCCCCGGCGACAGGCAGGTCCAGCAGCACCAGCGGGACGTCCTTCAGGTCGCTGATCTCGGGCCGTGTCCGCTGACAGATGGCATGCCCCCTCGGCGCCAGCAAATAGGGTGGCAGATCCAGCAAGGGCCGCGTCTCGACACCGGCAAGCACCTCGTCTCCGGCGAACAGGGCGACATCAAGAGCGCCATCCAAAAGCCCCGTTTGCGCCGTGATATTGTCGCATTCACGCAAATTGAAACGCAAATCTGGGTTGTCATTCGCCATTTCTTGCAAGATGCGTGGCAAAAATGCCGGTGCAACTGGTGCATAATACCCGATGTGCAAGGTTCCCTGCAAACCCAGACCCAAGGCATAACCCTCTTTCATCACACTTGAATAGTCCTCGATCAGCGGTCTGATCCGTGCGGCCAGCGCCCGTCCGGCCGGGGTCGCGGTGATCCCGCGCGCCCGGGCGCGCACCACCAGCGCGGCGCCGAATTCGGCTTCGACCCGGTCGATGGCCGCCGCCACCGCCGAGGGCGCAACGTTCAACATTGTTGCCGCCCCGGTGATCGACCCGCTGTCGACCGCGACCATGAAGGCACGCAAGAGCCGCAGGGACAGGCGTAGGTCATCCATCCGCAAAACTCATATTTTCAGAGGTAAGATCAAACTTCTTTCTGTTTTTCAGATTTATGGAACCGTGCCACTGTCGGTCAATGCCTTTTCGCTGTTCTATCGAGGGTCAAACATGACGCAACCGTCCCGCTTGCCTGGCTGGGCCCATATCCCCGACGTCCCGATCGCGGTCTCCCCGTTTTTCAGCTGGCCACCGGATCCGGTTCGCATGGCCCGCTGGCTGGCGGCCCGCTGGCTGACGCTGGCCGAGAACGTGCTGGTCCTTGTGTTCGCCTGGGTCAGCTGGACCTGGCTGACCCCGGCGATGGACCGGATGGCGACCCTGTCGCTGGACTGGATCGTGCTGATCTGGCTGCGCAACCTCGCCCTGATGTCGCTTGTTGCCGGTGGGCTGCACCTGTTCTTCTTTCGGGCCCGCCGACAGGGCGACCGGCTCCGCTATGATGTGCGACCGCTGGCAGCAAAGGGCAGGCAGTTCACCTTTGCCAACCAGGTACATGACAACATGTTCTGGACCCTGACCAGCGGTGTCGGCTGCTGGACCCTGTTCGAGGTTGTCATGTTCCATGGCATGGCGCGGGGCTGGGTGCCTGCCCTGATCCCGTCCGAAAACCCGGTCCTGTTTGTGCTGCTATTCCTGCTGACACCGGTCTGGATTTCGTTCCACTTCTACTGGATACACCGGGCGTTGCATTGGGGCCCGCTTTACCGGATCGCCCATGCGCTGCATCATCGCAACGTCAACGTCGGCCCCTGGTCCGGCCTGTCGATGCACCCGGTCGAGGCGTTTTTCTTCTTTTCCTCGATCCTGATCCATTTCCTGGTTCCGGCACACCCGCTGCACCTCCTGTTCCACCTGCAACATCAGGGCCTGACCGCCGCCACCTCTCATACCGGTTACGAGAGCCTGCTGATCAAGGACCGCAAATCGCTTGCGCTGGGAACCTTTCACCACCAGATGCACCACCGCTATTTCGAGGTGAATTACGGCAATCTCGAAATGCCCTGGGACAAGTGGTTCGGCTCGTTCCACGATGGCACGCCCGAGGCCCATGAACGCCTGAAGGCGCGCCGCCAAAGGCGGGCAGGCTGAGCGTTGTTTTTTCCGCCGTCCCGGCGCATGATCGCAGAGGGCAAGAGGGAAAATCATGCGGATCGTCATTGCCGGGGCGGGCAGTATCGGCTGTTTCTGTGGCGGACTTCTGGCCGCCGGTGGGCATGATGTCACCCTGTGGGGCCGCACCCGCGTCCTGGATCAGGTGCGGGCCCATGGGCTGACGGTGACGGATTACTCGGGGCTGGAACGCCACGTCGCCGCCGATAGCTTGACGCTGGCCGAGGATCCCGCCTGCCTGGCTGCGGCAGAGGTGGTGATCGTCACGGTCAAGACCTCGGCCACCGCGCGGATCGCCGCTGATATCGCGGCGGGGGCGCCCTCGCGGGCGCCGATCCTGTCCTGGCAGAACGGGGTCGAAAATGCCCGCATCCTGCGCGCGGCCCTGCCGGGGCGCGACCTGCGCGCGGGGATGGTGCCGTTCAACGTGGTGCCTGCGGGCGAGGGGGTTTGGCATCGCGCCAGTTCCGGCGGCATCGTGATCGCAGCGGGACCCGGTGATCTGGGTCGCAGGCTCTCGGTTCCGGGCCTGCCGGTCACCGAAAGTTCCCGGATCGAGGCGGTGCAATGGGGCAAGCTGCTGGTCAATCTCAACAACGCGCTTAACGCACTGTCAGGTCTGACGCTGGTCGAGCAACTGGCCGACCGCGACTGGCGCCGCCTGATGGCCGACCAGATGGCCGAGGCGCTGGGCGTGTTGCGCGCGGCGGGTATCGCCGTGGCCTCGACCACGCCGCTCCCCGCCTGGACCAGCCCGCTTATCCTGCGCCTGCCGACGCCGCTGTTCCGGCGCATCGCGGCCCAGATGCTGACGGTCGATCCCACCGCCCGCACCTCGATGGCCTATGACCTGCTGGCGGGCGCACTGACCGAGATCGACAGTCTTCAGGGGGAAATCCTGCGCCTGGCGCGGGCGCATGACCGGCCCGCGCCCCTCGCCGCGCGGGTGGCCGACCTGATCCGCCAGGCCGAGATGTCGGGTCCCGGACTGCCCGACCTCAGTCCGCAGGATATCCGGGGCTGAGCCCTTCGGCTTTAGACGAACTGATTGAGTAACAGGAAAATCACCGCCGACATCAGCGCCGCCGCCGGGACGGT
Source organism: Ruegeria marisflavi (assembly GCF_025673445.1). Lineage (NCBI taxonomy): Bacteria > Pseudomonadati > Pseudomonadota > Alphaproteobacteria > Rhodobacterales > Roseobacteraceae > Ruegeria > Ruegeria marisflavi. Next base: position 42,415 of record NZ_JAOVQN010000017.1, read on the forward strand.
GATCACCCAGGCCGCGACGATGGTCATGAAATGCGAGCGCCGTACCAGCTTGCGGCGGCGCCGCTCCTCCTGCGGCAGGCGGCTTTCCACCGGGCGGCGGTCCCGCAGGGCGCGCAGCCGCTTTTCCGAGTGCCACTCGCGATAGAATCCGACCCCGAACACACCGCCCACGGCGATATGGGTCGAGCTTACCGGCAGGCCCAGCCAGCTGGCCACGATCACGGTGATAGCCGCCGACAGCGCCACGCAATAGGCCCGCATCGGGTTCAGCTTGGTGATCTGGCTGCCGACCATGCGGATCAGCTTGGGCCCGAACAGGAACAGCCCGAACGACAGGCCAAAGGCGCCGATCACCATCACCCAGGCGGGGATCGCCACCTTGGCGGCAAAACTGCCGGCCGAGGTCACATGCACAATGGCGGCCAGCGGGCCAACCGCGTTGGCCACGTCATTGGCGCCATGGGCAAAGCTCAGCAATGCCGCCGACAGAACCAGCGGCAGGCCGAACAGCGCCTTGACCGAGCGGGTGCGGTTCTCCATCCCGGCGGATTTGCGTTTCACCAGCGGCACGGTGACCGCCCAGACGACAATCGCGGTGCCCAGCCCGATCAGCAAGGCCATCTCAAGGTCGATCTTGACCAGCTTCTTGATCCCCTTGACCGCCAGATAGGTGGCAAAGGTGCCCGCCATGATCGCAACCAGGATCGGCACCCATTTGCGCGCCGCCGCGATCTTGTCGGGTTGGTACTGGATGCGATGCTTGATCAGCGCCAGGAACAGCGCGGCAATACCGCCGCCCAGCACCGGCGAGACGATCCAGCTTGCCACGATCGCGCCCATGGTGGACCAGTCCACCGCCGACAGACCCGCCGCCGCGACCCCGGCGCCCATCACGCCGCCCACCACCGAATGGGTGGTCGACACCGGCGCGCCGACCCATGTGGCCAGATTGACCCACAAGGCCGAGGAGATCAGCGCCGCCATCATCGCCCAGACGAACACCTGGGCATCCTCGACCGAATGCGGGTCGATGATCCCCTTGGAGATGGTCGATACCACGTCGCCCCCCGCCAGCAGCGCACCGGCGGTTTCGGCCACGGCGGCAATCGCGATTGCCGCGCCCATCTTCAGCGCGCCTGCGCCAACCGCCGGACCCATGTTGTTGGCCACGTCGTTGGCGCCGATGTTGATCGCCATATAGGCGCCGAACGCGGCGGCCGCGACCACTACGAACCCGCCCGGCGCATGGCCAAAGGCCACCATCGCCGCCAGGGCGGCCACCACGATGAAGGCCAGCGCGATACCGGGGCCGACAAGCGGACGGGAAACGTAATTCGCGGCAACCTCGATCCGGGAGATCCGGTTCAGGTCGGCGTCCAGCCGGCCCCATTGGGGTTTTGCGCTGGGTTCGGTCATTTTCGTTGTCCCGCTGTGGAATTCGCGACGTGCCAATAGACCGCCTGCGGCGTCAAAGCAACCAAACCGTCATGAAATTGTTGGTTTGCCGTTACAATTGCCTCAGCAGGTCCTGCAACTGCGGTTCCTGGACCATGTTCGCGGCCTCCTGCGGGGCGACCCAGCGCAGGGTGCGCTGTCCCGCCTCGGGGAACTCGTCGGTCTGTTCCTCGACATCCAGACGGTAGACATAGGTCTCCACCGGCTCGACCGTGCCGTTCTTGCGCCGCTTGCCATAGCCAAAGATGCCAACCGGTTCTTCGGCCACCTCGGCCCGCGCGACGCCCGCCTCTTCCCAGGCCTCGTACAGCGCGGTTTCCGGGCCGCTCTTGCCGACGATGGGCCAGCCCTTGGGCACGATCCAGCGTCCGGTGTCCAGGCTGGTGATCAACAGAACCTCGGGCCCACGGTCCGATGGCCGCAGGCACAAGGCCGCGACCTGCGCGCGCTTGGGGCGCTGCAACATTGGGCGAACCAGTTCGGACCACGCTTTGGCGACTTTCGACTTCATGCTCTCCACCTCTACAGTGATTGAAGTTTTTTATTTCGTGTGGAAATCTGACCGATATTTGTACCTTTCTCGCCAAAAATCAACAGAAATCCCGTTTTTTGGCCGATATTGCCTGCCTGCTTGCACGTGAAACGGGCATCGCGCATCCTGCGCTTCGCAGGCAGAGCTTGACCGGAGGCATGATGGCGCACCCACGGATCGGGATTTACGGATTGGGAACCATGGGCAGCGCGCTGGCGCTGAATTTCGCCAGCCACGGCATCGACATTGCCGTCGCCAACCGCGAGGCCGACTGGGTCGCGCCCTTCCTCGACCGGGCGGGGCCGCTGGCCAGCAGGATCACCGGCTGCCCGGACCCGGCCGCGCTGGTGCAGGCGCTGCCCGCGCCCCGGCTGATCCTGCTGATGATCCCCTCGGGCGCGGCGGTCGACGCGATGATCGACACATTCCTGCCGCTGCTCGCATCGGGCGATACGCTGATTGACGCGGGCAACTCCGATTTCCAAGACACCCGCAGGCGCGCGGCGGCGCTGGCCGGACGCGGCATCGCTCTTGTCGGTCTCGGGGTTTCGGGCGGCGAGCAGGGCGCGCGCCACGGGCCGTCGATGATGCTGGGCGGCCCGCCCGATGCCTGGGCGCGCCTGCGCCCTCTGCTCGAACCGATTGCCGCACAGTTTCGGGGCGATCCGTGCGTCGCGCATGTCGGACCGGACGGGGCGGGGCATTTCGTCAAGACCGTGCACAATGGTATCGAATATGCCGATATGCAGATGATCGCCGAGGTCTATGGCCTCTTGCGCGATGGCGCCGGGTGGCGGGCGTCCCGGATCGGCGCCCAGTTCGCCGAATGGGACAAGGGACCGCTCAGATCGTTCCTGGTGGAGACCACGGCCCGTGTCCTGGCCGCCACCGACCCCGAAACCGGGCAGCCGATGGTGGACATGATCCGCGACACCGCAGGGCAAAAGGGCACCGGCCGCTGGACCGTTATCGAGGCGCTGCATCTCGGCCAATCCGCTTCGGCGATCGAGGCGGCGGTGGCCGCGCGCGCCTGGTCCGGCCTGGCGCGCCTGCCCTCGGCGCAGTCGGCCCCGCCGCTGCCGGTCCAAGCGGGCCGGCTTGCCCAAGCTTTGCAGGCCGGGCGCCTGATCGCGCACCTGCAAGGCTTCGCCATCCTGCGCACTGCGGCCGCCGAGTATGACTGGCCCCTCGATCTGGCCCGTATTGCCGAGATCTGGCGCGCGGGTTGCATCATCCGCTCGGACCTGCTCGACCGTCTCGCGCCGATCTGGCGCAATGCCGGAGACGCCCCCCTGCACCAAGCTCCGGGCATCGCAGAAATGTTGTCCGCCGATCTGCCCGCTCTGCGCGAAACGGTGGCACAGGCGGTGGCCTTGGCGTTGCCGGTTCCGGCGCTGTCGGCGGCGCTTGCCTGGGCCGACAGCCTGGCGCAACAGCGCGGCACCGCGAACCTGATCCAGGCCCAGCGCGACGCCTTTGGTCGTCATGGTTTCGAACGCACCGACAGGCCGGGGCCCGCGCATTTCGACTGGTAATCCTGTCCGGGCCCGACCCGGTATCGCCCGCCAACACCTGCGACCAAGATCAAGAAAGTTGACACAAGAATATTTCTTGGGACTTACTACCTGATCCGCAAGCGCTTTTCGTCCTTGTCCTTGGCGAAATGTCCCTTCGCGGTCGGTGATTTTCGTGCCGGTTTCCCTGAGGGAGAACTCTATGACCAACAAACTACTTGCTGAAGTCTTCGGAACCTTCTGGCTGGTGCTCGGCGGCTGTGGCAGCGCCGTGCTGGCAGCCGGTGTTGCAGATGTCGGGATCGGCTGGGCAGGCGTCAGCCTGGCCTTCGGCCTCACCGTTCTGACCATGGCCTATGCGGTCGGGCATATCTCGGGCGGCCATTTCAACCCGGCGGTGTCGCTGGGCCTGATGGTGGCGGGGCGCTTCGACAGCAAACTGCTGCTGCCCTACTGGGCCGCTCAGGTGATCGGGGCCGTTCTGGCCGCGCTTGTGCTCTATATCATCGTCTCGGGCGGTGCGGGCTTTACCGGCGTCGGCGGTTTTGCCTCCAACGGTTATGGCGAGGCCTCGCCCCAGGGCTATTCGATGATGTCCGGCCTGGTGACCGAGGTCGTGCTGACCGCCTTCTTCCTGATCATCATCCTCGGCGCCACGTCCAAGGGCGCCCCGGCCGGTTTCGCGCCAATCGCCATCGGCCTTGGCCTGACGCTCATCCATCTGGTGTCGATCCCGGTGACGAACACCTCGGTCAACCCCGCCCGCTCGACCGGCGTGGCGCTGTTTGCCGATGGTCCGGCACTGGCGCAGCTCTGGCTGTTCTGGGTGGCACCGCTGATCGGCGGCGCCCTGGGCGCGATCCTGTGGAAGGTCATCGCGGGCGACGACGCGGACTGATCACGCACAATACGGGCCGGCTCCGGACGGGGCCGGTGACCGGAACCAGCGCGCTCCGGTCAGGCCTGGCCATTCCGGCAATAGGAGTGGAACCCGCCCCGGTCGGACATTCGTCCCATCCAGTCTGCCACCGCGGGCAAATCCGGACGCTCCATCGGCGTGCTTTCCCAGCGGTTGGTCGACAGGGCGAGGACAATATCGGCCAGCGTGAAATTCTTACCACAGACAAAGGCTCCAGTCTCGGACAGGCGCCGATCCAAAAGTGTCATCGCGGCATTCCAGTCCCGGACACTGGCCTTCTGCGCGTCTTGATCGGCAAACCTCGGATCCTTGCGCACCAACCCCATGAACGCCGCACGCCACGCGGTGTTCAATTCGGCAATCTGCCAATCCATCCAGGCTTCGACACTTGCCCGCCCGGCGGGCTCTTCGGGAAGTAGGTCGCCACGTCGCTGGCGGCTGGCGACATAGCGGCAGATCGTGTTCGACTCCGTCAACACCAGATCACCATCCAGCAGCACCGGCACCAACCCCTTCGGGTTGAGGACAAGAAAGCTGGGGTCGGACGTGGGCCACGTCTGTCCGCCCCAGTCCTCCCGGTCCACCGATAGCCCCGCCTCGGCACATGTCCAGAGAACCTTGCGCACGTTGATCGAGTTCTTCTGCCCGAGTATCCGCATATCTGTCCCCTTGGTGTCCGGCGTTTGCCATGACGCGGTTGGTACCTGCCGAACGCGGGTCGCGCGACGGAGATTGCCCCATTGCATCCCCCGTCTCAATCGGCAAGCTGGCAGACGAGGGAGACTAAAATGACCGAGCAGCTTGCAGGCGATTACGACTATATCATCGTAGGTGGAGGCACCGCCGGATGCGTGCTGGCCAATCGGCTCAGCGCCGACCCGAAAACCCGCGTTCTGCTGCTCGAAGCAGGCGGCAAGGGCCATTATCACTGGGTCCATATCCCGGTGGGTTACCTTTATTGCATCGGCAATCCGCGCGTCGACTGGATGATGAAGACCGCCGCCGAACCCGGCCTCAACGGCCGCAGCCTGGTCTATCCGCGCGGCAAGGTGCTGGGCGGCTGCACCTCGATCAACGGCATGATCTACATGCGCGGGCAGGCGGCCGACTATGACGGCTGGCGGCAGATGGGCAATACCGGCTGGGGCTGGGACGACGTGCTGCCCTATTTCCGCCGCTCCGAGGATCACCACAAGGGCGAGACCGACCTGCACGGGGCCGGGGGCGAGTGGAAAGTCACCACCCAGCGCCTGAGTTGGGAGATCCTGCGCGCCTTTCAACAGGGCGCGCGCGAGTTCGGTTACGAACCCACCGAGGATTTCAACAGCGGCACCAACGAGGGCTCGGGCTTTTTCGAGGTCAACCAGAGGAACGGCGTGCGCTGGAACACCACCAAGGCATTCCTGCGCCCGGCGATGAACCGCCCCAACCTGCGCGTCCTGACCCGGGCCGAGACCCAGCGGCTGATCCTCGACGGCAAGCGTGTCACCGGCGTTGTCTTCCGCCACAACGGGGCCGATCACACGACCACGGCGCAGGCCGAGGTGCTGCTGGCCGCCGGTGCCATCAACTCGCCCAAGCTGATGGAACTCAGCGGTATCGGACAGCCCGACCGCCTCTCGGCGCTGGGCATCACCCCGGTGCATGACCTGCCTGGCGTGGGCGAGAACCTGCAAGATCACTTGCAGATCCGAACCGTGTTCAAGGTCTCGAACACGCCCACCCTGAACGAGACGGCCAATTCGCTGACCGGCCGCATCGGCATCGCGCTGAAATATGCGCTGACCCGCTCGGGCCCGCTCAGCATGGCGCCCAGCCAGTTCGGCATGTTCACCAAATCCGACCCGGCGCTGGAAACGCCGGACCTGGAATACCACGTACAGCCTCTGTCGACCGACCGGCTGGGCGACCCGCTGCACCCGTTTCCGGCGATCACGGTTTCGGTCTGCAATCTGCGGCCGGAAAGCGTGGGCGATTGCCACATTACCAGCGCCGAAACCGGCCCGCAGCCGCATATCCGGCTCAACTACCTCAGCGCCCCGCGCGATCAGCAGGTCGCGGTCGCCGCCGTGAAACAGGCCCGCCAGATCATGACCGCGAGGGCGCTGGCGCCCTATGCGCCGCAGGAGTTCTTGCCCGGCCCGCAGATCGCCAGCGACGCGGATCTGCTGCGCGAGGCGGGCAATATCGCCACCACGATCTTTCACCCCGTAGGGACCTGCAAGATGGGCAACGACCCGATGGCGGTGGTTGCCCCCGACCTGCGTGTGCACGGGTTGTCGGGCCTGAGGGTAATCGACGCCTCGATCATGCCAAAACTCGTCAGCGGCAACACCGCCTCGCCCGTCATCATGATCGCGGAAAAGGCCGCCGACATGATCCGTGCGGGCTAGCCTTTCCTGCCACCTGCTTCTTTCTGGTCTCAAATACCTCCGGGGGTGAGGCCCGTCAGGGCAGAGGGGGTAGAGCCCCCTGATCCCCCGGCCTAGCTGCCGCGCGGCTTGGCCCTCAACGTCGGATCGGCGGCGCGCGGGTCTTCGGGCCAGGGATGCTTGGGGTATTGCGCGCGCATGTCCTTGCGCACATCCGAGTAGGATCCGTCCCAGAACCCGGGCAGGTCGCGGGTGATCTGGATCGGGCGCTGGGCGGGTGACAGGAGGGTGATTTTCAGCGGCACGCCCGCCACCACCGGATGCGCCGTGACCCCGAACATCTCTTGCAGCCGGACCGAGATTTCGGGCACTTCATGGGCATAGTCGATAGGCACCTTGCGTCCCAGCGGTGTGACAAAGGCACCGGGCGCGCGGGTCTCCAGCTCCTGGCTCTGGCCCCAGTCGAGCCGTGCCTTCAGCGCTGGCAGCGGGTCAAAGCGTTTCCAGTCCTCGGCGCTGCGCACGCCCGAGAGCATCGGCAAAAGCCAATCCTCAAGGTTTTCCAGCAGCCCAGCCTCGGAGAAATCCGGCAACTCGGCGCCCTCGGCGCGCACCAGTTCCACCCGCCGTGCCAGCCGGGCGGCGGCACCGTCCAGCCGCAGGCCGAGGTCGCGCACGCCCTCCAGCATCGCGCGGGCGACGGCCTCGGGCGGCACATCCTTCCAGATCCGGTCGCTCAGGGTGATCGCGCCCAGCCGCTCCTGTTGCCGTGCGACCACCCGGCGATCGCGCCGCGACCAGTCGCAGGTGTCCAGGGTGGCGATCTGACCTCCGAAGAGGTCGCGCAGCTCACCCTCGCCGATCCGCACGGCCATGCGGATGCGCGCCTCGCGCGGGTCGCCATCGGTGTCGATGGCCACCAGATAGGGCGCGGCGGCCAGTGCCTCGCCGGGCTCCAGCGCCGCCCCCTTGCCGCCCGACAGGACAAAGCGCGGCGCCTCGCCCTTGCGCCGCTGGCCGATCCGGTCGGGATAGGCGAGCGCTGCCATCGCCGCCGGGCTCATCGCCTCTGCCGATGGGGTGGCCTGCCGCTCCAGCCGCTTCACCTCACCCCGGATGCGGTCGATCACGCCCATGTTCACCTCATAGGGCCGCGCGCGCCGGAACCGCGCCGTATCCCGCAAGGCCTCCAGCCGCAGTTCCAGATCGGCGGGCGCGCCGCGCAGCGGGTCGCGCTCGGCCATCAGCGCCGCCAGCGGCGCTGCCTGCCGCCCGGCCACGGCCAGCATGTGGCCCAGTCGCGGATGCAGCGGCAAAGCCGCCAGCACCCGCCCATGATCGGTGATCCGCCCACGCCCGTCGAGCGCGCCCAGCATCGCCAAGAGCGCGCTTGCCTCGGCAAGCGCGCCCTCAGGCGGCTGGGTCAGGAACGGCAAGTCCCCGGGCTCAGCCCCCCAAAGCGCCAGTTCCAGCGCGAGGCCCGCCAGATCCGCCGCCTCGATCTCGGCCGGGGGAAATGCCGCAAGCGCGCCTTCCTCGCCCCGGGTCCAGAGGCGATAGCAGACGCCCTCGGCCACGCGCCCTGCGCGGCCCGCGCGCTGGGTCGCCTCGGCGCGTGTCACCCGCTCGGTGACCAGCCGTGACATGCCCGACCCCGGATCGAACCGCGCCCGCCGGGACTGTCCCATGTCCACCACCACCCGGATATCGGGAATGGTCAGCGAGGTTTCAGCGATCGAGGTCGCGAGCACCACCTTGCGTCCGTCCGTGGCTGGGGCCAGCGCCGCCCGCTGCGCGGCAAAGGGCATGGCCCCGAACAGCGGCCTCACCGCGCAATCCCCCGGCAGACGTTTGGACAACAGCGCCTCGGCGCGCCGGATTTCACCTTCGCCGGGCAGAAAGACCAACAGGCCGCCGCCGCTGTCGCGGGTCTCGGCCTCGGCCCGAACGACGAGATCGACCAGTGCCTCCACCCGCCGCGCCTGCGGGCCCAGCGGCCGGTCCAGCCAGCGCGTCTCGACCGGAAAGGCGCGTCCCTCGGACGTGACCAGCGGCGCCGCCATGAGGTCCGCCACTGGCGCGGCATCGAGCGTTGCCGACATTGCCAAGAGGATCAGGTCGTCGCGCAGCGCGCCCGCCACTTCGAGGCAGAGTGCAAGTCCCAGATCGGCATTGAGCGAGCGTTCGTGAAACTCGTCAAAGATCACCGCGCCCACCCCGGGCAGGTCGGGGTCCGATTGCAGCATCCGGGTCAGGATGCCTTCGGTCACCACCTCGATCCGGGTCGCCTTGGACACCTTGGCCTCACCGCGGATCCGGTAGCCTACGGTCTGCCCCGCAGCCTCGCCCAGGGTTTCAGCCATGCGCTCGGCGGCGGCGCGCGCCGCGAGCCTGCGCGGCTCGAGCATCACGATCCGCCCCTGCGTCAGCCCGGCCTCCAGCATGGCCAGCGGCACCCGCGTGGTCTTGCCCGCGCCCGGCGGCGCCTGCAACACGGCCCGGCCCCGCCCTTGCAAGGCGGCGATCAGTTCGGGCAGGGCGTCGTCGATGGGCAGGCGTGTCATGCCGCCTTATCGCCAGAGCGGCGGGGGCAGGTCCAGTCCCATTCGGCAGCTCCGGGTGACGCGCGGTAGCGGATTTGAGTATTTGAGACCAGAAAGAAGCAGCACCACCAGCGCTGGTAGTCGGGCGCGCTGCACAGGGACAATCCGGCGCATCCCGTGGGTCGGCTCTGGACAAACCGGGGCCTGCTCCGCCATTCAGGTCAAAATTCGCGAGGACCGGCATGGATATCACACAGCTTGGTGACAGGATACTCTCGGGCGACCGCCGGGCGTTGGCGCGGGCGATCACGCTGGTGGAAAGCCGCCGTGCCGATCACCGGGCCGAGGCGACGGCACTGCTCGACCGGCTGGCCCGGTCCGAGCGGCAGGCGCTCAGGATCGGGCTATCTGGCACGCCGGGTGTCGGCAAGTCCACCTTCATCGAAAGCTTCGGCATGATGCTGGTGGGGCAGGGGCTGCGCGTCGCGGTGCTGGCGGTCGATCCCAGCTCGGCCCGTTCGGGCGGTTCGATCCTCGGCGACAAGACCCGGATGGAGCGCCTCTCGCGCGAGCCCAACGCCTTTATCCGCCCGTCGCCCAGCCAGAGCCACCTGGGCGGTGTGGCGCGGCGCACCCGCGAGGCGGTGGCGCTGTGCGAGGCGGCGGGGTTCGATGTGGTGCTGATCGAGACGGTAGGCGTCGGCCAGTCCGAAACCGTGGTCTCGGAACTGTCGGATCTGTTCCTGCTGCTGCTGGCGCCTGCGGGCGGTGATGAGTTGCAAGGCGTCAAGCGCGGCATCATGGAGATGGCTGACATGATTCTGGTCAACAAGGCCGACGGCCCGCTGAAACCGGTCGCCACCAGAACCTGTGCCGACTATGCCGGTGCGCTGCGCCTCTTGCGCAAGCGGCCGCAGGACCCCGAGCACTTCCCCAAGGCGCTCACCGTCTCGGCAGTCGAAGAACACGGGCTGGCCGAGGCCTGGACCGAGATGCAGACGCTTACACAATGGCGCAAGGCGCAGGGGCACTGGGCCCGAAACCGCGCCGCGCAGGCGCGCTACTGGTTCGGACAGGAGGTGCGCCACGCCCTGCTGGCCCGGCTGGAAAGCCCCCAGGCGCGGTCCGAGATGGACCGCCTCGCCAAGGCGGCAGCCGACGGTGACCTGACCCCGGCCAGCGCCGCCGAGCAGATGCTGGCCTATCTGAACGCCAACCGATGACTTCCTCTTGCCCAAAATATCCCCGCCGGAGGCATGGTCCGGCACGGGCCATACAGGCGATCCGGCTGCGCAGGGATTCAGGGCAAAGAATCCGCGCCATCCGTCTTGACCACCCAGCCGATTCCCACTACACGCATCCAACCAGTTTTCGGGCGCGACTTCGGGTTGCGCCCCTTGTGATTTGGCCGGTATCCCATACCCGCCACCAGATACGAAGGAAGAGACCATGTCGCGCCGTTGCGAACTGACCGGAAAAGGCCCGATGACTGGCAACAATGTCAGCCATGCAAATAACAAGACCCGCCGTCGTTTTCTGCCCAACTTGAACGACGTGACGTTGCAGTCGGAAACCCTGGGCCGTGGCGTCAAGCTGCGCATCTCGGCGGCTGCCCTGCGCTCGGTCGATCACCGTGGCGGTCTGGACGCTTTCCTCGCCAAGGCCAAGGACGAGGACCTGTCCGACAACGCCCTGAAGGTCAAGAAAGAGATCGCCAAGGCGCAAGCCGCGGCCTGATCGACTTCAGGCCACTGGATTGCAGAAAACCCCGCGCCGATCGGTGCGGGGTTTTCCGCATCCGGGGGCAAGCGTCCAGCTGTCACAGCGGCCCGATGCCGCCTTGTGTTCCCCCATGGGAACGCGCTAGCAGATCGGCAATGATGATCCGTCTGCGCATATCCGTCGCCCTGATCCTGGCCGCGCTGCTGGCGCTGACCGGGCAGGGGTTGGCCAATTCCCGTGGCCTGAAAGCCGCAGTGGGCCAGATGGAGATCTGCACCGGCACCGGCCCGGTGATTCTCTACATGGACGAGGACGGGCAGCCGGCGGCCCCGCCGCATTACTGTCCCGATTTCGCATTGGCCCTGCTGGGGGCGCTGACGCCTGACGCCATAGCCCTGCCTGTCCTGCCCGAGGGTGCGGGTCCGCAGCCCGATGGCACCCTTGCCAGCCTGATTTCCGCAACTCTCTCTGCCGTTCCGGCCCGCGCGCCGCCTGTCCCGGCCTGATCCGACCCAAATCAGACCAATCAGGACATGACCAAGGAGAGAGACCCATGTCGTTCAAATCCACACTGCTGGCGGCAGCCGCAACCCTGATCCTTGCCTCGGCCGCGTTGGCCGGGGACATCACCATCGACGACGCCTACGCCCGTTCGGCGGGTGCCAATGCCAAGGCGGGCGCCGCCTTCATGATGATCCACAACGCCGGCGACACCGACGACCGGCTGATCGACGCCCGCTCGGACGTGTCGGCCCGGGTGGAACTGCACACCCACAAGATCAACGACCAGGGCGTCGCGCAGATGATGCATGTGCCCGAAGGCTTCGTGATCCCCGCCGGTGGCATGCACGCGCTGGCGCGCGGCGGTGATCACGTGATGTTCATGGGCATCAAGGCACCTTTTGAACAGGGCGCATTGGTGCCAGTGACGCTGGTGTTCGAAAAGGCCGGCGAGATCGAGGTGGAGATCCCCATCGATCTGGAGCGCCAGGATGGCGGCCACGGCCACATGAAAAAGAAAAGCAACTGAGGGGCGGGCACGCCTGTCTTCAGGCTGCGTTGCAGCCCTCATCCATGCGTCAGGCCGGGTCTGAACCCGGCCTGGGGCGCCAGTCCGCCAGGGTTCCCACCCGGGCCTCGCGGGCGCGGTCCAGCGCCAGGGCCGCTATCGCAAAATCGCCGATCGCCATACCGCGAAACACGAAACCGGCGCGTGCCGCCGGGTCGCGCGCAAGGGCCGGTCCGGTCACCAGCGTCGCCAGATCGCCGCTTACCAAAGCCGGTTCGACCATCGGGCGGGAGTTCTCCAACTCCTGCGCCTGATCGTCGATGTAGAGCGGCGCCAGTGCCGCCATCCCTTCGGCCCGCCAGGGCACGCCCGCATCGGTGATCGCGGCAAAGGCGCCGGGTTTCAGCCAGCGGGCGTCCAGAAACGGTTCCATCCCATAGGCCAGCGTCACCGAAGAGACCACGATATCCGCCGCCGCCAGCGCCGCCTGCGGCGTGCTGGCGATCTCCACCTCCAGCCCCCGCGCCCGGGCCAGCGCGCCCAGGCGCTCCAGATTGCCCGCGCCGCGCCCCACAAGCACCGCGCGTCGCAGCGGGAAGAGGTCGCAGAACGCCGCCAGGTGGCTGCGCGCCTGCGCTCCGGTGCCGACAAAGGTGATCGTCTCGGCCGCCGGGGCGGCCAGCCGCCGCGCCGCCACCGCGCTCAGCCCGGCGGTACGCACGCCGGTCAGCCAGCCCGCCTGCATCAGCGCCAGCATCTCTCCCGTCTCGCTGTCCTGCACCAGCACCACGCCCTCGACCCCCGGCAACCCGCGTGACGGGTTGCGCGGGCTGACCATCACCGACTTGACCACCGTCAGATCCGGCGCGTCGCCCGTGGCCAGCGTCGTCATCACGTAACGCCCGTCGCCCGGCAGCACCGCCGATTTCGGCGCCACCTGCACCGCGCCGCGCGCCTGTGCCGCAATCGCCGCCTCCAGCGCCGTCAGCACCTCGGCCGTGGTGATCCCAAGCCCGGCCAGTTCGACATCCGACAGGATCAGGAACCCGCTCATGCCCGTCCCTCCAGCAGGCGGTCGACCCAGTCGGGCACGATCCGGCTTGCCGGGCCGAACCGGGTTTCGTCAAAGCTCGATACCACCGCCGAGGGTTCCAGATTCATCTCCACCGTCCGCGCCCCCGCCGCGATCGCCTCGTGTACAAAGGCCGCCGCCGGATAGACCTGCCCCGAGGTGCCGATGGCCGCGAATACGGAACAGCCCGCCAGATGGTCATAGATCGCATCCATGAAGTAAGGCATCTCGCCGAACCAGACCACGTCGGGCCGCGCCGCAGGGCGGGTACAGGCGGGGCAGGGGGTCTTGGTGTTCATCACCTCGGGCGCCTGCCAGCGATGGCCGCAGGCCCCGCATAGCGCGCCCGCCAGCGTGCCATGCATATGGATCACCTCCCGCGCGCCGCCCGCCTCGTGCAGGGCATCCACGTTCTGGGTCACGATCACCACCTCGCCCGGCCAGTCCCGCTGCAACCGCGCCAGTGCCTGATGGGCGGCATTGGGCGCTGCTGCGGCGGCCTGCACCCGGCGCGCGTTGTAGAACTCGTGCACCAGCACCGGATCGCGGGCAAACCCCTCGGGCGTGGCCACGTCCTCCAGCGGGTATTTCGTCCAGATCCCGCCCTTGTCGCGGAACGTGCCCAGCCCGCTTTCGGCCGATATCCCCGCCCCGGTCAGTATGACGATCTTTTCCATGCCCGGCCTTTCGCGTAAGGATCGGGACAAAACCGGAGCCCCGCATGTCCCACCGTATCCTCTTCGTCTGCCTTGGCAACATCTGCCGGTCGCCCGCTGCCGAGGGGGTGTTCCGCGCGCTGATGCCCAATGCCCGAACCGACAGCGCCGGAACCGCGGGCTGGCATGTGGGCAAACCGCCCTATGGCCCGATGCAGGCGGCGGCAGCGGCGCGCGGCATCGACCTGTCGGACCTGCGTGCGCGCCAGTTCAGCGCGGGCGATTTCACCCGCTTCGACCTGATACTGGGCATGGACGCGGAAAACCTGGCAGAGATCGAGGCACTGCGCCCCGCGGGCAATACAACCCCCGTGCGGCTTTTCACGGAATTCGCGCTGGAAACCGGCGCAACCCATGTGCCCGACCCCTATTACACCCGCGATTTCGACGGTGCGCTCGATCTGATCGAGGCCGCCTCGGCCGGTCTGGCGCGGCACCTGGGGCAATGACCACCCGCCCCGCGACATGAGCCTGCGCCCGGCCACCCTTACGGATGCTTCCAGCATCGCCGCCCTCTCCATCGAGGTCTGGATCGGCACCTATCTGAAATCGGGCATCAACGCCTTCTTTGCTGATTTTGTTCTGTCCGAGTTCACAACGCCCAAGATCGAACACCGCCTGGAAGATCCGCGAAACCAATTCATCGTGTCGGAAAACACCCAAGGCATCGACGGCTTCGCCTGCCTGACGCAGAACAGCCCGGCCCCGGTGCCGGGCTGTTCCGATTGGGAAATCTCGACCCTCTATGTGCGGCCCCGCCATCACGGCAAGGGGATCGGCCGCGACCTGCTGCAATCCCTGCTCGCCACCTGCCGCGCGCAAGGCGCGCACTCGGTCTGGCTGGCCACCAATGCCGAGAACACGCCCGCCATCGGGTTCTACATGGCCCAAGGGTTCGAGCCCGTTGGCGAAACCCATTTCCGTATCGGTGACCAAGGATATCTCAATACCGTTTTCCGTCTCAGCCTGGGTTAAATACCCCGCCAATAGCCCGGCACCGGCTTGAATCGGAGTAACCGTCAGGCGCATCAAGATGGCCAGGCTGTGTGGAGTGCTGCCGCTGCGAACTGGCCATCGCGCGCGGCCAAATTCAGCTTTTCCAAAACTGCCCGTTCCTGTTGCGCAATCTCGGTCGCGCCCCTTGCCGGGCGGGGGGCGCCTGCGCTCAATGTCCGGCATTGACCGTTTCGACAGGCTCTGCCGATGATCCCGACCCGAGTTTTAGCCAAGGTGCCCGCCCCGGCACAGGCGCGATCACTGATCGTCGATGACCCGCATCTGTCCGCTCAGCCAGGGCAGCCGGGCCACCGCCGGGTCGATCATCTGGCTCTGTACCAGGCGGCGCATGGTCTGCGCCACGTCGCGCGGCACCCGGTCGGCCCAGTCGGATCCGGCAAACAGCGAGATAGTGCGCGCAAAGGCGGAAAAGGGCAGGGGAAAGGCGTCGATCTCGTCATGGAACCGGGCCGCGCGCATGTATCCCAGCGGGGTTGTCACCGCCCAGCCCACGCGCCGCGCCACCATTGCAATCAGCGCCAGATGCGAGCCGATCTCGAACCGCTCCTCGAATTCCAGCTTGTGCCGCGCCAGTTGCGTCTCGATCTGGCGACTGATCAGCTGCTCGCGCGCATAGCGCAAAAGTGGCAAGGTGCGCAGCACCGCCATGGTATCGCCGCCCTCTGCAATCACCCCGCGCGGAGCCACGATCATGAACGGGTCGCGCACCAGCGGGTATTCGACCACGCCCTCATGCATCTCGCCCGAGGTCGCTGCCACCGCAATATGCAGGCGCCGGGCCTTCATCGCCTCGGTGATCTCATGACTGGGGGCAGTGATCAACTTGAACCGGCACTTGGTCAGGCTGTCGGCCAACAGGACGGCCAGCCGTGGCGTCAGGTCGTTGTCGAAATCGTCGATCAACCCCATGCTGAGCGTGCTCAGATGGGTCAGGTCCATCACCGTCAGCTCGCTCTGCGCCAGCCTGAGTTCGCTCAGCACCGTCTCGGCCCGCGGCAGAAACGCGCGCCCGGCCGGTGTCAGCAGCATGGGCCTGCGGCCATGGTCGACCAGATCGCTGCCCAGCGCCTGCTCCAGGTTCTTCAACTGCTGGCTGACCGCCGGCTGGCTCAACCCGGTCAGTTCGCTGGCCTGGGCCACCGATCCGGTGCGCGCCAGCGCCTCGAACACTTCCAACCCCCGCAGGGTCACGCCTTTCATGAGCATTCCGGTCGCTCCCGACAGTTTTGCTTTTTCTTAATCAGGTTTGACCTTTCGTCAAGCAAATATAACAAGGATTGTGTATGAGTATCGTCATTCTGAAATCCGCCCCCGGGCTGCCCGCCGCCGCGCAAGGCGATGCCTCGGATGTCGTGCAACTGATGCTGGCGCGTCTCAAGCTCGAAGGCGAAGCCGCCGCCCGCCACTATGCCGCCCGGCTCGACGGCTGGACCGGCGAGATCGTGGTTACTCCCGATGAGGTGGCGCGCGCCTGCGAACAGGTGCCCGAAGAGCTCAAGACCCAGATCCGCTATGCCCATGACAACATCCGCCGCTTTGCCGAGGCCCAGCGCGCCTCGGCGCTGGATTTCCAGACCGAGCTGCGCCCGGGCCTGATCGCAGGGCAGAAACAGATCCCGCTGTCTGCCGCCGGGGCCTATGTGCCGGGCGGGCGCTACGCTCATATCGCCTCGGCGCTGATGACGATCACCACCGCTCGCGCCGCAGGCGTGCCGCAGATCACCGCCGTCTCGCCGCCGCAGGCGGGGCGGGGTATCCACCCCGCGATCCTCTATGCCATGTCGCTGGCGGGCGCCGACCGCATCCTGGCGCTGGGCGGGGTGCAGGGGGTGGCGGCGCTGGCCTTCGGCCTCTTCGGCGCGCCGCCCGCCGATATCCTGGTGGGTCCGGGCAACCAGTTTGTGGCCGAGGCCAAGCGCCAGCTGTTTGGCCCGGTGGGCATCGACATGTTCGCCGGTCCCACCGACAGCCTGGTGATCGCCGACGCCACCGCCGACCCGCTCACCGTCGCCTGGGACCTGGTCGGGCAGGCCGAACATGGCTATAACTCGCCGGTCTGGTTGGTCACCGACGACCGGAGGCTGGCCGATGCGGTTCTGGCCCATATCCCCGCCTGCGTCGCCGATCTGCCCGAGCCCAACCGTTCCAGCGCCCAGGCCGCCTGGGATGCCTTGGGCGAGGTGATCCTGTGCGCAGACCGCGAGGAGATGGCCGCCACCGCCGACCGCTACGCGCCCGAGCACCTGCATGTGCAGGCCGCCGATCTGGGCTGGTGGCGCAGCCGCCTCTCGGCCTATGGCTCGCTGTTTCTGGGCGAGCTCACCACCGTGGCCTTCGGCGACAAAGCCAGCGGCCCCAACCACGTGCTGCCCACCTCGGGCGCAGCCCGCTATACCGGCGGGCTCAGCGTGCACAAGTTCCTGAAAACCGTGACCTGGCAGCAGGTCGAGCCGC
The DNA here is from genome assembly GCF_025673445.1 of Ruegeria marisflavi. Lineage (NCBI taxonomy): Bacteria > Pseudomonadati > Pseudomonadota > Alphaproteobacteria > Rhodobacterales > Roseobacteraceae > Ruegeria > Ruegeria marisflavi. The sequence goes on from NZ_JAOVQN010000017.1 coordinate 59,740, forward strand.
AGGCGCTGCCCGATCTGGCCCGCGCCACCGCCGCCATCTCGCGCGCCGAGGGGATGGAGGGGCACGCCCGCACCGCCGATATCCGGCTCGACAAACTGCGCCCCGCGCTCAGGCAGGTCGGCAACGGCTGAGCAAACGAAAAGGCGGGCCTCAAGCCCGCCTTGCACTGCAAAATCAGATTACTGGCAGATCGCCTGCGCCAGCTCGCCAAAGGCCTTGTAGCGCTGCCACAGCGCCTCGTCGCTGCTCTTGTCCGACATCCGCACTTCCTGCGCCTGATGTGGATCCTTGAACCACTTGGCGACCTTGCGCCGATCCGACCGGGTCAACGCCTTGTTGGCGGCCTGCTGGATACAGCCGCAGCGCTGCGGCGTCGCCTCGGACCGGCCGCTCTGGCGGCAGGCATCGTTGATCACGCCGGTCGCCGCGAACCCCTGCGCCGGCACCGTCAACCCCATCAGGGCAGCACAGACCGCCCCCGTCAAAATCCGTCTCACGTTCCTGGCCTCTTGCTCTGTCCGCGGGGTCTGCCGCCCCGTCTTTCGGCGCATACTATGGCAAAAGAACCCGCCCGGATCAATCGGGTGCGACAATCGGAATGTATGGCCGGTGAAAAAGTGATCGGCCAAGCCCCGCGCCACGCGTAGGGTGGGCAGTCCTGCCCACCGCACCCGACATGTCAGGAAACGGTGGGCAAACTGCCCACCCTACGGGGGTTGGTCAGAAGACACCCGAAACTCGGGTTGAAGAACGCGCACGGATCGGGCGACGGGAAAGTGTCATCACCCGGGTGGCAGGGTTTTGACAAAAGCCCAGATTGCCTTGGCAACCTGTTGGATACTCTCGTTCTGGGAGGCCAGCGACGCGGCTGCAATGGGCGCGCCCCATTTGACCACGGCCTTTCCCGCCTCCTTGGAGGCCTCGGTCAAGGCCAGGTCGATCTTGCCGCCACAATAGGCCGCGATCCTGAGCGATACGTCCCACAGCGTCTTGGCGATGGTCTTGAGCCTGCCGGGTGATGGCTCGGGTTTGGCAATCTCCGCTTCCAGGTCCTCGATCTGATCCCAGACCAGCACGAAATCGCCACGCACGGCCCGCTGAACTCCATCGTCCAGAGGTGGCCCGCCATTGTCGCCGATCAGACTTGTCGAGGACAGCGCCGAACGAAGCGGCAACATGTCCTTCAGGGCAGCGATTTCCTGTTCAAGATCGAAGAGCCGCTCGATCCGTTCGATCTCTTGTGCCACCGCCTCCGGGCCAGCCTCCCAGATGGCATCGTCGATCAGGGCGATCCGGCGTTGAAGTTCCCAGTCGAGGGGTTCGCCCGCAAGAATCCCCCAATACCAATCATGCCAGAACTTGGTGGAGAGGAAGTCCGGACCTGCGGTTCGCCCCGAACTGATTTTGGGATAGCCAGCACCTGTGAACATGCGATCCATGGTGGGAAATACGACAAGGCTGGAAAATAGCGGGTTCGAGACGCTTAGGGTTTCAGGGTTCGACGACGCACTTATGTCCCCCCTCATCGCATCGCCGGCAACCTTGCGAAACGTGATGTTCAGGTCGAGATCGTTCTCGCTTTCATACTTTGCTATCGCGCCAAAGGCGTCTGCTAAGCAAAGTTCACTACATCTCTCTGTTGAAAAGTCGGTCGTAACAACGGCGCTTCGGGCTGCGTTTTTGGCGCTGATACAGATATCAAGCCTTGCGCCTTCTCCGGGTAGCCGAAGCCTTTCCAAGCTCTCAGTATCGGCCGCAACGGGGCCTAGTTCCGCAGCTACGGCAAGTAGTAATCCTGCGCGATACAAGTTGAGCAAATGTTGTTGTGTGACAGGATTGTCCTGTTCAGTATCCGGTTCGGGTTCAGAAAAGATGCAAGGCATGGCGCGTAGAAAAGCCCTGGCGACGACATGCCTCCGGTGCCAATCTGGCAAGTCAAGTGCGAGATCAATAGCGTCACCAAGCGACGACGGGTCTCGCATTCTATTCTCCTTGACCAAACCAAGATTCCTCATCATATGCCCAATCCATGACAGACCTCGCCCATATCCGCAATTTCTCCATCGTCGCCCATATCGACCATGGCAAATCCACCCTTGCCGACCGGCTCATCCAGGAGACCGGGACGGTGCAGGATCGTGACATGAAGGAACAGTTGCTCGACAGCATGGATATCGAGCGCGAGCGGGGCATCACCATCAAGGCCAACACCGTCCGCATCGACTATACCGCCGACAATGGCGAGCAGTATGTGCTGAACCTGATCGACACGCCCGGCCATGTCGACTTTGCCTATGAGGTCAGCCGCTCCATGCGCGCGGTCGAGGGCTCGCTCTTGGTGGTGGACAGCACCCAGGGGGTCGAGGCACAGACGCTGGCCAACGTCTATCAGGCCATCGACGCCAACCACGAGATCGTGCCGATCCTCAACAAGATCGACCTGCCTGCCAGCGAATGCGACAGGGTGGCCGAACAGATCGAGGATGTGATCGGCATCGACGCCTCGGGCGCGATCCGGGTTTCCGCCAAGACCGGTGTCGGCATCCACGAGACTCTCGAGGCCATCGTCAAGCATCTGCCCGCCCCCAAGGGCACCCGCGACGCGCCCCTGAAGGCGATGCTGGTCGACAGCTGGTACGACAGCTATCTCGGCGTCATCGTGCTGGTCCGTATCATGGACGGCATCCTGCGCAAGGGCATGCGGGTCAAGTTCATGTCGAACGGCACCCTGCACCATGTCGACCGCATCGGCGTCTTCCGCCCCGCCATGCAGATGGTGGACGAACTCGGCCCGGGCGAGATCGGCTTCCTCACCGCCTCGATCAAGCAGGTGCGCGACACCCGCGTCGGCGACACCATCACCAATGACCGCAACGGCACCGACAAGGCGTTGCCCGGCTTCAAACCCGCCCAGCCGGTGGTGTTCTGCGGCCTCTTCCCGGTGGACAGCGCCGAGTTCGAAGACCTCCGCGACGCCATCGAGAAACTGGCACTCAACGACGCCTCCTTCTCCTATGAAATGGAAACCTCGGCCGCCCTCGGCTTCGGTTTCCGCTGCGGCTTCCTGGGCCTTCTGCACCTCGAGGTCATCCGCGACCGGCTTGAGCGTGAATACGATATCGAACTGATCACCACCGCCCCCTCGGTGGTCTACCACGTCTTCATGCGCGACGGCGAGATGCGCGAGCTGCACAACCCCGCCGACATGCCCGACCTCAGCAAGGTCGACCATATCGAGGAACCGCGCATCAAGGCCACCATCCTCGTCCCCGACGACTATCTGGGCGATGTGCTGAAACTCTGCCAGGACCGTCGCGGCATCCAGCAGGACCTCTCCTATGCCGGCTCCCGCGCCATGGTCGTCTATGACCTGCCGCTGAACGAGGTGGTGTTCGACTTCTACGACCGGCTCAAATCGGTGACCAAGGGCTATGCCAGCTTCGACTACCAGCTCACCGGCTATCGCGAGGACAGTCTGGTGAAAATGTCGATCCTGGTGAATGACGAGCCTGTCGATGCGCTGTCGACCATGGTCCACCGCGACCGGGCCGAGGCACGCGGGCGGGCCATGTGCGAAAAGCTCAAGGACCTGATCCCCCGCCACATGTTCAAGATCCCGATCCAGGCGGCCATCGGCGGCAAGGTCATCGCGCGCGAGACCCTCTCGGCGCTGCGCAAGGACGTGACCGCCAAATGCTACGGCGGCGACGCGACGCGCAAACGCAAGCTCTTGGACAAACAGAAGGCGGGCAAGAAGAAGATGCGCCAGTTCGGCAAGGTGGATATCCCGCAGGAAGCCTTCATTTCCGCCCTCAAGATGGACAGCTGAAGCTGTTCATCCCGCGGGCTACCCCCGTAGGGTGGGCAGTCCTGCCCACCATGGTTGATACGCCCGTGCGGTGGGCAAACTGCCCACCCTACACCTGCGTTGCATGCCAAACCGCCAACGCCCCCCGATAGATCTCCCACCCCCGTAGGGTGGGCAGTCCTGCCCACCATGATTGATACGCCCGTGCGGTGGGCAAGCTGCCCAGCCTACGCCTGCCTTGCAAGCCAAGCCGCCAACGCCCCCCGATAGAGCTCCCACCCCCGTAGGGTGGGCAATCCTGCCCACCACGGTTGGTACACCCGTGCGGTGGGCAAACTGCCCACCCTACGCCTGCCTTGTTTGCCAAACCGCCAACGCCCCCCGATAGAGCACCCACCCCGTAGGGTGGGCAGTCCTGCCCACCAATCCCACCTATTGTTCTCAGTGTCAGTAGTTTACCGGACTTCGCTGGTATAGATTATCTAGGGTAATGGTTGTTTTTCCATTTCTCTCGACAGTCTGAGAAGAAGGCATTGTTTCCTTCGAACTTTTCAAGAATATAGTCGACGAAGGTCTGACTATATTGCGGACTTGACTGATCGTGTGGTTTCGAAACCATTTCCGGTCGTTGAACTTCGTTGATAGCTTCCGAAAGCTTTATTGCTTGGATATCATGAGTGTTGATCGGACTATCTAGATTTAGCTTGGAGTTGACTATTTCAATCACTTTAGCTTGTTTGTATGGAAACCCATCGCTCAATCGAGGAAGGCGAACAACCGGCGCATCTGGATCGTTTGTGATGCGAACTTCTGCGTTTGATGCAGTCGAGTGTGTGAGAATTACTTTTGATCCAATCGGTGCTTCAACTACTTTCCGGATGTTTCCGAGCCAATCTTCTCGAATTCTCCCTAACTCTCGATTCAAAAAATCTTCCAAGTCACTTCTCGTGCAAGGTTCACTTTTTGAACCGTGACGAAAATAAACTGTCCCTTTGCTGAAAGCGGTCTTTTGAGTACTCGAATCGATTTGATATGTTCCGACTTTTGCAAATACTAGTGGAACAGATACTGGTTCTACCAGAATTGCAGGAAAACTTCTCTCAGACCTGATTACCCGTACAACTTTCGAACCAGAGTACTCTGACCCAGTGTACTTTCTAATTTGGTCGGAGAGTGAAGCGCTGTCCAAATCAAAAAGGGAGTCGCAGTTATTTTCCGAAGGGCTACCATCGTCTTCAACTCCAAACACCAAGATTCCACCGCGTGTATTTGCAAAGGCTACTATGTCTTTGACAGTTTCTGCCCAAAACGCAGCTTTCTTGTGAGGTGAGTACTCGCGCTTGAAGTCAATCAAATCGCTTTCGTCATTTGTGGCTTCTGCTAACTCAATCAGAGTGTTCATCATTACAACCCACCAAGAATACTGGTTCAGTATGAGCATAAGTTTTGCAAAGACAAGCATACGGAAAGCGCAGGAGGTGACGCGAGAGGGGTCGCATTGGTGGTTTGTTGATCAAACTCAACAAACCGCCCGGCCGCAGGCCGACCCGCCCCCATGGGACGGCGCGATTGCGCCACCCCTCGGGTCGGCGCGGCCCTCCGCTCTGTTTTCCGCCGTCGCAATCGCTCTTCGTCACGGGGCTCCGCCCGTTCGGCCCTGAAACGGTCCACTGGACCGTTTCCAGGACGGGCCTCCCTCCTCACCAAAACCACCCCTTCCTTCTCTCCCCCGCAACCTCGCCGCCCTCCACCCCTTCGACCCCGCCCGCCTTCAGGATCCGGCGTTCCTCGGCGCGGGTCATCTGGATCTTGCGGACCTGGATCGCCGCCTCGCGCGCGGTGACGTAATTGCCGTCCGGCCCTGGTTCCATCCCCGGCACCGTCGGGCGGCGGTGCCACCAGCCGCGCATGCCCGCCAGCACGTGCCGCCAGCCGGTGCGCGCGTCATCGCCCAGGTCCCAGATGCGTTCCACCTCTGGCATCGACACCAGCGACGCCACCGGGCGGCCGTGGCGTGTCAGCACGATCACCGCGCGCGGGTCCTGTGCCCGGGTGACGAGCTGGCCCAGCTGCGCGCGGGCCTCGGAAACGGGGATGTACATCGCGAATCTCCTCTGTACAAAACGGTCAATCAGGGGTCTGAGGCTGGGACAAAACGGTTAAAACGGCCCGATTCCAGCGTACGATCGCCTTTGCGGGTGCAGAAACCGGGGGCGCGGCCCGCGTTAACCCCTGTCCCCCCGCAACCCTGCCGCGCGGTTGGGTTTCACGGGCTTGTCCACAGGCGCTGCCACGGCTTATCCCCATGTTATCCCCGGCGAATTTTCATGCTGCGGTGCTATTTTCTTGCCTGGGGCCGGGGTGGGGTGCCAGATTTGTCTTACCGCAACGGAGCCTCGGTTTCCGAAGCGGGACGCAGGGGCCAGGGGGCCGGGCGGCGCAGCGGAGGCCTTAGGGAAATCGCAGCAATGTCAGGGGCTTACCGGGAGGCGGTTCGTCGCACAGGGTCTTCGGAGCCGGGCGAGGGGTCATCTCTGACACGGGTCTTGCGGGCGGGTTAACGTTTACGGACGTTAATCGGCAAACCGGACGGGGGTTCGCCCTCGCTCGGCAAGGCGTCAGGGCGTGTCCTTAGGGATGCATGCAAAGACCGCGTCTGAGCACCTGACGCCTTTTTCTATTCTGGCAGCGATTTCAGGGGCTTACCTTGACCTTAAGCAGAAACGGGGATCGGCCGTGCGTGGCTGATCCCCGTTGTCCGTGTCTTTGGATGCAATGCCGCGTCTGTTGCACCTGTGGTTAACATCTATCCCATGCATCTATGGGGCGCAACAAGATATTGTCTGTGACTTGGTGTTGCGCGCTATATACGCGGTGTTTTCCGGGCTCTGATCGCGCGGATCGTCGTGGTTGCGACAAAAACCAGCGAGGCCGCGCAAACGATGCTCGGCCCGGCCGGAGTGTCCAAAATGTACGCTGCATAAAGCCCTGATAACGCAGAGAAACCTCCGATCAACGCGGCGCCCGCGGCCATCTCTTCCGGCGTTTTGGCCAAAGGCCGCGCCGCCGCCGCCGGGATCACCAGCATCGCCGCAATCAACAGTACCCCCACCACCTTGATCGCCACCGCCACCACCAATGCTAAAGCCAGCGTTAACCATATTTCGGCCTTCCTTGGGTCCACTCCGGCGGCTCGGGAGAGGTCTGGATTTAATGTTGAAATCAATAGGTTAGGCCACTGCCAAGCGATCAGGATAAGCACAGTCGCGCCGCCTCCCCAGATCACCAGAAGGTCACTGCGGGACACGGCTAGGATGTCTCCGAACAGGAACGCCATTAGGTCCAGCCGCGCGTCGGAGATCAACGAAACAGCGACCATGCCAGCCGCCAGAGCAGTGTGCGCCATCACTCCCAACAGCGTGTCCATCGCATAGCCATGCCCGCGCAAGAGAGTCACCGCCGATGCCATGGCAAGTGAGGCCAGGATCACGGCTGGCAGCACCGATGAAGACAGTGCCAGCGCCAGGGCGACACCCAAAACCGCAGCGTGCGCCGTCGCCTCGCCGAAATAGGCCATCCGCCGCCAGACGACAAAGCAGCCCAAAGGGGCCGAGGTGGCACCGATGCCGACGCCTGCCAGGGCCGCCCGAACCATAAAATCATCCAGCATCAGTCTGCTCCGTGGCTGTTATCATGTTCGCAATCCGCGTCATGTCTATGGCTATGCTGGTGACGATAGAGCGCCAGCGTTCCCTTGGTGCCTGTGCCGAACAGCGCCCGGTATTCGGGTGCGTCTGCAACGACCTCAGGCGCACCTTCGCAGCAGATATGACCGTTAAGGCAAAGTACCCGGTCAGAGGCGGCCATGACCACGTGCAGGTCGTGGCTGACCATGACGACCGCGCATCCCAGGTCTCGGCGCACTTCTTCGATCCGCTGATAGAAGGCAGCCGCGCCCGGTTGATCAAGGCCTTGCGTCGCTTCATCGAGAAGCAGCAGCTGCGGGCGCTCCAGAATGGCACGGGCCAGCAGAACCCGTTGAAATTGCCCGCCGGACAGGTCGGTCATCTGGCGGCTTTCCAGGCCGGGTACACCTGCGCGCGACATGGCGTCGGTGACACGATCATCGGAGATACGGCGCGGCAAGCTCAGGAAGCGTCGCACGGTGATCGGCAGGGCAGAGTCGAGCGCCAGTTTCTGTGGGACATAACCGATACGCAGTCCAGGCGCCCGCTCCACCCGGCCAGAAGCCAATGGAACAGCGCCGATCAAAGCCCGCAGAAACGTCGATTTTCCCGACCCGTTCGGGCCGACTATGGTAACAATTTCGGCCGGTTGAACGGTCATCGAGACCTTGTGCAGGATCTCACGCCCTTCAATGCGGATCGTCAGATCCCGCGCGGCGATAACGGGGGATGTCATGCCGGCTCCTCTTGACAGGCGGGGCACAGGCCCTCGGCCTCGACCACAATCCGTTCGATGGAAAAGCCGGTGGCCAATGCCGCCGCACCCAACCGGCCTTGCTCCAATTCCGTTTCCGCCTCGGCCACGGCCTTGCAGCCCCGGCAGATCAGAAAGGCCGGGACATGGTCCTGTTCTGGATGGGCGCAAGCGGTGTAGGCGTTTATCCGTTCGATCCGGTGTGCAAATCCGTGTTGGACCAGAAAATCCAAGGCGCGGTAGGCGACTGGTGGCTGTGATCCCAACCCGTCGGCTGCCAGCAGGTCGAGTATCTCGTATGCTCCCATCGCCCGGTGGCGTTGCAGCAGGATTTCTAAAACCCGCCGGCGAACCGGTGTCAGATGCAGTTTTTGCTCGGCACATCGGGTTTCCGCCTCGGAGAGGGCAGTGGCGATGCAGCGGTTGTGATCGTGCTGTTCGAAACCGATGGCCGTCATTTTTGGATCCTGTCGAAAGGTTTTGAGTTGATATGTTATAACATCTCGATTATCAACCTCGACTGAAGTGTTATAACATAACAATCAGCCAGTCGAGGTCTCCATGCTACGTCCGTTCCTTGTTGTCAACGCCATCTGTGTTTCCGTCCCCGTCGTGGCCGAGGTCCCTAAAGTGGTCACTGATATCGCTCCGGTACATTCCCTTGTCGCCCAGGTGATGGCGGGGTTGGACGTTCCCGAGCTTATCGTTCGTCCGGGGGTGTCTCCGCATACATACGCGATGCGCCCGTCCGAGGCGCGGGCCCTGCAGCAGGCGGATCTAGTGGTCTGGATCGGCGGCGATCTGACGCCCTGGTTGTCCAAACCGCTTGAGACTTTGGCAAGTGGCGGCCGTCAGGTTGCGCTTCTGGATCAGGAGGTGACACAGACGCACCCGTACAGGGAATTCAACCATGAAGACGAGCATGAAGAAGTCGGGCATGAGGCGCATGACGACCACGACCATGAAGGGCGTGATCCGCATGCCTGGCTGGATCCTCAGAATGCGCGCGCCTGGCTTGGATTACTGGCCGATGAACTGGCCGAGCTCGATCCAGAAAACGCGGCTCTTTACCACGAGAATGCGGCCGCCGCGCAGCTTCGGCTGGATGAGGTCTCCTCGGCAGTGGCCGCGTTGGTATCGCCAATGCAACAGGTTCCCTTTGTCGCTTTGCACGACGCCTTTCAATACTTCGAGCATCGCTATGGGCTGACGCTTGTGGGGACGGTGTCATTGGGCGATGCCAGCAGCCCGAGCCCGGCTCGCTTGGCCGAGTTGCGCGCGGATATCGAGGCATTGGGCGTCGCCTGCGCATTTGCTGAGCCGCAGTTCGATACCGCCTTGCTGGAGGCAGCGGTTGAAGGCAGCGAGGCGCGCATTCTGGTGCTGGACCCTTTGGGCGCGCATTTGGATCCAGGGCCTGAACTCTACAATGACGTTCTCAAGGCGATGGCCGCCGGGTTTGGTGCCTGCACCGGTAGCTGACCGCGTGTAGGGCCGTGAGCTAATCCGCCAGGCTGAGGCCTTCGATCAATTGGCGCAGGCCCAGAGCGGCACCGGCAAAGATGGCGAGGAATGTCACGGGGGCGCTGAAGGACAGCAGGCTGAACGCCGTCAGGCTTTGACCGACGGTGCAGCCCATTGCGATCACGGCGCCGGTTCCCATGATGGCGGCGCCGATGATCTGGCGGCGCAATTCGCGAGGGTCCTCGCAGGCTTCCCAGCGGAAATGGCCGCGGATCATCGACCCGATGAAGGCGCCCAGCCAGACTCCGGTCACCGATCCCACCGCAAAGGACAGGGGCCGGACCGAGCCTGTCATGGCATAGAGGATGGTTTCCCCCACGGGTGCTGAGAAGCTGTGTGACACCACCGGTTCGGCGTCAAACCCATGGTTGGCGACCCATTGGGTGCCGATCCAGCCGGAGACGATGGCCAGGGCCACGACCAGGGACCAGAAAATCGACTTCGGTTCTTGCCGCAGGTTTGAAGAGGCCAGCGCGCCGGCACAAATGACCAGCCCGACGATCGTCCCGATTGCCCAGAGAGGCAGGCCAGTCAGCGCGTGAGCATGATGAGCAATTCCGGGGGGCAGGTTCCCCGCAACTTCGACCTGGGGAAACAGCGCATTCCGGATCGGGGCCAGGGGGCCGGAGAGGGTGACATAGGTGAATACCCCCATTACCAGAACAATCACGAAAGCCCTGAGATCGCCACCGCCCAGACGGGCGATCGCCCCATATCCGCAGTTGCCCGAGAGGGCCATTCCGTAGCCGAACATCAGACCGCCCACCACTGATGCGAGCGGCATCCACCTAATCGACAGATAGTAGCTCTCTGCCGGGTTGATCAGGCCTGCGCCCGTAAGGGCAAAGCTGCCGGTGATGGAGGCGCCTATGGCCAGTAGCCACATCCGCATACGAACGTCGGAGCCGCCATAAAGAAGGTCTTCGATCGCGCCTAGTGTACAGAACCGGCCCAGACGGGCGGCAAGCCCAAGGGCGATCCCGCCGCAGAGCCCCACCAGCGCAACAATCTGACTGTCACTGATCCAAGCCAGCATGTCTTCCTCCCGCGGTCCCGATCATTCCGAACGCGGGCCGGTCATTCCGGGTCAGTCAGCGTTGCAGAACAGATCGTATACCACTTCCAATATGCGACGCGGACGGTCGTCTGCCAAACGATAATAGATCGCCTTGCCATCACGGCGCGGAACGACCAGGCCTTCGAGGCGCAGGCGGGACAGCTGCTGCGATACGGCCGCCTGTCGGGCAGAGAGGAGGTCTTCGAGTTCTGTCACGGATTTTTCGCCGGAAACAAGATGGCACAGGATCATCAACCGGCCTTCGTGGCTGATCGCCTTGAGAAAATTGGACGCCAGCGTGGCGTTATCCACCATCTTGTCCAGTTCGTCCTCGGCCATGTCGGTCGAAAATTTCGGAAGTGCCATGTGTCTGTCCTCGTTCCCGGCAAATGGGCCGGGGTCTTGATATCCCTGCACCGTTGGAAGCGCTTTTGGCGCCTATTAGTTCGATTTTCAGACCCATTCCACCTATTTCATGGAACAAGGTCACATGTGGTGCCCGTTCGCCTCAGCTGCTGCTTGGGCCCGGCGGCCGGTAGTCTGTCTTCTCGATCAGCATTTTTTCGAGAACGGGCCAGAAAAAATGTTCGCCCGGGTATCCTTCAATGCGCCCGACCTCGCGCCCATCTTCGACGATCAGAAAGGTTGGCGTAAAGATCACCTTGCGGTTCAGGTCCAGATCCTCGGGGATGGCGCGCAGGTCCACGCGCTTGAGGGGCGCAAAGCGTCCTTCGGTGGAAAGCGGATAGATCTCTCCGATTTCCTTGTTCCAAAGCGCGCACCATTCGCAGCCGGGCTGCTCAACCATGACCAAATCCGCCGCCCAGAGCGGCGAACCGGCAAGGATCAGACCGACCGATGCGATAAGATTTCGTAGAGGATTCATGCGCGACCTGTTGACCTTTTTACTTTCCACAACGTAATCTGAATGTGTGAATAATTCAAGAGTTCCGACTCTTGGCTGCTCTCACGAGGAGGTGAGATGCTGGAAATTTCGTTCCTTGGTGCCTTACTCGCCGGTTTGCTGAGCTTCTTTACGCCATGCATTCTGCCGATGGTACCGTTTTACCTGTCGTATCTCGGCGGTCTGAGTATCGCGGAACTTAGGGCCGATGGGCGAATCGAGCCGGGGGCCCAACGTCGACTGATCGTCTCAGCTTTGTCCTTTGCCGCCGGTGTGACGACGGTTTTCATGGCCTTGGGCATGGGCGCAACCGCCTTGGGGCGTTTGTTCGTGACCTACCTAGATACACTAGCCTGGGGGGCGGCAGCGATACTGGTGGTCTTTGGGTTGCATTTCCTTGGCGTCATCCGGGTTCCGTTACTCTATCGCGAGGCGCGACTGGAAAGCAGTGCATCGGCATCGACGGTGTTTGGCGCCTATCTGATGGGCTTGGCCTTTGGTTTCGGATGGACCCCCTGCGTCGGACCGGCGCTGGCCTCGATCCTGATGATTGCCAGTGGCATGGGCGATATCTGGCGCGGTGGATTGCTTCTTTTGGTCTATGGGATCGGCATGACCGCGCCCTTTGTGTTTGCCGCCTTTTTCGCCAAGCCTTTTCTGGCTTGGGTTCAGCACCATCGGGCGGCCTTTGCCTGGGTCGAAAAAGGAATGGGGGCGATGTTGATCCTTTTTGCTATCCTGATCGCGACCGGTGGCGTGACCTGGATTGCCCAGGCGATGATTCGCTGGATGCCTGGGTTTTCGTCGGTCGGTTAGCGGCCGTTTCCATAGGGAGAAAGACGATGAGGCGACTTCTGGCTGTGATTCTGGCGCTGGGCTTTGCCGCAGCGGCGCACGCGGTCGAAATGGGGGACGACGGGCTGCACAAGCCCGAGTGGTTGCGCGATACCTTCAAAGACCTGCAAGAGGACTATGCCGAGGCGCAGTCCGAAGGCAAGCGCCTGCTGTTGCTGGTTGAACAGCGCGGTTGCCTGTACTGCAAGGACATGCACGAGAACACCTTTCCCGATCCCCGGGTTCTCGCCCTGCTTCAGGAAACTTACTATCCGGTGCAGATCAATCTGCACGGTGACATAGAAATCGTGGACACAGACGGCGAAACGCTGACCGAGAAAGAGGCCACTCGTAAGTGGCGGGTTTTGTTCACGCCGACCATGATCTTTCTGCCGCGGGACCTGGACGACAGCATGTCCGCCGTGGATCAGGCTGTGTCGGTGATGCCTGGGGCGTTCTCGCCTGGCACTACACTGGACATGATGACCTGGGTCAAGGAAGAGCGTTACCTTGATCAATCCGAAGAGGATTTCCAGCGCTATCATGCGCGCATGATTAAGGAACGCAACGACGGCGACACGCGCTGATCGCGCGACTAATGGTGTACTGGCCGGGGAAACTTTACTTAGTTTCCCGCGTTGTTCTATGCAACAAAATAACAATTCACATTTGTGAATTTGATGTTGCGTAAAGATGTACTGTAGCCTACGGTATGCAAAGAGTGATTAGCCGCGTGGACAGAAACGTGGCAGCCAAGGGAGGATACATGAAACTGACAACGCTGACGCTGGCCGCCGCATTGATCGGTGGCGCCGCCTGGGCCGGTGAAACCGCACCCAAAGACGTCGTCTTCGCCGAGGGGGGTGCGGTGGAGTCGTCGCTCAGTGGCGCTCCGGGCGATGCATCGAACGGTGCTATGATCGTGGGTTCCAAGAAGCACGGCAATTGTGTTGCCTGCCATCAGGTAAGCGCCTTGGCGGATGTGCCTTTCCATGGCGAAATTGGCCCGTCGCTGGATGGGGCGGGTGACCGCTGGACCGAAGCAGAACTGCGGGGCCTCGTGGCCAACGCCAAGTTGACATTCGAGGGCTCAATGATGCCGTCCTTCTACAAGGTAGACGGCTACGTTCGCCCGGGGGATGCCTATACAGGCGACGCCGCGCCCGAAAACCTGCCGCCTCTCCTCTCGGCGCAGGAGATCGAAGATGTTGTCGCGTTTCTTGCGACCCTGAAAGAATAATTGGCCGTGTCCCCGGGGCAGGGCCTGTATCAAAGGAGAAATACGATGGACTTTACGCGTCGTGATACCCTCGGCTTGGCCTTGGGCGCAGCGGCCCTGACGGTTCTGCCGTTTCGGGCGAACGCAGCAGTGGAAGACCGGATCGCCGAGTTTACCGGCGGTGCCGATATGGGTGAGGGTGGCCTGACCCTGACCGCGCCCGAGATTGCCGAGAATGGCAACACTGTTCCGATCGAGGTCAGCGCACCGGGTGCGGTTTCGATTTTGGTTCTTGCCGCGGGCAACCCGACGCCCGGCGTGGCTCAGTTCAACTTTGGACCGCTGGCTGCGACCCAGTCGGCGTCGACCCGTATTCGCTTGGCCGGAACGCAAGATGTTATCGCCGTCGCGAAGATGGCCGATGGTTCCTTCGTAAAGGCTAGCTCGACCGTAAAAGTGACCATCGGGGGCTGCGGCGGCTAAGCCCGTCCTTCCGGACAATCAGGAGACAAGATAAATGGCATCTGGTGTAAAACCCCGCGTTAAGGTTCCGAAATCGGCCGCTGCCGGTGAGGCGGTGACGATCAAGACCCTCATCAGCCACAACATGGAAAGTGGCCAGCGCAAGGACAAGCAGGGCAATGTGATCCCACGCTCGATCATCAACCGCTTTACTTGCGAGTTCAACGGACAGTCGGTCGTTGATATCAAGATGGAACCGGCGATTTCCACGAACCCGTATTTCGAGTTCAACGCGACGGTGCCCGAGGCGGGCGAGTTCGTGTTCACTTGGTACGACGATGACGGCTCTGTCTACAACGACAACAAGCCGATCACGATCGCCTGATCCGCGGTCCAAGGCAAATGTTGCTTTCGCCCGGTTCGGATGGGCCGGGCGAGGCCAACCACCAAAGGGAGGAATTTGAATGAGATTCAAGGCAATGACCGCGATTGCCGCATTGGTGGCCGCGCCTTTGACGGTGATGGCTGGCCCCGATGACGACGAATTGGTCATCAATGGCGAGATCAATATCGTCACCAAGACCGCCGCGCCTGCCCACCTCGACGGTGCGCTGCCCGAGATCTATTCCGGCTGGCGTTTCCGCTCGGACGAAACCCAGGCGCTTGAGATGGACGATTTCGAGAACCCTGGCATGGTAGCCGTGGATGCGGCGCGCGAGGTCTGGGACAAGGTCGACGGGTCCGAGGGCAAGGCCTGTGCCTCTTGCCACGATGCGGTCGAGGACAGCATGGTCGGCGTGCGTGCGGTTTATCCCAAGTGGAACGAAACCGCAGGCGAAGTGCGCACGCTCGAAACGCAGATCAACGACTGCCGTACCAATCGGATGGGCGCCGAAGCGTGGAAGTACACGTCGGGCGGGATGACCGCCATGGTCGCGCTGATTTCCCTGCAATCTCGCGGAATGCCGGTGAACGTCGCCATCGACGGTCCGGCTCAGGCGACGTGGGAACAGGGCAAGGAAATGTACTACACCCGCTATGGCCAGTTGGAACTGAGCTGCGCGAACTGCCATGAGGACAACTATGGCAACATGATCCGTGCGGACCATCTGAGCCAGGGGCAGATCAACGGCTTTCCGGCCTATCGTCTGAAGAACACCAAGTTGAATTCGGTGCATGACCGCTTCAAAGGATGTATCCGCGATACTCGTGCGGAAACCTTCAAGCCGGGCAGCTCCGAGTTTGTCGCACTGGAACTCTATGTCGCCAGCCGCGGTAATGGTCTTTCGGTCGAAGGTCCGTCAGTCCGCAACTGAGAAAAGGACCCCGTGTCGCACTTGCTGATGCGGGGTCTTTGTTCAAAATACAAATTCACACATGTGAATTTAATGTTAATGTGATCAAGAACGGAAAGCATCAGCTTATGATCTCACGTCGCGACTTCCTCCAGGTTTCGATGGCAGCCTCGGCCCTTGTCGGGGCTTCGGGTTTTGGTAACTGGTCCCGTCTGGCCGCTCAGCAGGCGCTGACCCAGGACCAGCTTCTGGAATTCGACACCTTCGGCAATCTGACGTTGATCCATATCACCGACATTCATGCCCAGTTGATGCCGATTTACTTTCGCGAGCCCGAAGTGAACCTGGGCATCGGCGCGGCAAAAGGGCAGATGCCACATATCACTGGCGCTGATTTCCGCCGGTTCTACGGGATCGAGGATGGTAGCGCTTCGGCCTATGCGCTAACCTACAACGATTTCTCGTCGCTGGCCCGCACCTATGGCCGGGTGGGGGGCATGGACCGGGTCGCCACCGTGGTCAACGCCATCCGTGCCGACCGGCCCGATGCGCTGCTCTTGGACGGCGGCGATACCTGGCACGGCTCCTACACCTGCTTCCACACCGAGGGACAGGATGTGGTCAACGTGATGAACGCGTTGAAACCCGATGCGATGACCTTTCACTGGGAATTCACCCTGGGCACCGACCGGGTCACCGAGCTGGTCGAAAGCCTGCCCTTCGCCTCGCTGGGCCAGAACATCTTTGACGCCGAATGGGACGAGCCGTCGGAGCTGTTCAAACCCTACAAGTTCTTTGAGCGCGGCGGCGTCAAGGTTGCGGTTATCGGCCAGGCCTTCCCCTATATGCCGATCGCCAACCCCGGCTGGATGTTCCCCGAATTCTCGTTTGGTATTCGTGAAGAAAACATGCAGGCCATGGTCGACGAGGTCCGCGCGGACGGGGCCGAGGTCGTTGTGGTCCTGAGCCACAACGGGTTCGATGTGGACAAGAAAATGGCGAGCCGGGTCACCGGTATCGACGTCATTCTCAGCGGCCACACCCATGATGCCCTGCCAGAACCGGTGGTGGTCGAAAAAACCCATGTGATCGCCAGCGGATCGAACGGCAAGTTCGTCAGCCGCGTCGATCTGGATGTACGCGACGGTCAGATGATGGGGCTCAAGCACAAACTGATCCCGATCTTCTCGGACGTGATCGCGCCCGATCCGCAGGTGAACGCCCTTATCAACGCGCAGCGCGAGCCGCATATCGATCAGTTGCGCGAGGTCATCGGCCGGACCGACGAGAGCTCGCTGCTTTACCGGCGAGGCAACTTCAACGGAAGCTGGGATGACCTGATCTGTGACGCGCTGCTAAGCGAGCGCGAGGCCGACATTGCCATGTCGCCCGGCGTGCGCTGGGGGCCGTCGATCCTGCCGGGCCAGGAGATTACCCGCGAGGATATCTGGAACGTCACTTCGATGAGCTATGGCGCCGCCTATCGTACCGAGATGACGGGCGAGTTCCTGCATGTGGTGCTCGAGGATGTGGGCGACAACCTGTTCAACCCAGACCCCTACTATCAGCAAGGCGGCGACATGGTGCGCGTCGGCGGGCTGGGCTACAGGATCGACGTCAGCAAGCCGCAAGGCAGCCGGATCAGCGACATGACCTTGTTGAAAACCGGGGAAAAGATCGACCCGGCCAAGAACTATGTCGTGGCAGGATGGGCCAGTGTCAACGAAGGCACCGAAGGGCCGCAGATCTGGGATGTGGTCGAAAACCACATTCGCAAACTGGGCACCGTTTCGGTCACGCCCAACACATCGGTCGAGGTCGTGGGGGCGTAACGCGCCGCCGCACCGATGATTTCCAACGTTTTGCATCCCGCCAAGGGATGCATGCATTCAAAGGAGGCATTCATGAGTGAAAGCTCTGGCAAGAAAGGTGCGTCGCGCCGCCAGTTCCTGACCAGCGTTGCGGCGGTCGGAGCAGGGGCGGTGGCCGCCGGCGCGGCCCGCGCAGCGGCGCCGGATCCGCTGATCACCGAGGTACAGGACTGGGCGCGTGCCACTGGTGACGGTGTCGATGCAACACCCTATGGCCTGCCCATCGAATACGAAGGCGACGTGATTCGCCGCAACGTGGAGTGGCTAACCGCTGACACGATAAGTTCGATCAACTTTACCCCGATCCATGCGCTGGATGGCACCATCACCCCGCAGGGCTGTGCGTTCGAGCGGCACCATTCGGGTGCCATCGCGCTGAAGAAGGAAGACTACCGCCTGATGATCAACGGTCTGGTCGATCAGCCGCTGATCTTTACCTATGCCGATCTGGAGCGTTTTCCGCGCGAGAACCACGTGTATTTCTGTGAATGCGCGGCAAACTCGGGCATGGAATGGGCCGGTGCGCAGCTGAACGGAGCGCAGTTCACCCATGGAATGATCCATAACATGGAATATTCCGGCGTTTCCCTGCGAACCCTGCTGGAAGAGGCAGGCCTGAGTACCGCGGGCGACCTGAGCGACAAATGGGTCTATGTCGAGGGGGCCGACGCCTCTTCGAATGGGCGTTCCATCCCGATGGAAAAGGCGCTGGACGACTGCTTGATCGCGTTCAAGGCTAACGGCGAGGCACTGCGCAAGGAGCATGGCTATCCCGTTCGCCTGGTCGTCCCGGGTTGGGAAGGCAACATGTGGGTCAAGTGGCTGCGCCGGATCGAGGTCATGGACGGCCCCGTGGAAAGCCGCGAGGAGACCTCGAAATATACCGATACGCTGGCCGATGGCACCAGCCGCAAATGGACCTGGGTAATGGACGCCAAATCGGTTGTCACCGCACCCAGCCCGCAATCTCCGATCACCCATGGGCCCGGTCCGCTGGTGATCACCGGTCTGGCCTGGTCAGGCCGGGGCGCGATCACCGGGGTCGATGTCTCGGTCGATGGTGGCAAGACCTGGCAGCCCGCTCGCCTGGCGGCGCCGGGACAGGACAAGGCGCTGACCCGTTTCTATCTGGATATCACCTGGGACGGTTCGGAAATGCTGTTGCAAAGCCGGGCGCGCGATGCGTCGGGCTATGTGCAGCCGACCAAGGCGCAGCTGCGCGAAGTGCGCGGACTGAACTCGATTTATCATAACAACGCGATCCAGACCTGGTGGGTCAAGGCAAGCGGAGAGGCCGAAAATGTCGAAGTTTCCTAAGCTGACGCTTACCGCATCAATCGCCGCGCTGGTTCTGGCCATGCCGGCCTGGGCTGGAAGTTACGGCCTGGGACGTCCGGCACTGCCCGAGGAAATCGCCGCCTGGGACGTTGATGTAAGCCCCGACGGAACCGGCCTGCCCGAAGGATCGGGATCGGTCGAGGATGGCGAGGCCATCTTTGCGGACTATTGTGCCATCTGCCACGGCGACTTCGCCGAAGGTGTGGACAACTGGCCCAAGCTGGCCGGTGGCGCGGATACTCTGGACCATGAGGACCCGCTCAAGACGGTGGGTTCCTATTGGCCGTACCTGACGACGACCTGGGACTATGTGCATCGGTCCATGCCGTTCGGCAACGCGCAGACGCTGACGCCGAACGAGGTTTATGCCATCGTGGCCTATATCCTCTATTCGAACGATCTGGTGGACGACGATTTCGTTCTGTCGAACGAGAACCTCCTCGACGTGGAAATGCCCAATGCCGAAGGGTTCATCCTTGACGACCGCGAGACCAGCGAGGCACATTTCTGGACTGCCGAACCGTGCATGACAGAGTGCAAGGACACTGTCGAAATCACCATGCGCGCCGCCGTGCTGGACGTGACGCCCGAGGAAACCCGCGCAAAGAAAGTGCAGGAGCTGATCCGGCGCACACGTCCGGAACCGTCGCGTGAAGATGTCAAGGCGCCTGTGGCCCCTGCCGATCAGCCTGCGGCCGAAGCAGTCGCAAACACCGAGGTTGATCCTGCGCTGGCGGCGGCTGGTGAGACGGTCTTCAAGAAGTGCAAGGCCTGTCACCAGGTCGGGGAAGACGCCAAGAACAAGACAGGCCCGATCTTGAATGGTATCGTGGGCGCGCCAGCCGGTCATGTCGATGGCTTCAAGTATTCCAAGGCGATGCAGGAGGCGGCAGAAGGCGGGTTGGTATGGTCCGACGCTGAACTCACCGCCTTTCTGGCAAAGCCCAAGAGCTACATGAAGGGGACCAAGATGTCCTTTGCCGGTCTCAAGAAGGACGAAGATATCGAGGCGGTCATCGCCTATCTGAAGAGCTTCCAGTAGTGCCATGCGCTACGCGGGGGGGATAATGGTGATCTGGGCCGCGCTTTCAAGCGCGGCCTGGTCCGATGAAACGGCTCTGCAAATCGGTGACGCCGCGCGTGGAGCCGAGGTTTTTCAGGTTTGCGCGCAATGCCACCAGGTTGGAGAGGGCGCATCGCACGGGACCGGGCCGCATCTGAACGGGATTTTCGACCGAAAGGTCGCCCAGTTTGACGATTTCGACTATTCGCAAGGTATCCTGCGCGCCCGCCGCGACGGAATGGTCTGGGACCTCGAACATCTCGATGCCTATTTGACCAACCCCAAGACACTTGTTTCCGGCACCAACATGGAATTCGCGGGGCTGAGTGATCCAAAGGACCGGGGAGATGTGCTGGCCTATCTCCGCAGCTTCTCGGCCAATCCCCAGAACATTCCCGAAGCGGCGCCGACCGCCCTTAAACAGGAGGTTGAACTGCCTCCCGAAGTGTTGGCGATGGTGGGCGATCCGGAGTACGGCGAGTACCTGTCGACCGAATGCACCACCTGCCATCAACTCGACGGGGATTATGACGGAATTCCAGTCATCACGGGATGGCTGGCAGAGGATTTCGTGCTGGCCATGCACGCCTACAAGCAGAAGATCAGACCCCACCCGGTCATGCAGATGATGGCGGGCAGGCTCGCCGATGACGAGATTGCGGCGCTCGCCGCATATTTCGGAGCGCTGGAGTAGCCCTCTGGCGAAGTTTTTTTGGAGGAGGTAGTCATGAAGTTCAATAGACGCAGTTTCATAGGAACAGGGGTCGCTGCAGCGGCGGCGTTGCAAGCTCCCGTCGTCCTGGGGGCTGGGAAACCCCGCGTGGTTGTCATCGGCGGTGGTGCCGGTGGGGCGACTGCGGCCCGCTATATTGCCAAGGGCGCGGCAGGGGCTATCGACGTCACCCTGGTGGAGCCAACCCGCAGCTACTACACCTGCTTTTTCTCGAACCTCTACATCGGCGGTTTCAGAGAGCTTTCCAGCATCGCACATTCCTATGGCAAACTGGCCAGTGAGTACGGGATCAACGTGGTTCACGACTGGGCCGTCGGCATAGACCGCGACGCCCGCACGGTCAGCTTGGCAGGCGGCGGCGTGCTGCCATATGATCGGCTGATCCTCAGCCCTGGCATCGACTTTGTGGGCGGTTCCGTCGAGGGCTGGGATGTCTCGGCGCAGAACAAGATGCCCCATGCCTATAAAGCGGGGTCGCAATCCGAGCTGCTCAAAGCACAGATCGAAGCGATGCCCGAAGGCGGGGTCTTTGCCATGGTGGCACCGCCGAACCCCTATCGTTGCCCGCCCGGCCCCTATGAGCGGGTCTCGATGATCGCCCATGTTCTGAAAGAAAGAAACCCGACGGCCAAGATCATTGTCGCTGATCCCAAGGATAAGTTTTCGAAAATGGCGTTGTTCCAGGAAGGGTGGGGGCTGCATTACGACGGTATGGTCGACTGGATCGGACCAGAGTTCGGCGGCAACAATGTCTCGGTCGATCCTGAGGCAATGACGGTGACTATCGATGGTGAAGTGACCAAGGTTGACGCCTGCAACGTCATCCCCGCGCAGAAGGCCGGGCGCATCTGTGAATTGGCGGGAATCAACGATGGTAACTGGGCGCCGGTCGACGGGCGCACGATGCAAAGCCGGGTGGACGAGAATATCCACGTCCTGGGCGACGCCTGCGCGCAAGGGGACATGCCGAAATCGGGCTTCTCCGCAAACAGCCAGGCAAAAGTGGCCGCAATGGCGGTGCGCGCTGCGTTGACCGACTCCAAGATGTTTCCAGCCAAGTTCTCGAACACCTGCTGGTCGCTCATTGGCACCAATGACGGCGTCAAGGTCGGCGCGACTTACGAGGCGACCGAGGAAAAGATCGCCAAGGTCGACGGGTTCATAAGCGCCACCGGAGAAAGCGCCGAGTTGCGCCAGGCGACCTTTGAGGAGAGCATCGGCTGGTATGCCGGCATCACCTCGGACATGTTCGGCTGAACCAAGTCACAGGGCGTGGTCCGTTCAGGACCACGCCTTGCGGAACGAATGGGGCGATGTGCCATAGCGTGCGCGAAATTGGCGTGACAGGTGACTGGTGTTGGAGAACCCGGTGGCAGCCGCAATTTCGGCGACCGTCATGTTGGTCTCGTTCAAATAGGTAAAGGCGCGGGATATCCGGAGTTCCAGATAGAACGCCATCGGCCCTTGTCCGAGATAACGTTTGAACAATCGTTCCAGTTGTCGACGGGAGATGTCAAGGCGGCTGCACATGTCGTCATTTGTGAGTGGCTCTTCCAGTTCCGCTTCCATCAACTCGATTGCCTTGATCAAGGCCTTGTTGCGGCTTCCGATTGCCACGGAATGGGCCGCGCGCTGGGGTGACTTGCTGCCGGATCGCATGTGAATGCACATGTCGGCAACCATGATGGCCAGGTTGGCGCCATGCTGTTTTTCGATCAGCGCCAGCATCATGTCGATGGCTGTGTTGCCGCCGCCGCATGTGGTGATACGCCCGTCCAGCTCATAGATGTTCGGGCTGGGGGTAAGCGACGGGAACGTTTCGATAAACCCCGGTTGGTTTTCCCAGTGGAGTGTAAATCTCCGCCCGTCCAACAAACCGGCGCGGGCCAGAGCAAACGCGCCGGTGCAGATGCCTCCCAACGACCGGCCGTGGCGATGTTCGCGCCGAAGCCAGCCCAGAACCGCCGGTGAGCATGTCTTTTCCGGCTCGACACCGGCGCAGACAAAGCCGAACGCGTCGCTGGGAAGTGGGGCCAGGGCTTGGTCTGGGGTGATCCGCAACCCGTTTGAGCAGGTCACCGGCGCCCCGTTCTCCGTCATCGTGTGCCAAGTATAAAGCGTCTGCTTTGTCAGTTGGTTGGCGATCCGTAACGGCTCGATCGCTGCCGCAACAGCAAGCATGGTCGCCTTCGGCAACAGCAGGAATCGAAAATTCTGCGGCGGCCCGTCATAGGACAGGGCCAAGGTGGCGGATGCGCCTTTTTGTACGAATTGGTCTCGGGTCATGATGCGGAGTGGAAGGGACCGGGAATGTATCCGCGCCCAGTCGCGGGCGCCTACTTCTACAGTGCTGTGCCCGGGCCTATCGGTCAACATACGCCGCTCTGTAACCCGTTTGCGCCATTCCTGGCATGACCTCGGAACCCAAGTAAATCGTCTGGCGGCCCTTGCGGCCCCCCCACGGCGACACTAAGACTCGGGTAATCCCGTCGGGGTATTGTCCCGATCCATCGCAAGAAAGCAGGCAGGTCCCGAATGTTCGATCCAGTTCATACCTTCACCAACACGCTTGTCCCCATGGTCGTGGAACAGACCAGCCGGGGCGAAAGGGCCTACGATATCTTCTCGCGCCTTCTCAAGGAGCGGATTATCTTCATCAACGGCCCAATTCATGACGGGATGAGCCATCTTATCGTGGCCCAGCTATTGCACCTTGAGGCCGAGAACCCGAAAAAAGAAATCTCGATCTATATTAACAGCCCAGGTGGCGTGGTGACCAGCGGGCTGTCGATCTACGACACTATGCAGTATATCCGCCCAAAATGTTCGACCCTTGTCATCGGCCAAGCGGCCTCGATGGGTTCGGTCCTGCTGGCCGGCGGGGAAAAAGGCATGCGTTTCTCGTTGCCCAATAGCCGCATCATGGTGCACCAGCCCTCGGGCGGGTATCAGGGGCAGGCGAGCGACATTATGATCCACGCCGCTGAGACACAAAAGCTTAAGGACCGGCTCTATGACATTTATGTCAAGCACACCGGGCAAAGCAAAAAGGCGATCGAAAGGGCTCTGGACCGCGACAACTTCATGTCACCGGAAGAGGCTAAGGAATGGGGCCATATCGACGAAATCGTCGAAAGCCGCGGAAAAATGGGCGAAGAAGCATAGCGCACCGTTCCTGACCGTGCGGTTGGCGGTTAGGGCTTTTTGACATTGTGGCGGCCACCGTGCTGGCCTAATCTCTACGAACAGGCGGCTTCCCGGTTTCCGGGGCGGGGTGCCGAGACGAAGCCGGAAAGGGTGATCATGGCAACGAACTCAGGCGGTGATAGCAAGAACACGCTCTACTGCAGCTTCTGCGGCAAAAGCCAGCACGAGGTTCGCAAGCTGATCGCAGGCCCGACAGTGTTCATCTGTGATGAATGTGTCGAACTCTGCATGGACATCATCCGTGAAGAGACAAAAAGCAGCGGGCTGAAATCCTCGGATGGCGTTCCCACGCCGCGCGATATCTGCGACGTGCTGGACGATTATGTGATCGGGCAAGCCACGGCCAAGAGAGTACTCTCGGTCGCTGTGCACAACCATTACAAACGCCTTAATCATTCGCAGAAGGCCGGGAATGATATTGAGCTTTCGAAATCAAACATCCTGTTGATCGGTCCGACCGGTTGCGGAAAGACGCTATTGGCTCAGACATTGGCGCGTATTCTCGATGTGCCGTTCACCATGGCGGACGCGACCACGCTGACCGAAGCGGGCTATGTCGGCGAAGACGTTGAGAACATCATCCTCAAGCTGTTGCAGGCAAGCGAATACAATGTCGAACGCGCGCAGCGTGGCATCGTCTATATCGACGAGGTCGACAAGATCACCCGCAAGTCCGAGAACCCCTCGATCACCCGTGACGTGTCGGGCGAGGGCGTGCAGCAGGCGCTATTGAAATTGATGGAAGGCACCGTGGCCAGCGTCCCGCCGCAGGGTGGACGCAAGCATCCCCAGCAGGAGTTCCTGCAGGTGGACACCACGAACATCCTGTTCATCTGTGGTGGTGCCTTCGCTGGTCTGGACAAGATCATTGCACAGCGCGGCAAGGGCAGCGCCATGGGCTTTGGCGCCGACGTGCGGTCGAATGACGACCGCGGCGTGGGCGAGCTGTTCAAGGAGCTGGAGCCCGAGGATCTGCTGAAATTCGGCCTGATTCCCGAGTTTGTGGGCCGCCTTCCGGTTCTGGCGACGCTGGAA
Source organism: Ruegeria marisflavi (assembly GCF_025673445.1). NCBI lineage: Bacteria > Pseudomonadati > Pseudomonadota > Alphaproteobacteria > Rhodobacterales > Roseobacteraceae > Ruegeria > Ruegeria marisflavi. Next base: position 84,530 of record NZ_JAOVQN010000017.1, read on the forward strand.
GACCTGGATGAGGACGCCCTGGTCACCATCCTTACCAAGCCGAAGAATGCGCTGGTCAAACAGTACCAGCGTCTGTTCGAGCTCGAGGATACCGAGCTGGACTTTACCGATGATGCGCTCAAGGCGATCGCAAAGCGCGCGATCGAGCGCAAGACCGGTGCACGTGGCCTCCGCTCGATCATGGAAGACATCCTGCTCGACACCATGTTCGAACTGCCCAGCATGTCGAATGTGACCAAGGTTGTTGTAAACGAAGAGGCTGTAACGACCGAGGCGCAGCCGCTGTTGATTTACACCGAGAGCGAAAAGGGCTCGGCCACAGCAGGCTGAGGTTCGCGTTCTGACTTGTGAAGCGGCGCGGCGATTTCTGCGCCGTTTTCCATTGCAGCCAAGAGGTAGGGGGCTCTGCCCCCGCCGCCCGTTCCGGGCGACTCCCCCGGGATATTTTGGGCAAGAGGAAAGACAGGTGGCGGACCATGCAAAAAGGGAAGGGTCAGCGTTGAGCATCAAACGCATTTCATCTGGTGGTGAGTTCGAAGCCAAGATCGGCTATTGCCGTGCCGTGGTTGCAGGCGGGTTCGTTCATGTGGCGGGAACGGTAGGGCAGGGCGAGGGCGTGGTCGAACAGGCCCGCTCCGCCTTGGCAACGATATTGGCGGCCTTGGAAAAGGCGGGTGCCTCGTTGGCCGATGTGGTTCGGGTCACCTACTATCTGTCCGACCGGCACGAGTTCGAACCCTGCTGGCCGGTTCTGCGGGAGGCATTCGGCACTAATCCGCCCGCCGCCACGATGATTGAATGCGGGCTGATCGACCCAAAGTACCGGATCGAGATCGAGGTAACGGCGCTTGCGCCACATTAGGGATGCGCGCGCCTGTCACGGGCGAGGGCTCTGGACCTTCGCGCGCGCATGCGCCATATCTGCACAATAGAAATTGCCGGAGGCACCGATGGGAATCCTGAACACCCTGCTGCGCGCCGTGACCTGGTGGAACGGGTCGACGCTCAACACTCAGCTTTACACTGCCCGCAAGGGCAAGAAGGTGGGTGAGGATTCACGAGGCAACGTGTTCTACACCAATGCCGACGACAGCCAGCGTTGGGTCATGTTCAATGGCGAGGCCGAGGCCAGCCGGATCGACCCGGAATGGCACGGCTGGCTGCACCGGACCTGGGACGAGCCGCCAACCAAACGGCCGCTCAAGCACAAGGCCTGGGAAAAGCCGCACCAGGAGAACCTGACGGGAACGCCGCTGGCCTATGCACCGGCAGGGTCGTTGCGACGTGACAAACCGGCTGATCGCCGGGATTACGAGGCCTGGAGCCCGGAGTAAGCGAGGCCTGTATGTCCAGCCACAACATGACAGAAGTCCTGGTCGGCGGCGCGGTTCTTGCCGCGGCGATCTCCTTTGCGGTTTATGCTGGTCAGGCCACCGGCCTGTCGCGCGGTACCGGCGGATATGAGTTGAACGCCTCGTTTCGCTCGCTCGAAGGGGTGACGGTAGGGACCGATGTCCGGCTTGCCGGCGTCAAGATCGGGACGGTGACGGGCGTCGATCTCAACCCCGAAAGCTATCGCGCGGATACCCGGTTCACGGTGGCCGAGGGCATCCAGATACCCGATGACAGTGCGGCTGTAATCTCCTCCGAAGGGCTACTGGGCGGCAACTTCCTGGAAATCATGCCCGGAGGCTCGGCTTTCTATTTCGAACCCGGCGACGCGGTCGAGGATACGCAGGGCGCCGTCAGCCTGATCTCTCTGCTGGTCAAGTTCGTGGCCGGTGACGGGAGCGACAGCCAGTGATCCGACGCGGCCTGCTGATCCTGGGCCTGATCGCCGGGTCGGTTTCGGCGGATGAGGCGGTCACCTCGGGGACCGGCGCGATCCTGCGCGGCCTCGACAAGGTGAGCGGGCAGACACAGGATTTTCGGGTAACGAACGGGTCTACAGCGGAAATCTATGGTTTGGACGTCGCATTGGGGGATTGCCGGTACCCGATAGAGAACCCGACCGGCGACGCCTTTGCCTATCTGACCATATGGGAGAGGGACCAGCGGCAGGCGATTTTCGATGGGTGGATGGTCGCATCCTCACCCGCGCTCAGCGCGCTGGACCATTCGCGTTATGACGTTTGGGTCATCCGCTGTATGACATCCTGAGGGCGCTGATCAACACTCGCGGCTATGTCCGCAGATCCGTTCAGGGCTTTTTCCAAACGGCGCCGGTACTCTGCTCGTGTGATCGCCACCGCCCCCAGAGAGGCAAGATGTGCGGTCAGAAACTGCGTATCAAAAAGCTGGAACCCGGTTTGACGCAAGCGGTCGATCAGATAGACCAACGCGACCTTCGAGGCATCGGTGCGGCGCGAAAACATGCTTTCGCCGAAAAAGGCGGCGCCGAGGACCACGCCGTAAACGCCGCCCGCCAGTGTGGAGCCTTGCCAGACTTCTACCGAATGGGCGTGTCCCAAGCGATGCAGCGCCTGGTAGCTGTCGCTGATCTCTGGGTTGATCCACGTCTCTGCCCTGTCTGCGCAGCCTTGCAGAACACCCGCAAAATCATGGTCGAACGTCACATGGTATTCGCCCCGCCGGATCCGTCGAACAAGGCTGCGAGACAGGTGGAACCCATCCAGCGGAAAAATCCCGCGGCGAAGCGGGTCCACCCAGAACACCTCCGGGTCGTTGCGATGTTCGGCCATCGGAAAGATACCGATGGAATACCCGTGGAGCAAAAGCTCGGGCGAGAGGGTCACATCGGTCCCTCTTGGCCGGAGAAAGCCGGGCGATGTGCCCGGCTCGTCTGATCAATCGGGCAGGTTCGCGGCAAGCCAGCGCTCCAGCCAGTGGATATTGTAATTGCCGTTGTGGATGTCCGGCTCTTTCAGAAGGGCGTGAAACAGGGGAATTGTCGTGTCGATACCATCCACGATCAATTCACCAAGGGCCCGATGCAGTCGAGCCAGCGCCTCGCTCCGGTCGCGCCCGTGCACGATCAACTTGGCAATGAGCGAGTCGTAGTAGGGCGGGATCGAATAGCCGTTGTAGAGAGCCGAATCCATCCGCACGCCCAGGCCACCGGGGGTGTGGTAGGCGGTGATCTTGCCGGGACAGGGGGAGAAGTTCGGTAGTTTCTCGGCGTTGATCCGCACTTCGATCGCGTGGCCGGTGATCTGCAGGTCGTCCTGGGTAAAGGACATCGGCAGCCCGGCGGCGATGCGGATCTGTTCGCGTACAAGATCGACGCCAAAGATGCCTTCGGTCACCGGGTGCTCCACCTGAAGGCGGGTGTTCATCTCGATGAAGTAGAATTCGCCATTCTCGTAGAGGAATTCCACGGTGCCGGCGCCGATATAGTTGATCTTGGCCACCGCATCGGCGCAGATCTTGCCGATCCGGGCGCGCTCTTCCGGTGAGATGCAGGGACCGGGGGCTTCTTCGAACACTTTCTGGTGTCGACGTTGCAGCGAGCAGTCGCGCTCGCCCAGATGCACCGCATTGCCCTTGCCATCGCCAAAGACCTGGATCTCGATATGGCGCGGCGTGGTCAGGTATTTCTCGATATAGACCTCGTCATTGCCAAAGGCGGCCTTGGCCTCGGCCCGGGCGGTGGTAAAGGCGCGCTCCATCTCCTTTTCATCGCGGGCGACCTTCATGCCCCGGCCGCCGCCGCCAGCGGTGGCCTTGATGATCACAGGATAGCCGATGCTCTCGCCGACCCGCTTGGCTGCGGCCAGATCGGGAACTCCGCCCTCCGATCCCGGGACCACGGGAATGCCAAGCTCCTTGGCGGTTTCCTTGGCCGTGATCTTGTCCCCCATGATGCGGATATGCTCTGCCGAGGGGCCGATGAAGGTGATGCCGTGATCTTCTACGATCTGCACGAAACCAGCGTTTTCGGACAGAAACCCGTATCCGGGATGGATCGCCTGTGCCCCGGTGATTTCGCAGGCCGAGATGATCGCGGGAACCGAAAGATAGCTCTGGGGGCTGGGCGCCGGGCCAATGCAGACCGACTCGTCTGCCATGCGCACATGCATGGCGTCGCTGTCGGCGGTTGAATGGACGGCAACCGTGGCGATCCCCATCTCGCGGGCGGCACGGATCACACGCAGGGCGATCTCGCCTCGGTTCGCAATCAGGATCTTGTCGAACATGGATTGTCCCTTATTCGATGATGACCAGCGGGGTGCCGAATTCCACGGCGTCGCCGTCACCCACCAGGATGCGTTTGACGGTCCCGGCGCGCGGGGCATGGATGTGGTTCATGGTCTTCATCGCTTCGACGATCAGCAGCGTATCGCCTTCGGAGACGCTGGCACCAACAGATACAAAGGGCGCCGCGCCCGGTTCAGCCTGGAGATAGATCGTCCCGACCATGGGCGAGGTCACTGCTCCGGGATGGGCGGCAGGATCCTCGATTGCTGCGGGTGCGGCGGTGGGCGCTGCCGGTGCCGCCGCTGCGGCGACGGGGGCGGCGGGAACAGCCATTTGGATCGGTGCGGCGGCCAGCGCCGGTGACACTCGGCTTACGCGCACGTTCAGGCTGTCGTCCTCGCCATACTCGCGTTTTACCTGCAACTCGGTCAGGTCGTTTTCCCGCAGCAGTTCGGCCAGTGCCTTGATGAATGCCACGTCCGCTTCGTGTCTGGTGTCTGTCATGAGTATCCTCGACGGTTCCCCTGGGCCCGTTGTTGATGACCGGGCTCCGTGTATTACGCGGCGTTATAGGCCAAGCGACTGCCCATGAAAAGCGCCGTATCGAATGCAAAGATGGGAGCGGTGCGGGTATTTTGCGAGGGGAAACGAGATCAAAGCGGCATACCGGACAGTTTAGCCACAAGTTCCGGCAGCTTGCGGGCGCCGAATTTCTCAAGCAGACGCGCGCGGTGCGCTTCGATCGTTCGATAGCTCAGCCCAAGCTCCGCCCCGACTTCTTTGGCGGAGAGGCCACGGCAGGTCAGCAGCGCCACATCACGTTCGCGTGGTGTCAACTCGATCACGCGACGTTCTTCCGAGATATCGGCAAAGCTCCATATGCCATGGCGAAACGGGTCTTCCGGTGTCAGTGACTTGCCACGTGCCCGGCACCAGAACAAATCGCCGCTGCGCCGCCGCATGATCCGTTCGTCCGTGTAATACCCTGTCTCCAGCATGGCTTGCAGGCCACGCTTGCCGATACGTTCGAAATCCTCGTGGCTGGGATAGAGGTTTAGCAGTGGCATGTCGCGATAGTCACCCTCGTTGCCGCCGAACATCGAGGCGAAATGCAGGTTGCACCGCCGAATGATGCGGTTCTCCAGTTCCACTAGCCCGATGGGGGCATATTCGAAGGCGGGGTCACTCATTACGGCATCGTGGCGGGTATTTCTACGGAATTGAAGCGAAAGCTGTGTCTTGGCAGGATTTGACGCAGATCTTTGGGGGAGAGAACCATGGTTTACATTGCTGGCTGGGGACATACCAAGTTCGGAAAGCTGACGGATATGTCGCTGGAGGACATGATCACCGCCGCGGGCCGCGAGGCTCTGAGCGATGCGGGTATCGGGGCCGAGGCTGTCGACGGCGTCTGGATCGGGCATTTCAACGGCGGGCTGGTGCCGGATGGGTTCCCGGCGTCGCTGGCGATGAGCATCGACCCGGCACTGCGATACAAGCCGGCAACGCGGCTTGAGAATGCCTGTGCCTCGGGGTCCGCGGCGGTCTTTGCGGCCCGCCAGGCGATCCTGTCGGGCGAGGCGCGTGTGGCGTTGGTGATCGGGGTGGAGAAGATGACCCACCTGCCCACCGCCGAGGTGGCCGCCGCCCTGGGCCATGCCGCCTATCAAAAGGAAGAGGCGGGCCTGTCCTTTCCGGGCGTATTTGCGATGTTCGCGCAAGCCTATTTCAACCGCTACGGCGACCAGGGCCGGGCGCTGGCCCGAATCGCCGCTAAGAACCACGGCAATTCGGTGAACAACCCGTTGGCGCAGTTGCAGAAACCGTTTGACGAGGAGTTCTGCGCTGAGGTCTCGGACCGCAACCCCGTCATCGCGGCGCCGCTGAAGAAAACCGACTGTTCGCTGGTGTCCGACGGGGCAGCGGCACTGGTGCTGGTGGCCGAGGATCTTTTGGGCGACGTGGCCAAGGCGGTGCGAATGCGGGCGGTGGCGCAGGTCAACGACATCTTGCCGATGTCCCGGCGCGATCTGCTGGCCTTTGAGGGGCCGCGCAAGGCCATTCACGCGGCCTATGCCCGGGCCGGTATCTCGGTCGGGGATCTCGATGTGGCCGAGGTGCATGACTGCTTCACCATTGCCGAGTTGCTGATCTACGAGGCGATGGGGCTGGCCGTGCATGGCCGCGCGGCCGACGTTCTGGACGGTGGCGTGGTACATCGCGGCGGCCGGTTGCCGGTGAACCTGTCGGGCGGCCTCAAGGCCAAGGGGCATCCGGTCGGCGCCACCGGCGTTTCGATGCACACGCTGGTGGCCCGGCAGGTCATCGGACAGGCGGATGCCATGCAGCACCCGGGCGCCGAATTGGGGTTGGTGTTCAACATGGGCGGATCGGGCGTAGCCAACTATGCCTCGATCCTCGAAGGGGTAAAGGCATGAACATCGGCCTTTGGCTGGCACGTCAGGCCCAGCTGAACGGCCCACGGCCGGCGCTGTTCCGGGGCCGCGAGGCGGTTGCCGATTACGCGGGCTTTCATGCCCGCGCGGCATCGGTGGCTGGTTGGTTGGTGGCGCAGGGGGTGCAATCCGGAGATCGGGTCGCGATCTTCATGAAGAACAGCCCGGATTACCTGATCGTGCAATACGGCATCTGGTATGCCGGTGCGGCCGCTGTTCCCATCAATGCCAAGCTGCACGGGCGCGAGGCGGCGTTCATTCTGGACGATTCCGACACCACGATCACCTTCGCCTCGCCGGAGCTCGGCCTCGCGCTGGCCGAGGCCGGAGCGCGGGGGCGGATCATCGATACCGAGTCCAGAGAGTTCGCGGCGGTACTCGAGGCCGACCCCATTGCGGAACCCGCGCAACGCGATCCGACCGATCTGGCTTGGCTTTTCTACACTTCGGGCACCACCGGCAAACCCAAGGGCGTGATGATCACCCACCGGATGCTCATGGCCGTCTCGCTCGCCTATCCGGTGGACGTGGTGGAGGCCGAGGACGCAATCCTTTACGCCGCGCCGATGAGCCACGGCGCCGGGCTCTACAACATGATCCACGTGCTGAGGGGGGCTCGCCACGTCTGCCCGGTTTCGGGTGGTTTCGAGCCTCAGGAGATCTTTGACCTTGCCCGGCATTTCGAGCGGGTGCAGATGTTTGCCGCGCCCACCATGGTCAAACGGATGACCGAGGTCGCCCGTGCCACCGGCCAGACCGGGACGGGGCTGCGTACCGTGGTCTATGCCGGTGGGCCAATGTACCTCTCGGACATTATCGAGGCGGTTGATCAATTCGGTCCGATCTTTGTCCAGATCTATGGACAGGGCGAATGCCCCATGGGGATCACGGCACTTTCGCGCCATGATGTGGCGGACCGCTCTCACCCACGCTGGCGTGAGCGACTCGCCAGTGTCGGCCGCGCGCAAGGCCCGGTCGAGGTGCGTATCGGCGACGCCGAGGGCAGGCCGCTGTCGGCCGGAACACATGGCGAGATCATGGTGCGCGGCGACGTTGTGATGCCCGGCTATTGGCGCAATCCCGAAGCCACCGCCAAGACGATACGTGACGGCTGGCTGATGACCGGCGATATGGGTTTTATGGATGCGGACGGCTACGTGACCCTTCAGGACCGTTCCAAGGACATGATCATCTCGGGCGGCTCCAACATCTATCCTCGCGAGGTCGAGGAGGTCTTGTTGACCCATCCCGAGGTGCGCGAGGCATCAGTGGTGGGCCGGACGCATCCGGAATGGGGCGAGGAGGTGGTGGCCTTTGTCGTCGGTTCCGCGACGGCCGAGGCGCTCGACCGTCTGTGCGTCGAGAATATCGCCCGGTTCAAGCGGCCAAAACACTATCGCTGGCTCGATGAGCTGCCCAAGAACAACTATGGCAAAGTGCTCAAGACCGAGCTGCGCCGGATGCTGGTAGAAGAGAAATGACAGATCTGCGCGGGAAAACAGCACTGGTCACCGGATCGGTCCAGGGGATCGGTCTGGCAATTGCCGAAGCGCTGGCCGCGGCGGGCGCGCGGATCGCGGTGCACGGGTTGGCTGATGCGACACAGGCTGAAACCGCCTGCGCTGGATTGCTGGAAAGAGGCGCGCCCGAGGCGCGGTTCTTTGCCGGTGATCTGCGCGACCCTGACCAGATTGGTGCCATGATGCAGGAGGTCGCCCATTGGGGTGGCGCCGACATTCTGGTGAACAACGCAGGCATCCAGCATACCGCCTGGCTGTCGGACATGCCCGGCACAACATGGGAGGCGATTCTCGCCATCAACCTGAGCGCTGCCTTCTACACCATGCAGGCCGCCTTGCCGGCGATGGCCGAGCGTGGCTATGGCCGGGTGATCAACATCGCCTCGGTGCATGGGCTGGTCGCTTCCAAGCAGAAGGCGCCCTATGTGGCGGCCAAACATGGGTTGATCGGGCTGAGCAAGGTTGCGGCGCTTGAATATACCTCGAGGGGAAATCGGGCAAAGGGCGCGGTGACGGTCAATTGCATCTGCCCGGGCTGGACCGATACCGCAATCCTCGAACCGCAGATCGAGGCGCGCATGGCGGCGCTGGGTACGGATCGAGACACCGCCATGGCGGACATGATGAAGGAAAAGCAGCCCTCTCTGCGCGCATCGGATCCGACCGAGATCGGCGCGCTGGCGGTATGGCTCTGCTCACCGGTGGCGCACAACCTGACGGGCGCCGCGATTCCTGTCGATGGTGGTTGGACCGCGCAATAGTTACGCTCCAGAGAACCAGTCCGGCAGGCGGGTGCGGATGCGCGGCGTGTCACGCCGTGCCCGGACGACGCCGCGTTGCTCTTCGCGGACCGGCTCGACCGAGATCTCGGCATAGGCGCGCGGCTCGGCCTCTTCCCAAGGCAGTTCCGGCAGGGCCTCAAGCTGCTTGAAGAACCGGCGTGCGTCGGCGCCTGGATTGAGCCAGGCAGGGCCGGGGTTGCCGGTGCCGGGTTGGTCCGCCACCTCGCGCCGGTGTTGCGCCGATTTTGCCAGTTCGGTTGCGTTGGCGTATTTCAGGTGGACCAGATAGGCGCCGCGCGGCATCACGAACGGAAAGCGCGCGACCCGTGCGGGGCGCAGCTGAACCCCATGCAGCTTCAATCCCACGCGGTTTCGCACCGCCCAGGCTTTGGAATAGTTTCCGGTGAAAAGCGCGCTGCGCCGTGCGCTCAGAACCGGCTGACCCTCGGCCAGAGTCGCGTCGCTGGCCGTTTCGCCCAAGTTCAGACCCAAGGCAAACAGTGCATTTGTATCCTGCTGCGTGAAGAAATCCGCAAAATCGCGATATCGTGCCGGATCGAGGCAAATCAGCTCGTCCGCATCGGTTCGGATCACCCAGTCATAGATCTGGTTCAGCCCGTTCTGGAACGCGTTCAGCATGTCGCCCCGGCGGTTGTCGAAGTTGCTCAAATCCTCGCGCGGAATGGTGATGACGCTCGCCCCAGGGCAGACACGGGCGATTTCGGGATCTGCTCCATGGGCGACGACAATAAGGTTCCCCGCTCCCAGATGGCGGGAGAAATGGGTATACCATTGGTCCAGTGCCCAATAGTCCCGGTAAACCATCGTGATGGCGCAGATCTTCATGCCAGCATCTAGTCAGGTACCAGCCTGACCGGCAAGCACCGGCGAAAAAAAACCGGCGCCCTATGGGTGCCGGTCCAAGTGTGTCGGCGCAGACCAAAGCCCGCGCGACGGGGAGTGTGGGTTCAGATCGCCAGGTACTCGGCCCGCAGTTCGGCGTTGCCTAGTACTTCCGCGGCCGATCCGTCGAACACGATGGTGCCGGTATCCAGGATCACGGCGCGGTCGGCCAGTTCCAGCGCACGCACGGCGTTCTGTTCGACGATGATCGTGGTCATGCCCTGTTCCTTGATATGGATGAGCGTCTTTTCGATCTCGTCCACGATCACCGGCGCCAGACCTTCGTAAGGCTCGTCCAGAAGCAGCACCTTGATGTCACGCGCCAGCGCACGGGCGATGGCCAGCATCTGCTGTTCGCCGCCCGATAGGGTGACGCCTTCTTGCTTGCGACGTTCGCCCAACCGCGGGAAAAGCTCGTAGAGCCGTTCAAGCGACCAGCCCACGGGTGGTGCAATCTGTGCCAGTTGCAGGTTTTCCTCGACCGTCAGGCCGGGAATGATGCGTCGATCCTCGGGCACCAGCCCCAGACCGGCCTGGGCCGCCTGATAGCTGGTCATCTTGTGCAGCGGCTGGTGGTCCAGCCAGATCTCGCCATGGGTTACCATCGGCGATCCGGCGCGCGCAATCGAGCGCAGGGTCGAGGTCTTGCCTGCCCCGTTCCGCCCCAGCAGTGCCAGGATCTCGCCCTCGTGTACATTGAAGTTGACGCCCTGCACGATATAGCTTTCGCCGTAATAGGCGTGCATGTCCCAGATCGACAGAAAGGCCGGTGCGGTGGTGGCCTGGTTGGCGTTCTTGGAGAAATCGGGTTTTACGTTCATTGGTTTATCCTCTCTCACTCATCTTGTCCGAAAACCGGGGCCCGCTTTTCGGGATGAGTGACGCACTCCCTTACGCGCTTTCGCCCAGATAGGCTTCGCGAACCTTCGGGTGGCCCTTGATGTTTTCCGGCGAATCCTCGACCAGAGGCGTGCCCTGCGCCAGCACCGTGATCCGGTCGGCCAGCGAGAACACGACATGCATGTCATGCTCGATGATGGCGATGGTAATATCGCGCTCGGCTTTGATCTGCTTGAGCAGATCGATCGTGTTGTTGGTATCCGCCCGTGCCATACCGGCCGTAGGTTCGTCGAGAAGCAGCAGACGCGGCTCCTGGCTGAGGCACATGCCGATCTCCAGCCGACGCTTGTCGCCCCGCGACATGGCCGCTGCATGCATGTTGCGCTTGTCGGCCATGTTCATTTCTTCCAGCATGTGCATGGCCCGTTCCAGGACATCAGTCTGGCGGTTCACAGACGGCAGGGCGTTCAGTTCAAACGCACCGTCACGCTTGGCGAAACAGGGGATCATCATGTTTTCCAGAACGGTGAGATCGCCAAAGATCTCGGGTGTCTGGAACACGCGGGAGATGCCCATCTGGTTGATCTCAAAGGGCGCGCGGCCCAGCACCGACTGACCGTCGAACATGACGCTGCCTGTATCGGGGATCAACTTGCCCACCAGACAGTTGAGCAGGGTGGACTTGCCCGCGCCATTCGGGCCGATGATCGCGTGAACGGTGTTTTCAGCCACGCTCAGGTTGACGTCGGACAGAGCCTGAAGGCCACCGAACCGTTTGCCCACGTTCTTGATTTCGAGAATACCCATGGTTCCGGCTCCTTATTCCGCAGGCTCTTGTTTGGTCTCGGCTTCCGCCGTGTCCTTGCCGCGATTGCGGATCCACTTGCCCAGCCTCTGACCGCCTTCGACGAGGCCACCCGGCAGGAAGATCACCACCAGCATGAACAGGATCCCGAGAGTCAGATGCCAGCCTTTGCCAATGAACGGGTGAACGATGAAAACCATGAAGTCCTCGATCCCGTCCGGCAGGAAGCTGAACCACTGGTGCAGGATGGTGTCGTTGATCTTCGAGAAGATGTTCTCGAAATACTTGATGAAGCCCGCGCCCAGAACTGGCCCGATCAAGGTACCCGCGCCGCCCAGGATGGTCATCAGAACCACCTCGCCGCTTGCGGTCCACTGCATCCTCTCGGCACCCGCCAGTGGGTCCATCGCCGCCATCAGGCCACCGGCCAAACCGGCATACATGCCCGAGATGACAAAGGCCGCAAGTGTATAGGGGCGCGGATTGAGGCCGGTATAGTTCATCCGCTGCTGGTTCGATTTCACTGCCCGCAGCATCATCCCGAAGGGGGAGCGGAAGATGCGGATGGCAAGGTAGAACATGACCATCATGATCACGGCGCACAGGTAATAGCCCACGTTGAAATCGAAGCTCCAGGCGCCGAGGTCAAGCTTGTAGGTCGAGCGCATCGACAGGCCGAACAGATGCGGCATGTCGGGCAGGCTGGCACGGTGGAAAATCTGCGGATCGTCGGCATAGACCTGAAGCCCGGTTTCCCCGTTGGTCAGGTTGAACTTGGGGTTCGACAGCACCGAATAGGCCAGCGCAAAACTCATTTGTGCAAAGGCCAGTGTCAGGATCGAGAAGTAGATGCCCGAGCGGCGCAGGCTGACATAACCGATCAGCAGCGAGAACAGCGCGGCCACGACAACGCTCAGCGCGATGGCCGGGATCACGTTGTAGCTGAGCAGCTTGAACATCCACACGGCCGAATACGAGCCTACTCCCAGAAAGGCCGCGTGGCCGAAGCTGAGATAGCCGGTCAGGCCGAACAGGATGTTGAAGCCGATGGCGAAGATCCCGAAGATCACGAAGCGCTGCATCAGGTCGGGATAGCCCGCGTTGAACTGTGCCATTGCACTGCCTGCGGGAAACGGGTTCAGGATGAACGGCGCCAGCAGGGTGAGGATCGCCACGATGATCAGCAGCGAGGTGTCTTTCTTGTCCAGTCCCAGCATGGGTTAGTCCTCCATCACGCCCTTGCGGCCCATAAGGCCCCGAGGACGGGTCAGCAGAATGATGATTGCGACCAGATAGATGATGATCTGGTTGATGCCCGGGATGGTCGTTGTGGCCCAGGTGGTCGAGGCAAAGCTTTCCAGCACACCCAGCAGGAATCCGGCGGCGACAGCGCCGGGCAGGCTGCCCATGCCGCCGACCACGACGACAACGAAGCTGAGCACCAGGAAATCCATACCCATGTGATAGTTGGGCGGGTTGAGCGGCCCGTACATGACACCCGCCAGACCGGCGACACCGGCGGCGATGCCGAACATGATGGTAAACCGCTTGTCGATATTGATGCCCAACAGGCCCACGGTCTCGCGATCCGCCATGCCCGCGCGCACCACCATGCCGAAGGTGGTGAACTGGAGAAAGGCAAAGACGCCGCCAATGATCACCACCGAGAAGGCGAAATAGACCAGGCGCCAGATCGGATAGATGATCGCGTTCGGGTCAAAGCCCAGCATCAGCCCGATATCGAGCGAGCCCTTGAGTGCCGAGGGTTCCGGCGTCTGGATCGGGTTGGCGCCGAAGAAGTATTTGATAATTTCCTGGAGCACGATGGCAAGGCCAAAGGTCACCAGGATCTGGTCGGCATGGGGGCGCTTGTAGAAATGCTTGATCAGCCCGCGCTCCATCGCATAGCCCACGGCCAGCATGATCGGGATGGCGAAAACAACGGCCAGCGGTACCGACCAGTCGATGATCGTGGCCCCGACCTCGGGTCCGAACCAGGCTTCGATATAGGGGGTGTCAACCTTCAATGGATTGCCCAGAAAGTCCTTCTGGGTTTCGTCCACGGTCTGAAAGCTCAGGTTGAGCAGGCGCTGAACGGTGACGGCGCAGAAGGCGCCGATCATGAACAGGGCGCCATGGGCAAAGTTGACGACGCCCAGCGTCCCAAAGATCAGCGTAAGTCCCAGCGCAATCAGCGCATAGGCAGAGCCCTTGTCGAGCCCGTTCAGAATTTGCAGGATGATTGCGTCCATCGTCCCCACCTTGTGGCTGGTACCGCACGCCCTTCCCGGCCAGGGCCGGGAAGGGCGGCTTTGCGGAAGTCAGAGAATTTTCCTCGAAAATTCTCTAGCCCGAATCATGCGCCCGAGTTGCACTCGCCAAGCGAGGCTTCGGCGCCACCGAACATCGGGTGATCGGGTGCGTACATGACCTGCTCGACCGGGGTGACCTCGACGATTTCCAGCGTGTCATAGGCGTTGGTCGGGTTCTGCGCCCCGCGCACAACCAGAACGTCCTTGAAGCACTGGTGGTCGTCGGCACGATAGAGCGTCTTACCGTTGCCCAGGCCGTCGAATTCGAAGCCTTCCAGCGCCTCGGCCACACCGCAGGGGTTGAAGGTTCCGGCCCGCTCGCAGGCATCGGCATAAAGCAGAACCTGCGCATAGCAGGTCTGGGCCGAGTTCGACGGCGGCTTGCCGTATTTCTCGCCGAACGACTTGACGAAGGCGCGCGAACCCTCGTTGTCGAGCTGCCAGTTGTAGTTCATCGAGCCCAGCACGCCCTTGATGTTCTCGCCCGCACCGGCGGCCATCAGTTCCGAATAGAGAGGCACGACGATCTTGAAGTCCTTGCCGTTGGCTACCTTGTCGAGCAGGCCGAACTGGATGGCGTTGGTCAGCGAGTTGACCATGTTGCCGCCATAGTGGTTCAGAACCAGCACGTCGGCGCCCGAATTCAGGACCGGCGCGATATAGGACGAGAAGTCGGTCGACGCCAGCGGCGTCAGCACGTTGTTGACGGTTTCCCAGCCCATGGCTTCGGTTGCGGCTGCGATCGATTCCTGCTGCGTCCAGCCCCAGGTATAGTCCGCGGTCAGGTGATAGGCGCGGCGATCGGCCCCCATCTCCTTGGACAGCACCGGCGCCAGGGCGGCCGCCGACATGTAGGCGTTGAAGAAGTGGCGGAAGCCGTTCTTCTTGCGGTCCTTGCCAGTGGTGTCGTTCGAGTGGGTCAGACCCGCCATGAAGATCACGCCGGCGTCCTGGCACAGGCCCTGCACGGCCACGGCCACGCCCGAGGACGAGCCGCCGTTGATCATGATGGCGCCGTCCTTTTCGATCATCGATTTGGCCGATGCCCGGGCGGCGTCCGACTTGGTCTGGGTGTCGCCGGTCACGAACTGGACCTTCTTGCCCAGGATGCCGTTCCCTTTGAGTGCCTTCGAGGTGAAGGTGTTCAGGCAGCCACCGTCGCCCATCCCGTTCAGATGCTCGACCGCCAGCTGCTGCGCCAGCAACTCGTCGTTGCCTTCGTCAGCATAGGGCCCGGTCTGCGGCACGTTGAAGCCAAGGGTAACCGTGCCGCCGGTCGGTTCGTTGGTGTAAGCCGCAGCCGACGATGCAGTAAAGATCGTGGGCAGAGCGACACCTGCGCCGGCAACAGCGCCGGTGCGCAGCAAGCCGCGGCGCGTGAGTTCGTTGTTTGACATGTTTTCCTCCCAAAATGGCGTGCGCGATCGGCTCCTCTTCCGACCGGCGTGGCACATCTGTGCAAATAAATAATGCGTGGGATTTCGAAAATTTCGCAATAAGTCCTTTATTTGGAAAGAAAATTCTGTAAATATATATACACGTTCTACGATCTTATGGTAAACTATATTATGTTGCGACGCAGAAACCCATTGATTTACATTCATATTCCGAAGGGTCTATGCGATGGCGCGTGACACGCTGACTGGTAGTCGAATCCGCGAGCGCAGGCAAGTTGTCGGGTTTCGCCAGGCCGATCTGGCGCGCAAGGTGGGAATATCGGCTTCTTATCTGAATCTGATCGAGCACAACCGCCGCAGAATCGGCGGTAAGCTTCTGGTGAATATCGCATCGGCCCTGTCTGTCGAACCCTCGGCGCTGACCGAAGGGGCCGAGGCCGCGCTGATCTCAGCTCTACGAGAGGCGGCGGCGACCGACGGGGCGGCCATTGCCGAAACGGACCGCGCCGACGAACTTGCCGGTCGTTTTCCGGGCTGGGCGGAGCTCTTGGCGCAGCTTTTTCGGCGTGTGAATTCATTGGAGAGGACGGTGGAGACGCTGTCAGACAGGCTGACGCATGATCCCAACCTCGCGGCGTCGCTGCACGAGGTGCTGTCGACCGCGGCCGCGATCCGCTCGACCGCCGCCATCCTGGCCGAACCTGGGGAACTTGCCACCGAATGGCGGGACCGGTTCCACAGAAACCTGCACCAGGATGCAGAGCGTCTGGCCGAAAGCTCAAAGTCGCTGGTCGCGTATCTCGACGATACGGACGCGGGAGAGGACCGCACGGGCGTGCCGGTCGAGCAGGTCGAGACCTTTGTCGCTGCGCGAGGACACCATTTTGCGGAATTGGAGCGCGGCGAAGCGGTTGCCAATGTGCCGTTGAACGAACTGCGGTCGGGTGCTGCCCGCAATATCGCGCGTAAATGGCTGGATATCTATGCCAGCGATGTCAAAGCGATGCCGTTGGACCGATTTGTCGACGCGCTGGATCGCACGGGGCTGGAACCCATGGCGCTATCGCGCGAGTTCGGGGTGGACCTTGTCGCCGTTTTTAGGCGCCTTGCAAGTTTACCCGAAGGGGTCTTGCAGCACGAGGTGGGTCTTGTCGTCTGCGACGCGTCGGGCAGTATTCTGTTTCGAAAAGCAACTGCCGGTTTCGCCCTGCCAAGGCACGGAGAGAGTTGCCCGTTATGGCCTCTTTTCACCGCGCTGGGCCGCCCGCTTGTTCCTATCCGCAGACGAGTCTCGCAACTGGGTCGAAACACGGCTGAATTCGATTGCCTCGCCGTTGCCTGGCCTCAGGAGATGCCGGATTTCAATGTTGATCCGGTTTATCATTCAATCATGCTGATTCTTCCGGTGCCAACTGCCGAGCGGGGCGAAACCGCGGCGTTGCCGGTCGGATCGTCGTGCCGTGTTTGCCCCAGCAGGGAATGCGCCGCCCGTCGCGAGCCCTCGGTTTTGTCCGAAGGGTTTTGACAGCATTGCAGAAGCGAGGCTAATCTTGGAACGGCATATACGAGCGGGTGCAAACCCGCCTGCCTTTTAGGGGGAGGACAGGGCGAGGATGGGCCGACGGGTTCTGCTGATCGAGGACGAGCCGAACATTGCCGAGGCGATCCGGTTCCTGCTCACTCGCGATGGCTGGCATGTGGAAACACACGCCGATGGTGCCGACGCTGTGGAAAAGATTGCCGGTGCTTCGGCGGATCTCATCATTCTGGATGTGATGCTGCCCGGAAAAAGCGGCATGGATATCCTCAGGGAGTTGCGTGATCGTGACGATACCCGGGATCTTCCGGTGCTGATGTTGACCGCGCGCGGCCAGTCGCGCGACCGCGACATGGCCGAAAAGGCCGGTGTCAGCCGTTTCATGACCAAACCGTTCTCGAATGCCGAGGTCCTGACAGCCGTGCGCGACCTGCACGCCCAGGCCTCGCAAACGTGAGCGACACGCGCGAACCGGGCAAGGACCAGGTTCAGCCGCCACCGGTGTTCCTGGAGAGGCAGAGCTATCGCCGCCGTCGCCTCATGGATGCGGCGCGGTTGCTTCCGGTTCTGGGGGCTGCGCTTTTCGCCGTACCCCTTCTCTGGCCGACCGAAGGGGAAAACGCGGTCCGGATGTCGGCTGCGATCACCTATGTGTTTAGCGTCTGGGCGGTGCTGATCCTGGTCAGCGTCGGGTTCGGCGTGGCGGCCCGGCAAGGGCAGCCGTCTGACCCACTGGAACCGGAGCGCGACACATGACCTCGCTCAATGTCCTTGTCGCGGTTTGCCTGAGTTACGTGGTCTTGCTGTTCGGGGTTGCCTTTGCGGCCGATCGCCTGGCCTCGGCCGGGCGATCGACCTGGTTGCGGTCGCCGCTGGTTTATACCCTGTCCCTGTCGATTTATTGTACGGCGTGGACCTTCTATGGCGCAGTCGGCTATGCGGCGCGCTCGGGGTTGGAGTTTGTAACGATCTACCTTGGGCCCACGCTGGTCATGATCGGATGGTGGTGGGGGCTGAGAAAGCTTGTCCGCGTCGGCAGATCTCAGCGGGTCACTTCGATCGCCGACCTGATTTCCTCGCGTTACGGAAAATCCAACACGCTTGCCGTCTGCGTGACTATTCTCGCCGTCATCGGGGTGACGCCCTATATTGCGCTGCAATTGCAGTCGATCACCCTGAGTTTCACCATTTTCGCCGAAACCGATCCTGCTGGAAGTTATGTCGAAGGATCCAGTGCGTTTTGGGTTGCGGCCGGGCTGGCGGTTTTTGCTATTCTGTTCGGCACGCGTAACCTTGATGCCAACGAACGGCACCACGGCGTTGTGACCGCCGTGGCCATCGAAGCCGTGGTCAAGCTGATCGCTCTTCTGGCGGTGGGCGTTTTTGTTGTCTGGGGCATCGCCGGTGGCGTTTTCGATACGCTACAGCGTATTGACGCCTCCGAGATCGGTGTCTGGCAAGTGGATCACGGGCGCTGGGCGACGATCACCTTTCTTGCCGCCGCGGCCTTCGTCTGTCTGCCGCGCATGTTCCAGGTCATGGTGGTGGAAAACGATGACGAGCGCCATTTGCGCACCGCCGCCTGGGCGTTTCCGCTCTATCTGATGCTGATGAGCCTGTTTGTTGTCCCGATTGCCGTGGTCGGGCTCGAAATACTGCCCGAGGGTTCCAACCCAGATCTTTTCGTTCTGACGGTTCCCTTGGCGCAGGGGCAGGAAATGCTGGCCATGCTGTCCTTTCTCGGCGGCTTTTCCTCGGCCACATCCATGGTGATCGTTGCGGCTATGGCGCTGTCGACCATGGTGTCGAACCATATCGTGATGCCGATCTGGCTGAACGCCAAAGGGGGCGGAGCGTCGGTATCGGGCGATGTGCGGTCCGTCGTGCTCTACGCGCGCCGGGTATCCATCGCGGCGGTTCTGGCGCTCGGGTATTTCTATTACCGCCTTTCTGGAGGCGGCGCGGCGCTGGCCTCTATTGGCCTGATCGCCTTTGCCGGGATCGCGCAGATCCTGCCGGCGCTGGTGGGCGGGCTGTTCTGGCGCGGGGCAACCCGGACAGGCGCGCTGGTCGGGTTGACCGTCGGCTTTGTCCTGTGGCTTTTTACATTGCTTTTGCCGGGAATGGGCGCAGGTGTTCTGGCCCCGTCGGTAATCGAGCAGGGGCTGTGGGGTTTATCCTGGCTTAGGCCGCAGGCCCTGTTCGGCATCGAGGGGCTTGATCCGATGGTGCATTCGGTCATGTGGTCCCTGTCGCTGAATTCGGCGGCATTCTGCATCGCGTCTCTTCTGAGTTTCCCCAGCCCGTTGGAACGGTTGCAGGGGGCACAATTCGTGAATGTCTTCGACCATTCGGCGGGGCCACGCGGGTGGAGCGGATCCGTAGCCCAGAGTGAAGACCTGATGATCATGTCGCAGCGAATCATGGGCGCGCGCGAGGCCCAGGAATTCTTTCAGGCCGAAGCAAAGGCGCAAGGCAGTCGCGCCTATTTCCCGGAACCGACCCCAGCTTTCCTGGAACGGCTCGAACGTGAGTTGTCGGGCTCGGTCGGTGCGGCCACGGCGCATGCGATGATCGGCCAGATCGTCGGCGGCTCCTCGGTTTCGGTCGAGGATCTGCTTGCTGTTGCCGACGAGTCCGCTCAGCTTCTGGAATACTCCAGTCGATTGGAGGCCAAGTCGGCCGAACTGAGCCGTACTGCGCACAAGTTGCGAGATGCCAATGAAAAACTGACCCAGATTTCCTTGCAGAAGGACGCCTTCCTCAGCCAGATCAGCCACGAGTTGAGAACACCGATGACCTCTATTCGGGCGTTTTCCGAGATTCTGAGAGACACCGATGGTCTGGAAGTGGCGGAAAAAACCCGCTACGCGGCGATCATTCATGACGAGGCGATGCGGCTTACGCGTCTGTTGAACGACCTGCTGGATCTCAGTGTGCTGGAAAACGGCCAGGTGTCTCTCAATGTGACCGAGGGCATGTTGGTGGATGTAATTGACCGCGCGAGTTCCACGGCGCTGACCGGCTCTATCAACCCGTTGAAACTGAGGCGGAACCGAGCGACCGAACGTATCGCTATTCGAACCGATCTCGACCGGTTGACCCAAGTATTCATCAACCTGATCGCAAACGCCCAGAAATACTGTGAGGCACACGAGCCGACGTTGTCCATTTCCGTACATGATGTCGGTGGGCAGGTTGTTGTCGACTTTGTGGACAACGGCAACGGTATTCCGCCGCATTCCCAGAAGATGGTATTTGAGAAGTTTGCCCGCGTCAGCGCTGAGAAGGCTGGCGGCGCCGGTCTGGGCCTGGCGATCTGTCGCGAAATCATGCAGCGGCTTGGCGGCAATGTCACCTATCTGCCCGGGCAGGAAGGGGGCGCATTTCGCGTCAGCCTGCCACTGGGACTGGAAATTGCTGCGCAGTGACCCGGAGTAAAGGTCTTGGTAACCCCTCGCGCGGTACAGGTGTAAAGGAGTAAGAACGGCGGAATGAACGCATCGGGTGATGGCTACGCAACCGGAAATACGGTCGACCTTGGAACGAAAGCTGGCGCTTGCCCGTGACGAGAGGCAGGGCGACACCCGGTCCATTCTGCGGGCTTTAAGACTGGCCCTCGCGCGCGCGGCGGACGATGCAGTCGGGTTGGCAGTGGCCGTGATAGGTGCCACGCAGGCCCGTTACGAACTGGATGAGCTAGCACGTGCCGTGCCCGAAGGCCGCCTTTATCTGCTGCTTTCGGGGCTGGGGGAGGGCCTGGGGGCGATATGCTTTGACCGCGCCTGTGTCTCGGCCTTGTTGCAACAGCAGACCATGGGGCAAGTTCTGAACGGAGACAGCCCCGGGCGGGCCTATACCGAAACAGACGCGGCGATGGCAGCACCGATGGTGGACGCGTTTCTGCCCAGGGCGAGCGAATTGGCCGAGATACCTGCGGATCGCAATTGTCTGGCCGGATACAGCTATGCCACCCGGGCCGACGGCCGTCGTGCCCTGCTCCTGCTGTTGGAGGCGGAACGCTACCGTGTCTTTGACCTGACGGCCGAGATCGCCGGCGGCAAGTTACAGGGCCAGATCACCTTGATCCTGCCCGATCAGCCGGAAGCCCGAGAGGACGACCGAGACAGCGGCGAAGCTGCTAATCCGGGGTTGGAACGGTCCTTTGGCGTCGTTCGTGCTGAATTGAACGCCGTGATCTGCCGGATAAAACTGCCGCTTTCAGCCTTGGCGGATATGCAGCCGGGATCCCTGCTGCCGCTAGACCAGCCAAAGCTGGACAGAATCGACATGCTCACGATCGAGGGGCGCCCGGTCGCGGTTGCGCGGTTGGGGCAGTGCCGTGGGATGCGGGCAGTCAGGTTGAACGAAAAACCGCCCTCGCTCGAAAAGGAAGACGCGGGAGCAGGCGGCTTCTCCGGGCATTCAACGGCGCGGGACAAGGCCCTGCCGCAGCCGCCCAAACCAGACCCGCAAGAGAGCGTCAAACTCTCAAAGGAAGGGCATAGCAGAACCGACGACTACGAGGACCTCGACACCGAGACCGAAGAGCGTTTGTCGGCTTATGACATTTCGCTGCCGGCCCTGAATCCGGAGCAGGCCGCGGCAGAGATCTGTGAACTCGCAGGTCTTGGCGAACTAGAAGAAAACGGGGGGCGACTTTAGCCGCTCCGCCCCGGTTCAGTTCCCAGCCGCACAGATTTCCTCGAGACGGGGACGCAACCCGTCCAGTTGATAACCGGCGGATGCGGTCTTTTGCAGGATCTCGTCCGGGCTCATCTCGCCGCATTGGCCCAGGGCCCAGACGACCGAGCATCTTGTGCCCGAGGCGCAATAGGCCAAAACCGGCCCTTGCCCCGCAGCGGCAAGCGCTTTCTGACGGGCGACGTTTTCGGGTGTCATGGTTTGATGCGTCAGTTCCAGAACCTCGAATTCCAGACCAGCCGCTTGCGCCGCAGCGCCGATCGATGCCGCCTGATGGCTGGGCGGCACCTCGGCGTCGGGCCGGTTGCAGATGATCCGGGTGAAACCCGCAGCTGCGATTGCTGGAATGTCCTCGACCGAAATCTGCGGCGAGACGGCATAACGGGGGGTGATCGGTCGAATATCCATTGGCGTTCCTTATGCTGTCGCCGCGAGTCTGTCCAGTTGGCTGCCAACTCTGGGAGCTATGGCCATTCCGGTGATCATGGCGGCGAGGAAAACCAGTCCTCCGATGCCCCCATAGGTGATCGAGGCCAGCGCTGGCCCCGGGCAGAGACCGGCCAATCCCCAGCCCATGCCAAACAGAACCGAGCCGGTGATCAGGCGATGGTCTAGCTCCGGTCTGGGCAACGATGGAAAGGAGTCCGCGGCAAGGGGTTTGCGGCCCTTGGTGAACCGCCAGGCAAAGAACATCGGAATGATCGCGCCTCCCATCACAAACGCCAGCGTCGGATCCCAATCACCAAACACATCCAGCCAACCCTGAACCTTGCGGGTATCGGTCATGCCCGAAACGAACAGGCCGCCGCCGAACAGTGCACCGGCAACAAGCGAAATCAGAATCCGCATCAGATTACTCCCAGGAGGTGACGAAAGATGGCAAGCGTCAACCCGCCCGCGAGGATGTAAAAGACGGTCGCGACAATGCCGCGCAGCGAAAAGCGCGAGATCCCGCACACGCCATGTCCGGATGTGCAGCCGTTTGCGATGCGTGTCCCGACGCCGACCAACAGTCCGGCGATGACTACAACCCAGAAATCCTGGGTCAGATGGGTGTCGATCTCGACCGAGTAGAGCGGCCAAAGAAACAGGGGGGCGATGACCACACCCAGGATAAAGACAAGCCGCTCGACCCAACTGGGCCAGCCTGACCCGTCGACCAACCCGCCCAGAATACCGCTGGCCCCCATGATCCGACCATTTCCCAGCAAATACACCGCGCCGCCGGTGCCAATCAGCAGGCCACCGACGAGGCCCCAAATCCAATCCGTTTCCATGTGCCCTGTATCTTTTGTTCGCGCTTGCTTGTTTCAGTACCGGTCAGAGCTTGTTGACCGGAAGTTTCAGATAAACGTTGCCCTGTTCGTCCGCCGGCGGCATATGCCCGGCGCGCATGTTCACCTGCAACGAGGGCAGGATCAGTCGAGGCATCGCCAGGGTCGCATCGCGGGTGTCGCGCATCTGCACAAACTCCTCGATGCTGCGGCCTTGGCCAATATGGATGTTCAGCGCCTTCTGCTCCCCCACGGTGGTTTCCCAGGCATATTCGTCACGCCCGGGGGCCTTGTAGTCGTGGCCCACAAAGATGCGGGTTTCGTCCGGCAAGGCCAGGATCTTCTGGATCGACTGGTACAATGTGGCAGAAGAGCCGCCGGGGAAATCGCAGCGCGCCGTCCCGAAATCGGGCATGAACAGCGTATCGCCGACAAACGCAGCATCCCCGATGACATAGGTCAGGCAGGCAGGGGTATGGCCGGGTGTATGCAGTACATCGCCACGCATCTGGCCGACATGGAAACTGTCGCCGTCCTGGAACAGGGAATCGAACTGGCTGCCGTCGCGCTGGAATTCGGTGCCCTCGTTGAACACTTTTCCGAACGTGTCCTGAACGATAGTGATGTTCTTGCCGATGCCGATTTTCCCGCCCAAAGCTTCTTGCAGATAGGGGGCAGCAGACAAATGGTCGGCGTGAACGTGGCTTTCCAGGATCCATTCCACCCGCAGGTCTTCGGCTTTGACATATTCGATTATCGCATCCGCCGAGTTGGTGTTCGTCCGCCCCGAGGCATGATCGAAATCCAGCACGCTGTCGATGATGGCGCAGCTTTTCCCCTGCGGCTCGCGCACCAGGTAGGACACGGTAAAGGTCGCCTCATCAAAGAAGGCTTTTACAAAGGGGGTCATCGTCTTCTCCAGTATCTTCCTGCATGACATATAGTCAAAGCTGAATGTGATGCAACAGTTTCAGTCCCTTTCGCAAATCGGTACGCGTTTGACGTGGGTCAAGTCGGCAGGCACCCGTTTGCGCGATACTTTGGCAAGTCGCTCCAGAGTGCTTCGGCAATGAGCACATTTTTCAAAACTTTCGTCAGACAGACCGGAAAAATCGGAGAGTTCTTGGCCCTGTTACACACGGGCGGCAAGATACAGGGAAAAGGGAGGAAAATCATGACCGATCAAGAGCTGTTTCGCGTGGCCGAGATGTTGGAGCGTCGGGTTGCGGGGGCGGGCCTTGCAACAAGGCTTGAAGTTCAGCCGCAATTCAGCCGCATCATGGATCAGATGCGCGAGCGCGGCGTAAAGCTCCCATCGCGGCTGCGTCAGCTTGATGCCGCGCTGTGCGAGGATGCGGTCGAAGCGCGCTTCGACAACATGCCGGTCTGATCAGGCTGTTTTCAGCCGAGCGATATTCCCAGGATTACCATCATCAGTCCAAGGACCGACAGGAACAGCGCACCCAGGTTCCAGGGTAGAACAGCCTGTACTGCGGCGCGCAGGTCATCGTCACTCAGCCCGGCCTTTCGGGCCTTGTTCACGCGCAGAATGCACCAGACCAGCCCAGCCAGCCCGGCCAGCGACAGGCTTGCGCCAGCCCAGATGATGATGTCGAACAGCATTCTAGCTCCACCTTGCTGCATTCAGGCCCTGCGTTAGCCGATCGGCCTATTGGGTGCAAGGATGGGGAAATGCGCCTTGCAGGCGAACCGGGCTCAGGCTATGCCGCAGGCGCGTGTCGGACCAACGGAGAATGCACCATGGATCAGCCCCAGGCGGATGCCACCTATAACATTGCCGCAGGCGAGTTGCGCCAGTTCATCGAGCGGATCGAGCGGCTGGAAGCCGAGAAAAAAGACATCGCCGAGCAGCAAAAGGAAGTAATGGCCGAAGCCAAAGCACGCGGCTATGACACCAAGGTGATGCGCAAGATCGTCGCCCTTCGCAAGCGCGACAAGGACGACATCGCCGAAGAAGAAGCGGTGCTGGAAATGTACAAGGCTGCGCTTGGCATGTAAGCGCCGACGCCGCAGGCGCAATCAGGGCGCGATGAACTGTACACCCGGGATACGTTGCAGCGCAAAGACGTCTTCGTCGTATAGCTCTGTCAGCCTGTCCACCAACTCATGCGTCCAGCCGGGCAGATCAAGCTCCTCCTCGACAGCGTCTTCCAGCGCGTATTTGTCGAGGAAGGCGGCGATCACCCGACGTTTCTGCATCTCGGTCAATTCGGGGTGCTCGGCCAGGTAAGCGCGGAAGCGCAGCATGCCTTCCTTGGACATGATTTCGGACAACAGCGAGAAGCCCCCCACGATCTTAGTGCCGTGCTCCAATCCGGCCAAGTCACGAATGATTTGAGACCAGATCAGTGGCGTGTCCTCGTTGCACCAAATGGTCAGCTGGATTTGAGGCGCTGCATCGCGAATGGCCTGCACCATTCTGGACCAGTGCAACAGTTCCAGATCGAGCCCGTCCATCGCTTCTACGACCCCCTTTTCCGGCAGGGCCATCAGAACATTGGGAATAAAGCTCGCGGGGTTGCGAACGGCCATGAACACTTCGACCTGATCATAGCCAAAGATGCTTTGCAGATAGGCAAGCCTTTGTGGCGCCCGTGGATAGAAAATGCCCTTGCCAATCGCCGACCAACGGGTGCCATACAGATTGCTGTCGGACAGGACTACCCGGTCTGCCACCTCGCCGTCGAGAATTGTTTCAAGTAAAATCTCTCGAGCATTCGGGTCCGGATCGGTTTCGGCTTCATCTAGGGCCGAAAGAACTTTCTTGAACAGGCTGCGATACTGCGCCGGGCCGGGAACTGCGATCCCTTTGTTCGAGAACGGTTCTTTGTTCACGAGCAGGCATTTGATCAGCCGTTCGTCATCCGTTCCATGGGCGCCGGTGTGGAAAACCACTTGCATGGGTGCCGGGCTTCCTTTTGAAAACAATCAGATACGTACTGAGTATCCGCTGGCACGACGTCAGTCAAATCGAAGGATCACATCCGCTCCTAAGTGTTGCGATGTGTGTGGAGCGGTCACGGCGCCGCTCTGTCCGATTCCAAGGCGGTCTTTGTTCGGCAAGTATTTCAGCGCACCGAGCCGGCTCCATTTGTGCATCACAAGGGCAGGTGGCTCAGGTCGTCGTCATTACTCCAGGTTTTCATGTAAAGTTCGCTTAGTCGCGGGGCAGGGTGTTCTTCGCAAAACCGGGTTTTGGAGGATTGCGCTTTGCATAGCGATCGTTTAAACGGCGGCTCATGCGAAACGGGATTGCTGCGTCAGCTATCGCCCAGTCATGACCGCGTTCGTGTCAGCCAAGAATGCAGCAATGCGTTCAATGGCTTGCCCCTATAGCTCAGCTGGTAGAGCAACTGATTTGTAATCAGTAGGTCCGCGGTTCGAGTCCGTGTGGGGGCACCATTTAAAATAAGCTTACAGATTAAAATCAAATACTTGCGCCACTGACTGGTGGAACTATCCCCCTTTTAATCCCCTTTGCTGCCGATGGTATGCAGCCCATCTTGCTTTCTGAGTCGCTGATATCTTGGCCCGTCCAGCTTCCGTTTTCGGGCCAGTACTAAGCCCCCCGTGAAACCGGCATCTATCTCGTCCAGGTTCTGACTTGGAGCGGCATGGTTGGCCTTGTCGAGTCTTGGCTCCGCAGGTTACGCGCCGATATGCCAACCGCTTGCGAAATGCCGGTGACATGCCTGGCGCTATTTCGAGCAAGAGGCGTTCCGTGGCCCTTGGGTCTAAGACCCCATGCCGCACGCGCGCGTATTTGTTGCTTAATTCGCCATCTTCCACGCCCAGAACCCTAAAGATAGCCCTAATGCCGTAGGCGGTCGGGTCCAGCCTTGGCTTGTTTTCCCAGTAGTGAACCGCCTTGTGAGATAGCCCGGCACGTCTTGCCAGTTGACGCTGAGAATACCCGGCCTCGGTTCGTTTTACCTTCAGTTCCGCGCCTGTCTCAATCACTTCACACCTGCTATACCATCTTGGGTAGGCCTCATTTTAGCATACAAGGAGGTATGCGCTTCATGCTTAGACTTTTGGCGCTTGTTCTCCTTGTATTGCCAGCATCAGCACTTGCGATTGAAGTATGCGGTTCGGGGCCGCGATTGAATTGCGTCGTGGATGGGGACACCTTTTGGTGGGAAGGAGAAAAAATCCGGGCGATGGGCTATGACACGCCTGAGCCAACATCGAATGTGTGCGGTGGCGACGTAGAGCGGGAACTGGCCCGAAAGGCGACAGCTCGCTTGGTTGAACTGTTCAACACGACGAAAATCTCCATAGAGCGTCACGGCAAGGATAAGTATGGGCGGACGCTAGCAGTCGTTCGTTCCAATGGCTGGCAAATTGGCGATATCTTGGTCGGGGAAGGTCTTGCGCGCGCTTGGCCTGACGGCTGCGAATTTTGGTGTCAGACATGCAATTGATGGGCATCGGACTGACGTTGGTACCGGTTCGCGATTCAAGTCCTAGTACCCAACCTTACTTGTTGCATTCCAATAGGGCGGTAGACTTTTCCAATCTTTCAGCAAGTTCTTCTCCGCTGAGGTATGCATTCCCTGAACTTTTTTCGTAGGGGATGCCGTTCGACGTCAAAAAAAGTTGAGCCAATTCTCCCCTGACCGCAAAACCTACATTTTCAGGGATATCACCAATTTCGCGTGCTACCAAAAGGGCATCGAGTTTAGCCACGACAACACCGACGACCTCACCCTGACTATTCACAGCGGGCCCTCCTGAATTACCTGGTTGCACGGGGGCAGTGATTTGCATTGTGGTTTCCGTTCCTCCGATACCCTTTAGCGAAGATACAGCCCCACGAGATACGTTCAGTCCTCCCAACAGTCCATGTAAAGGAAAGCCTGCGATTGTGACGTCAGAATTGAGTTTGGCAGGAGACGCAGAGAACCATAATGGAGTTGAGGGTAAAGAAGCGTCGGTTTTCACAGCGGCAAGATCGAAAGAGTCGCTAATCGAAACGATTTCAGCGGGAAAACCGTTCAACTTTAGAAAGCGACAGCCATCGACTACGTGTGCGTTGGTTAGAGCATAACCTTCGTCATTCACGAAAAACGCAGAACCGGACCCGGCGGCATCTTGGTGTTCCCTAGAGTTTGGCTCGGACGAGTTTTGTTTGTCCTCTGTTTGATCGGGTTCATCCAAATAGGCAAGGAACTCCCGAATTTGACCGTCGAGATGACCCCCTTTAGGGATATCGAAGTACTCGCCATAGCCGCGCGTCAAACTGCTTGATGCTAGTCCAACATAGTTTTTGGCTGTGAGAGGAGCAGCGATGTAGACCATGCTCCAAGCGTTATCAATGAAATCTGACCGCAAGTACTCTAGTTTTCCGGCGCTACTGATGGAGGTAACGGCGAACCCGGGCTTTCTAACTGTGTATGGCCCGTCCTGACCGGTGTGCGCTCTCAGCATTGCTTGATGAGCACCAGTAGCACCATCGTTATCAAATCTGTCGAAAATGAACTCCAGACCTGTTTCAGAGTCTTGCCATTTTTGCCGATTATTCCTGCTTTCAACGAGCTCTATCCGCAAAGTTGGCATAGCCACGGACATGTCGAGCTTTGATATGTACTCTGATTGCCATCCACCTTCTACGACCTCGTCAATGACTGCCATAATGAGTGTGACGGCGTGAACATTCAAAGGTTCGGATGAGTAGGTCGAATAGGTAAATCGTTCAAAAGCCTCTTGGCTTCCGCTTCCCCAAACACCATCAAGAAGCCCTTTGTAATAACCTTCAAGTGCCAGCGCTGCTTGAAGAAAGCGCTTCTCAGCCGAGGATAATGGGCGGGCGTCAAACTCGCCATCTAAAGCCGTTGAAACGGCACTTTTTAAAGAAGATGAGGAGTTCTTGGGGGCTGCAACAACTCGAACGTAGGCTTTCCCAGTCGAGCAGTACGCATCGGATGGAAATGATGGTTTGGATTTTAGCTCGGCGAGAGCCTGCTTAGATGAGCTCAAGGGGACCGTGCCAACAGATATCGCAAGCCAGCCATTTTTCGCTTCAAAAACCGTAGCGATATCTTCTATGCCGTTGTTTTGAATGTATTCTCTAGCTTCTATGATTGTCTGACGTGAGGCGACGATTATCGCGCATTGCTCGAATGGTACGAGCGATTGGGCAAGGCCACCCGAAGGAGCTAAAGCCAGTGTGAGCACTAAAGCGCGTATCAAGTTTGAGTTCATCGCATGTATCCCTAACTCAAACTGTCTAAGGAAGCGTCGGTCTTATCAACACTTTTGATCGTTGGCTAAAAGTGCTTCTGCATCGAACACGCAGTAAATCTTGGCTCGTTCCTTAAGTTTGTGACGCCACAAAATTGAGGAAAGCGGCGTCACAAAAAATCTACATGGATACATCTAGCCAGGGGGCATCATTCCTGCGAGTAGAGAGGTGTTTCCTTTCGCTCTGCTTTTTGAGGCGCTGATGCTCCTGTCTGCTTCATTCGTTCTGCGGTCGCTAGAACAGTAGCAATGCGTTTCTCATCCGCTGGATGCGTTCCCCAGAAGCTCAGTTGACCATTGGAATGTTTTGGGTTCTCTGGGCGAGCAAAAAAACGAGCCCCTTTGACCGGATCGTATCCAGCGGCCTTGGTGATGTAGGTGGCGATGACATCAGACTCTAGCTCATAGGTTTGAGAGAAGGCCAAATTTCCGATTTCCGCGCCTAGTTGGACGGCTGTGTCTACATTTTGGCGCGCAATAACCGGATCTACATAGGGGCTCGAACCAGCATAAGCGGCGGCTACTCCGAGGATGAGCGCACCCGCCAATGCTTGCTGTTGCTGCTTTTCGATGTGCGCAGCCAGATGGTGACCCATCTCATGCCCCATAACGAACGCAAGTTCATCCGGGTTTCTGGCGTCAGCAATCATGGGGAGAGTAAAGATAACGAGAGGCCTTCGATTTTCGTCGTATGTTTGAAAGGCATTACGATAGTCTTTTTTGCTGTCCACCTTAACAACGATGTTACAATCAAAATCCTTACGATCTGCGGTTTGTTCCCTGCAGAATCGTTCTGCTACAGGCTCAACCCGACTGACAACCTGTTCAAACTGCCTCACGGCTTGCGATGATGACAGCCGTTGGCCTGCCTGAGCGGTAGCTGTGTTTTGCTCTTGAGCAAATATTGCTTTGGCCTGTGATGCGTGTGTGTCTGAAACTTCAGTGACTTGATATGTCGTTCCACAAGCCGACAATGCCGCCAACCCGAACAAGGTCGCGCAGATTTTCTTCATTTGTTCCTCATTTGTAAACATTGCGCCGCCCCCGACTGTGGGGGCGACGTTTCTCCAGCCACTCATCTGGCTCTAGTGATCTATGAGTGGTGAGTATTAGTGGCAGTGATAGGGTTTCGAACCGGCGTGGCAGCATTTCCCTGGGGGGCTATCTTTTCGGCAGCCACCGCCATGCTCAACGACGTTACTCCCTGCGACGGTTTCAACTTGGAGACTGGCAGCAGAGAAGCTTGGCGCTGCAATCAGAAATGCAGCAAGAAAAGTTAGAAAACTTAAGTTTGTCAAAATAGTATCCTTTTTTATGGGTGTCCAGAAACGCGACTGCTAGTCTGTGTTCCCTCCTTTGATGGGCACAACTTGACTAGCGTCAACCAAGATCAATTGCAGGCAATTGCGTCTGAAAGTTAGTGTCAAAATGGCACGAATGTGACGCTCCAACCTTTTTGAATGTCTGCTGGGCCACCGCGACCCGGCCCGCCGGGCGCGCGAGCTTGTTGAGCCCAATAAGACGTTTGCCAAACGGGTCGTTTTCGATTGCCAAAAAAATTCAGCTTCGCTGCCTAGAGCTCTAAAGATTGTCATCAGACCGTATGCCGCCGCGTCCAGCCTTTGCTTGCTTTCCCAATGTTGAACCGCCTTGTGAGATAGCCCGGCACGTCGAGCTACTTCCCTTTGGGAAAAACCGGCTTCAGTCCGTTTCGCGTTTAGCTCTGCGCCCGATTTCACTGTGTGACCGTACCCTGTGTGGAATGCCTAGTGGCTTAGAATAATACGAAATCTTTGGCGGGAATGAAACGAGTTGCTAGAGTTAGTCAACGGATGCCAAGGGAGAAACCAATGTTCATCAGACGACTGTTCTTGACTTGTGTTCTCGCAACATTCGGTTCCCAAAACATAGCAGAACCCTTTTCGGGAAATGACATACTGCACGCTTGCGAAGGCGGAGAAGCCACTGTTCAGCAAGGGTTCTGTTTCGGTTATGTTTTCGGTGCGGTTGAGGGCTTGAAATGGGGCGCCCTGATTGGCGTCGTGTCGAAATCCTCCGGTGAGATTGACTCAGAGCAGTTTGATTTCTTGTCTAGCGCGGCTTTAGGTTTCTGCATTCCGCCAACCGTGGAAAACGGACAGGTGCTGGATATCGTCGTAAGATACCTAGTTGAAACCCCCGAAAAGCGCCATGAATCAGCGCGCACACTTATCCAGTCAGCATTGGCATCCAGTTTTCCCTGCTCTTAAGTCTTGGCGCGAGCGAAGCGATACAGCCTATGGCTAGATGTATATATGTCCGGGTTTTTGTGACGCGAAAACTTGGGTTTCGGGCTTCCGCGTCACAATCAGTGTGACACTTACGCCCGGCCTGAGCCGGTTTTGGAGCGAAGCGTCACAATATTTGTGTCGGGGTGTCCTGTTTTTTGTGCGGGGGTTTT
The DNA here is from genome assembly GCF_025673445.1 of Ruegeria marisflavi. NCBI lineage: Bacteria > Pseudomonadati > Pseudomonadota > Alphaproteobacteria > Rhodobacterales > Roseobacteraceae > Ruegeria > Ruegeria marisflavi. The sequence goes on from NZ_JAOVQN010000017.1 coordinate 115,922, forward strand.
GTTTTCGCGCCACCGAACAAACGCCTTCCCGGCTGGCTTCCCGTCCGTTGTAGGCAATTCTTCCAAGGCCCAGATCGACGCCTTGCCAATGCCCGATGGGCCAAGATAAGGCGCTTGTGTCATGCGGATGAAGCCGCGTTCCTGTAGAACGTCGAACCAAGGCCCGACCGTGTTGCGGTGAACGCTTAGGGCTTTGGCCGCGTCCCTGTGGCTCAGGATTATGTTGCCGTTGTTGCTACCGTTGTAGCGGCGCTTCAGTTCGACATAGAGAGCGCGGGGGCCGGGAGGCATAGTTGCCCATGCCTCCGTCGCTTGCAGCCATTCGGGAAGCTGGACATGACGTCCAACTCCCTTCTTGTGATGCTTGTATGGTTTGCGGACCATTAGTTCACCACCTTGTTGTGGCGTAGATCTGCGATGGTGCGCGCCAAGTGTTCTGGAAGGCCATATTGATGGCGCAGACGGCGCTCCAGGCGCTCATGCGGTGTGTCCGGTGCCTTGTGCTTCATTACGCCGCCTCAGTTCCGCCAGCGCGCTCTACGCGGCATTTAAGGACATATCGGGCATGTGTTCCCTTGAAGGGGCCGCCGTGCGGTTCTGTGACCGTTTCAATGGGCACGCCCAGCTTGCGCAAGTTATGGACGTAACCGCTCCACCTCGGGCCGGGAGTGTCTATGGGTGTGCAGCCCTGTTCGCCCGATGCAATCAAGCATTCCAGCGCCCAGCGGTCACGGCCCGAGACCGTGACGACGAGTGCTTGGTTACTGTCCAAAAGGATTTTGAAAGGGGCATCGCCCCAGTTGGTTTTTTCAGCCATTGTGGCCTCCGATATTGATCCACGGAGGCGCTGGGCGTATGTAGGGGGAGTATCCGCCAAGATATATTCCCGCCCCGGCCCATGCACCTAGCGTGGAATGGGGTGGGTCTTACTCGGCCAAGTTCGAAATCATCGCATCGATTTCCTCTTCGACCCAATAAAGGCGCGAACCAAGCTTGCGCGGTTTTGGCAGGCGACCTAACGAGATATCCCTGTAGATCGAGCTTCGGCCTCGCCCGGCCAGCTTGTTTCTCAGTTCGTTAAATCCGATTAGTTTCATTCCATTTCCTATGTTGCCACTGGGTTTCATTGTGTCCCGTGATTCTAACTGCGGGCATGGAGTCGGCCAAGATGTATGTTTCTTGGGTACAAGCTGTGCATAACTTCTGCTCGCAATATGTTGCGGGTAGCTTTGTGGGTGAATCTACATTTTGCGATAAATTTTGACTATTCCATTTGTTTGAGGTGGTTTCTTCGTTGTGGATAACTCAAACATTTTGGTTCGCGTGGCGAGAAAAATTGATCTTCAATCAAAGCAAGGTGAATTTTTTGTAAGAAATTTTTTCGCTACCGGCGTGAAGGTGAAGCGCCCATCGCTCCATTAGTGCCTGCCGTTGCTCCAAGTAATCTGTTCGACGGTAGGCCCGTTCGACTGCGCCGCCTGTTACATGGCCCAGCGCCGTTTCGGCTACTTCGAAGGGGACGCTTTGCGTTTCGGCCACCCAATCGCGGAAGCTGGACCGGAAGCCGTGCGGGCGTTCGGCCATGCCGCGCCGTTCCATGAATTTGCTCATGGTCATGTCGGATATGACGCCCTTGCGGACACTAGGAAAAAGGAAGCCGTCGCGGGCAAAGGGTTTTGCCTGTTCAATCACGTTCAAGGCTTCTTGCGACAGGGGAACACGAAACTCGCTTGTGGCGTCCTTGCGGCCTTTCATCGCTTCTGCCGGGATGGTCCAGATATCGCCGTCGATCTGATCAAAGCGGATATGCCGGATAGGATGGGAGCGTGCCGCCGTTAGGATAAGCAGTCGCAGGGCCAGTTCGGTAATCGTGCCGCCGTCTAAGCTTTGATAGAAAGAGGGTACGTCCGGCCAAGGCAGGGCAGGGATATGTTGGGCCTTGTGGCGCTGTTTACCGAGAAGGGCGCGCGCTTTGTCAGTGGCCTGTAAATCGACGTCTAGGCCCAGCGCCGCCGCGTGTCGCAGGCAGATGCTTAGACGGTTGAGCGCCTTTCGCGCCGTATCGGCCTTGTCGTGCCAGATCGGGGCCAGCGTGTCGCGGATATCCTGTTGGTCCAGATCGGCCACAGGCACCTTGCCCAGTTTTGGAAGCACATGGATTTCAAGGGGGCTGAACCACCGGCCCGCCTTGCCGTCGCCTTTTAGTTCCGCCTTGCGGCTTTCGAAGGCATCACGGGCGATATCCGCAAGCAGATGCATGTTGCGCGCCTGTTCGCGCCTCTGACGTTCCCGCTGCTTGATAGGGTCCAACCCCTGCCGCACTAGCGCGCGGGCGTGTTCGGCGTCCTGGCGGGCTTGTTTCAGCGATACCTCGGGGTAGGGGCCAAGCCCCATCTCGCGCCTACGGCCATGAACATGAACCCGAAGAACCCATTGCGCGCCGCCGTCAGGTCGCTTGTGCAGCCACAGGCCACCACCATCCGAGTATTTTCCCGGCTGCGCCGCCTTGGCCGCCTTGTCATTCAGCTTGTTGAGAGTGCGGGACATTCAGTCCCCCTTTCTGTCCACCCGCAACATATAGTATATAGTGGGTCAGGGTGGAATACCCTGAAACAGGTAATCCCCTAAAAATATGGTCTTAGCGCAGTTTTGTAGTCATGGTGGGGCATCAAGATATAGGGATATGATGCCGTGTGGGGGCACCATTTTTAACTGAAGATCCAACGCTCATAATTAGTTCGTCCTGAACAACGCTTTCAGGCGGCTGTAAGCGCCTGACGTGGTCGATCCGGGCGGGTCATGGCGTTCAGAAT
>NZ_JAOVQN010000018.1:0-114275 GCF_025673445.1 Ruegeria marisflavi
TGATCCCGCAAAAATCCACTCAACAACTCACGACCCTCAACCGTACCTACAACAGCACGACCGTTCACAGTCATCGAAATTGAAGCCATTCCTTCCTCCCTTCGAGATGCCTTTGCCCGGCTCAACCGCCAATCACGCGTTTGAACCAGCCTTTCTTCTTTTCACCATCCGGCGCCGTATCCGGCGCATTGCCATCGGGCTCGCCCGGCCCCTCAACCACCTCCTGAAAGCGGGTGAAGAACTGATCCGCCATCTTGCGGGCGAACCCGTCGATGATGCGGCTGCCCAGTTGCGCCAGCTTGCCGCCGACCTTGGCCTCGACGAGATAGTGCAGGATCGTGGAGCCGTCCGCGTTCTCTTCGAGCCGCACATTTGCGGCGCCCTTGGCAAATCCGGCGGCGCCGCCCTTGCCCTCGCCCGAGAGCGTCAGACTTTCGGGTTCCACCATATCCGACAGGACAACCGCGCCCTTGAAGGTCGCCTTTACCGGGCCGACCTTTTGCACCACGGTCGCCTCGAACCCGTCCGCGGCATTGCCGGACATCTCCTGGCAGCCCGGCACGCAATCCTTCAGCACTTCGGGGGACAGCAGTGCGGCCCAAACCGTGGCCCGATCGGCCGCAATCACCTTGGAGTCGCTCAGTTCCATGTCGTTCCGTCTCCGTCTGTTATGGCCTACGCTATGCGCCGCGGCCTGATTGTTCCATTCGACCTTGGGTGTAGATGCGCCCGATCTAGCGCAGCTCGGGGGCCGAGAATGTCAGCCCGTGGGTCTGAAAGATCCGGGCGATCCTCCCGTCCTGAATTCCGGTCAGGATCGCATCGTCCACCGCATAAGCCAGCGGGCGATAGGCGAAATGCACAGCCACCCCGACCGTCCAGCTGCCGACGCCAAAGCCGGGCAGTGGCGGCGTATGCACCCCGATCCCCTCGGCGGTGCCGAATTCGAGCTGGGCCAGCGGACCCATGGCGGCCTTGGTCTCGCCCGCTGCCAGCCCCGCCATCGCCGCCGCCATGTCGGGATAGCGGTGGATGTTGCCGCCCAGCTGCCCGCCCGGAAAGGAGGTCAGGTAGAAATCCGAAATAGAGTCGTTCTCGACCGCCACCGTATCGAAGCGGAAATAGGCCGGAACCGGCTTTTCCTCGGGATAGGCATCGGTCCGATAGGCGATTGCCACTTTCTCGACATGGTACTGGCCGGTGAACACGACCTGATCCACCCGGCAGGCATAGGTGCTGTCATAAGGGACATGCAGCATGACATTGGCCACCCTGCCGCCGACGACCGGCCCTTTCCAGACCCAGTTGCGCAGATCGGCATCGAGGTTCTCTCCGGCGGCGACCAGGTTGAAGCGCGCTTTGACCCCGAGGCTTTCGGCGATCAGGCGGCCGATCTCGATATCGACGCCGCGGGGCTTGCCGTTTTCCGCCCAGCTCCAGGGCGGGAAGTCCTCGTAGACCGCGAATTCGATCCAGCCCCGCTCTTGAATCTGGTCGAGGTCGGCGCCGACGATATCCCGGGCGGTGTTCTGTGGCCGGGCCTGCGGTACCACGTCCGAACAGCGCGTTTCAGCCAGGGCCGGGCCCGCAAGCCCGATCAGCATCAAGCCCAGAAAGACGCGCTGTCCGATCATCCGCGACCGCCCGTCAGTGCGCGGCCGACAGGCCGATGGTCAACGCCTCGGCCGCGCCGGTGAAATCCGGGCTGGCGCCCGAGATCAGTTCAGCTGCGCGCGAGGCCGCGCTGTCGGCGACCGGCGCGCCCGACGCGGTCCCGACCTTGCCGGCGATCTGCCACAGCTCCTCGGAGAGGGCCGACATATCGCCGCCACCGGCGGCAAGCACATCGCGGATTTCCTTGAGCCGCGGGTTGTACTCGTCGAGCGCCCCGTCATCTGGTCGGGTCTCGATATAGGTGCGGATGGCCCAGGCCGCCTTTTGCCCCAGAAGCTCGCCAAAGGCGGGCATCTTGGTGGTGCCGTTCTGGGTATAGCCGTCACGGAACCGTTCCACGAACCATTCATCACCATATTCGGCAGCCTCGAGATAGCGCAGGTCCGGCGCCAAACCGCCGGAGACGACGCCCAGCCCATGGCAGCGCGCGCAGTTCTGGTTGTAGCCCGAGTCTCCGATCGTGATCGCAGCCCGCCAAACCTCTTCGCCTGCGGCCTCGGCCCGATAGGGGTTCTCGATCAGCCATTCCTCGCCCACATCCGGCAGGGCGTCGGTGTTGACGGGCTGCGGCGCGACGTCGCCATGCGCCCAGGCCGTGCCCGCCCCCAGCACCATCGCGATTGCGCTGACCTTGATTGCGTCAAGCATCTTGGTTCCTCCAGTATCCTCACTCGGGGTCGGTGATAGCCCCTGATTTCCCTTGCCGGTATTCGACCTTGGTTTGATCCACCGGGGAATTGGGACTTTGGTCGAATAGGCGTGGGACGCACCGGGGGACTAGCTTTCCTTTGGGAGAGGACAGGACCGATGAAACAGCTTGCGAGATGCGCCGCCGGTTTGGTGTTTGGGCTGATGTCGCTGGCGGCGCAGGCCGAGGTGACTTTGTCTGCCGGATACCTGAAACAGGGGATCGAGGCGCCTGCGGTCCTGTCGAACCTCGACCCGGTACCGGAGACGCAAGGCGTGGATGGCGCGCAACTGGGCCTGGCCGACAACCAGAGCAGCGGCCGGTTTCTGGGGCATACCTATGCTCTGGAGGTTGCCGAGATCGCCCCGGGCGGCGACCTGCTGGCGGCGGCGCGAGGCCTGTTGACCGCGTCCCCATTCCTGCTACTCGATGCCCCCGCCGAGGATCTCCTGCGGGTGATCGACCTTCCCGAGGCGGCGGGCGCGATGATCTTCAACGTCTCCGCGCCCGACACGCGGTTGCGGGATGCCGATTGTCGGGCGAACCTGTTCCATACCCTCCCATCCGACGCGATGCGGGCGGATGCGCTGATGCAGGTGCTTCTTCGCAAGCGTTTTGCCAGGCTTGCGCTGGTCGCGGGCGAACATGCGGTGGACCGCGCCTTTGCCGATGCCCTGCGACGCTCGGCACAGAAATTCGGGCTGAAGCTGGTGGGGGAACGCGAGTGGCGTTTTGATGCCGACATGCGGCGCAACGCCAGCCAGGAGGTGCCGCTGTTCACTCAGGACCTGCCCGAGCATGACGTGCTGCTGGTAGCGGATGAGACAGGGGATTTTGGCCGCTACATCGCCTATAACACCTGGCTGCCGCGTCCCGTCGCCGGGTCCGAGGGGCTGGTGCCCGTGGCCTGGTCGCGGGTGGTTGAACAATGGGGCGCGGCGCAGTTGCAATCGCGGTTCCAAAAACTCACCCGGCGCGACATGCGCGACCGCGACTATGCCGCCTGGGCCGCCATGCGGGTGTTGGGCGAGGCGGTGACCCGCACCAACAGCGCCGATCCCGCAACCTTGCGCGCCTATATCCTGTCCGATGCCTTTGAACTGGCCGGGTTCAAGGGCCGCCCGATGAGCTTTCGCACCTGGAATGGCCAGTTGCGCCAGCCCATTCCGCTGGTCACCGACCGCGCGGTGGTGATGCAGGCCCCGGTCGAGGGCTTCCTGCACCAGCGCAACGAACTCGACACATTGGGCCTTGATGCGCCCGAATCCCGCTGCACCGCCTTTCAGGAGTGAACCATGAGGCTTGCCCCCCTCTTCTTGTCGCTATCCCTTGCCGCCCCCCTTGCCGCCGAAGAGATCTGGGTGACCAATGAAAAGGATGACACGATCAGCGTGATCGATGTCGCCACCCTGGAGGTGACACGCAGCATCCCCACTGGAGAGCGGCCGCGCGGGATCACTTTTTCCCACGATTTCAGCCGGGTCTATATCTGTGCGTCCGACAGTGACACGGTGCAGGTGATGGACCCCGAGACCGGGCAGATTCTGTTTGACCTGCCCTCGGGCGAGGACCCGGAACAATTCGTGCTGCACCCCGACGACCGCCATCTGTGGATCGCCAACGAGGATGACGCGGTGACAACCGTGGTCGATACCCAGAGCCGCACGGTGGTGGCGCAGATCGACGTGGGTATCGAGCCCGAGGGCATGGCGGTCAGCCCGGACGGACGGATCGTGATCACCACATCCGAGACCACCAACATGGCGCATTGGATCGACACCGAGACTCATGCGCTGTTCGCCAATACGCTGGTCGATGCCCGCCCGCGCCATGCCGAGTTCCTGCATGACGGGGCCGAATTGTGGGTCAGCTCGGAAATCGGTGGCACCGTGACCGTGTTCGACGTCGCCACCCAGACCGAGAAGGCCAAGATTGGCTTTGACATCCGTGGTGTGCACCCGGACCGGGTGCAGCCGGTAGGTTTCGAGGTGACGGCGGACGAAAAGACCGCCTTCGTCGCGCTGGGGCCGTCGAACCATGTCGCGGTGGTGGATACCGCCACCTATGAGGTCGAAGAGTACATCCTGGTGGGCCGCCGAGTCTGGCATATGGCGTTCAACAGCGACAAATCGCTCCTCTTCACCACCAATGGCGTTTCGGGGGATGTGACTGTGATCGACGTCGCCCGGCGCGCACCTGTCAAAACCATCAAGGTCGGGCGGTTCCCCTGGGGCGCCGCTTTGCGCCCGTAACGAAAGGACAGCCGATGATCAGACGCCTGCTTTGCGCTCTTGCCCTTACCTGTGTCGTGGCTGCCCCTGCCCTCGCGGATGGTGACAACCGTGGCTATGGCCTGGCCGGTATCCTGTCGGCCTCGAACAAGGAGGACCTGTCGCCAATCATCCTCTCGGCTGGGGAGCCGCTGTCCGAGGCGCCGTGGGAGTTGCGTTCGGGCTCCTATTACGAGTTCGAGATCCAGGGTGACGGCAGCCAGGAGCTTGGCCTGGTCGGGCCCGAGTTCTTTCGCGCCATCTGGATCGACGAGATCGTGGTCGAGGGGCTGGAAATTCGCCCGCTGGGGCTCGATTCGATCGAGTTTGACGAGGCGGGCGTGATGGAGATTGGGTTTGTCGCGATCAAGCCGGGGCAGTATTACCTGAAAGTGCCGGGCAGCACCGGCGACACCCAAAGGCTGGAGATCACCATCAAGTGACAGGATTGACGGTCCGCAACCTGAGCTACAGCTACGGGTCCCGGCGGGCGCTGGACGACGTGAGCTTTGACGTCGGGCCGGGCCGGTTCGCGGCGCTCCTGGGGCCGAACGGGGCCGGTAAATCGACCTTGTTTTCCCTTCTGACGCGGCTTTTCACGGCGCGCGACGGCGGAATCGAAATTGCCGGTCACGATCTGGCGCGCAATCCGCGCGCGGCGCTGGCTCGGATCGGTGTCGTGTTTCAACAGCCCACGCTGGATCTCGACCTGACGGTGCGGCGCAATCTCAGCTATTTCGCGGCGCTGCACGGGCTGTCCGGGCGCGAAGCGAGCAGCCGCATCGACGCGGCGCTGGAACGGTTGGGCATGGCCGAGCGCGCGCAGGAGCGTGCGCGCGACCTGAACGGCGGCCACCGGCGCCGGACCGAGATCGCGCGCTGTCTGATCCACGCGCCATCGGTTCTGCTGTTGGACGAGCCGACCGTGGGACTGGATGCAGCCAGCCGCAAGGCGATCACCGATCATGTACACGACCTCTCGCGCGACAGCGGACTGACCGTGCTCTGGGCCACGCATCTGACCGACGAGATCGAGGACAGCGACCACCTGCTGATTCTGCATCACGGGCGGCTGTTGCAGGAGGGTCTGGCCGGTGAACTGCGCGGCTCGCAAGGGTTGCGGGATCATTTCCTGAAACAGACCGCAGGCCCGCCATGAGGCATGCTGTTATCGCACTCAACGCCATCGTCCTGCGCGAGGCGCAGCGGTTCGTCCGGCAACGGGGCCGGTTCGTGGCGGCGCTGGTGCGGCCGCTGATCTGGCTTCTGGTCTTTGCGGCGGGGTTCCGGGCGGCCCTGGGCCTGTCGATCGCACCGCCCTATCAGACCTATATCACCTACGAGGTCTACATCGTGCCGGGGTTGTGCGGCATGATCCTGCTGTTCAACGGCATGCAATCCAGCCTGAGCCTGGTCTATGACCGCGAGATGGGTTCGATGCGGCTGTTGCTGACCGCACCGCTGCCGCGCTGGTGGCTGCTTTTTTGCCGGTTGGTGGCATCGACGGCAATCTCGATCCTGCAAGCCTATACGTTTCTGGCCGTGGCGGCGGCATTTGGCATCCGCATGCCCCTGGTGGGCTATCTGGCGGTGCTGCCCGCGCTGGCGGGGGCGGGCATCATGCTGGGCGCGCTGGGGTTGGCGCTGTCCTCGCTGATCAAGCAGTTGGAGAATTTCGCCGGGGTGATGAACTTTGTGATCTTCCCAATGTTCTTTCTGTCCACCGCGCTCTACCCGCTGTGGAAGATGGCCGAAAGCTCGACAGTGTTGCGGGACATCTGCGCCGTGAACCCGTTTACCCACTCGGTCGAGTTCATTCGCTTTGCCCTTTATGGCCAGTTCAACGGCCCGGCGCTTGGCTGGACCGTTCTGGCCGGGGCGATCTTCTTTGTCCTGGCGGTCTGGGGCTATGACCCGGCGCGTGGCCTGCTGCGGCGCAAGGGCTGAGTGCCGAGCTACGACCAAAGAACAAAGGAAAGTTCCGGCCCCTGTTGCTATGGGTCGGGACGGAAACGCGCGACACGGACCGCCTTGGCGGAGACTTCATTCAGGAGAGTCAGATGAAATCCGTTCCTTTCGCGCTTGCCGCCTTGCTGCTGGCAACTCCCGGCTTTGCCGATACCAAGTTCGACCAGATCAAGATCGGCGCCGGTGCCGCCCTGTTCGATGCCGAATGCCGCCGCTGCCATGCGTCGGACACCACTCATGACAGCTATGGCCCGCCGCTGGAAAACGTGGTCGGGCGCGGTGCGGGCACCTATCCCGACTATGATTATTCCATCGCGCTCGAAGCTTCGGGCATCGTCTGGACTCCGGCGGCCCTGCGCGCCTGGATGGAAGACAACAGCGGCTTTATGCCCGGCACCAAGATGCGCCACGTCGGGATCGAAGACCGCACCGTGCAGGATTTTATCCTGGCCTATCTGGGCAGTATCTCGCAACGCGATCCAAAGAAGATCTCGGACTGACATGCGCGAAACGGTCGGCGCCAAAAGGCGCCGGCGCAATTTATTTTTCCACTTTATATCAGATCACTACAAGTCATAATTTGCGCGCCACTTAAACTTTTGAGAGCGCACTTGACGACCGAAACACGCACATCGGCCGTGCCTTTTCGCCCGCCGAGTAACCGCCCCAAGCTGACCCTACGACCTTTGTTCAATTTCCCGCGAACCCGTTCGTTCCAATAATGCCGGACAGCCAAACGCCCGGTCTCTCGGGTTGATCCGGCTAGGAGAGGATGCAAGGGAGGATAATGATGAATCGTTTTGTCATGGCCGCAGCCGCAGGGCTGATCGCGGCCGCTGGCTGGCAGTCCGGCGCACTGGCCGCCGGTGTCACCGAAGAGGACCTGGCCAACGACCAGGCAATCACCACCAGCGTGCTGACCAACGGGATGGGGCGCAACCTGCAACGCTACAGCCCGCTCGACACGCTCAACAAAAGCAACGTCAAGAACCTGATGCCCGCCTGGGCCTTCAGCCTGGGTGGAGAGAAGCAGCGCGGGCAGGAAACCCAGCCGCTGATCCATGACGGGGTGATGTATATCACCGGCTCTTACAGCCGGATGTATGCCATCGACGTCAATACCGGCGAAGAGCTCTGGCAATACGATGCCCGCCTGCCCGAAGGGATCCTGCCCTGTTGCGACGTGATCAACCGGGGCGGCGCCATCTATGGCGACAAGATCTATTTCGGCACGCTCGACGCCCGTATCGTGGCGCTGGATCTGAAAACCGGCGATGTCGTCTGGAACAAGAAGATCGCCGATTACAAGGCAGGTTACTCCTATACCGCCGCGCCGCTGATCGTGAAGGGGCTGGTGATCACCGGCAACTCGGGCGGTGAGTTCGGCATCGTGGGCGAGGTACAGGCGCGCGACGCCGAAACCGGTGAGATGGTCTGGACCCGTCCGGTGATCGAGGGCCACATGGGCACGTTCAAGGGCCAGGAAAGCACCATGACCGGCACGCTGAACGCCAGCTGGCCGGGCGACATGTGGAAGACAGGCGGCGGCGCCACCTGGCTGGGCGGCTCTTATGACGCCGAAACCGACACGCTGGTCTTTGGCGCGGGCAACCCCGCCCCCTGGAACAGCTGGCTGCGCGACGCGGGCCAGGACAATTCCGGCAAGGGCGACAACCTCTATGCCGCCAGCCGTATCGGCATCAACCCCGACAACGGCGAGATCAAGTGGCATTTCCAGACCACCCCGCGCGAGGGTTGGGACTATGACGGTGTGAACGAGGTCGTGGCCTATACCGACCGCGACGGCAACAAGCGCTGGGCCACCGCCGACCGCAACGGGTTCTTCTACGTGTTGAATCGCGAGGATGGCAAGTTCGTGCGCGGCGCACCGTTCGTCAAGGATATCACCTGGGCTTCGGGCCTGGATGAGAACGGCCGCCCGATCTTCAACGAAGACAACCGTCCGGGCAACCCGGCAGCGGCGGCCGATGGCGCCAAGGGCGAAGTGATCTTTGCCTCTCCCTCGTTCCTGGGTGGCAAGAACTGGATGCCGATGGCCTTCAGCCAGAAGACCGGCAACTTCTATGTGCCCTCGAACGAATGGGGCATGGACATCTGGAACGAGCCGACCACCTACAAGAAGGGCGCGGCCTATATGGGCGCGGGCTTTACCATCAAGCCCAACTACGAGGACCATATCGGCAGCCTTAAGGCAATCGACCCGGATACCGGCGAGGTGAAGTGGGAGTTCAAGAACGACGCCCCGCTCTGGGCCGGCGTGATGACCACTGCCGGCGGGCTGGTGTTCACCGGTACGCCCGAGGGCAAGTTCATCGCCTTTGACGACGAGACAGGCGAGATCCTGTGGTCGTTCCAGACCGGCTCGGGTATCGTGGGCCAGCCGGTCACCTGGGAGATGGGCGGCGAGCAATATGTCTCGGTCATCTCCGGCTGGGGTGGCGCGGTGCCGCTCTGGGGGGGCGAGGTCGCCAAGAAGGTCAACTATCTCAACCAGGGCGGCACGCTCTGGACCTTCAAGCTGCCCAAGCAGCTTGCTGCGGCCAACTGAGCCACACGCGAAAAAAGAACAGGACCGCGCGCCGACCGAGGCGCGCGTTTCCTTTTGCCCGCTGAAAATCCGAACATTCGACCTTTGGCCAATGGTCATTCCGCCTCGCCTTGGTACACTCGGGATATGAACAGACCTATGGCCAGTCCCATGCAGATCCCAGCTTCCGCCCCTGCGGCGCGTACTTTCTCCTCGGCATTGATCGTCGACGATCATCCGCTGTTCTGCGATGCGCTGTCGATGACGCTGCAAGCGGTATCGGGCATTCGCAAGGTGGATACGGAATCGCGGCTTGAAGACGCGCTGGGGTTTCTGGTCAGCAAGGGCAAGCCGGATCTCATCATTCTAGACCTCAACCTGCCGGACGTGGACGGGTTGGAGGGCGTGGTGAGGATGCGCACCGCGGCCAAGGCGCCGGTGATCGTGGTTTCCTCATTGACCGACAGCCGGGTGATATCCGGGGTTGTCAGTGCGGGCGCCTCTGGTTTTGTTCCCAAGCATTCCCAGCGCGATGTGTTCCGCATCGCCGTCGAAAGGGTGGCACAGGGCGAGGTCTTTGTCCCCGATGGGTATCAGAAGCTTGCCAGAGAGGATGCAGAAGGCCCCGCCGTCGACGACGCGATCGAGCGGCTTTCGGCGCTGACCAACCAGCAGGCCCGGATCTTGCAGCTTGTGTGTGAGGGCAAGCTGAACAAGCAGATTGCCTATGACCTGTCGATTGCCGAGACAACGGTCAAGGCGCATGTCACCGCGATCATGCGCAAACTGGGCGTTCAAAGCCGCACGCAGGCGGTGCTTATCGCCAAGAAAACCAGTTTTTCGAGTTTCTTGTCAGAGTGATGGAAACACGCGTAACCTGCCTAGCAGGTTACCAGGGAGGAGCCATTGGACCTAACGCAAGGTCCTGAACCGGAGGCACAGGCCGGGCGGGCGGTTTTGCGCACCGCTTCGGTTCGGCATGACGTTCCCGAATCGCTTCGCGTGCTGGCGGACAGGATCGACGATGGCGATCTGGAGCTGGTAATTCTGTTTGTCAGCCCCGAGGCCGACGCGCGCCAGGTTCTCAAGGATGCGGCCGAAGCCCTGCCCGGGATACGGGTCGTCGGCTGCACCACCGCGGGCGAGATTTCGGCCGAGGGATATACCGAAGGCGAAATCGTGGCTATCGGATTTCCCAAAGAGAATTTTCGGATCGAAACCGGGATTATCGCTAAGTTGTCCGACTATGACGTCCAGTCGATGGTCGACCGAATGATCCAGACGCGCAACGATCTGGCGGCCTCGCGCCCGGATTGGCGGTACGAGTTCAACTTCCTTCTGGTCGATGGCCTGTCCACGCTGGAGGACAAGCTGGCCTCCGATCTTGCCATGGGTTTGGGCCCAGTCCAGATGTTCGGGGGGTCCGCAGGGGATGGCGAGACCTTTCAAAAGACCCTGGTATTCCACGAAGGTCAGGCGCACAGCGATGCGGCGGTGCTGATGCAGGTGCGCACCCGCTGCCCGATCCAGGTGTTCAAGACCGATCACCTGATCCCGTCCGAGCAGCGCATGGTCGTGACGGGCGCAGACCCGGTGCGCCGCACAGTGCATGAGATCAACGCCGAACCCGCCGCGCGTGAATACGCGCGCATTCTGGGCAAGGACCCCGAGCAGTTGACCACGTTTACCTTCGCGGCGCATCCGGTCGTAGTACGCATCGGCGGCCAGCATCACGTCCGGTCGATCCAGCGAGTGGCCGAGAACGGCGATCTGGTGTTCTTTTCGGCCATAGACGAAGGGCTGGTCCTGACGCTGGCCCATACCCGCGACATGCCCGAGCACCTGGGCGAGGAAATGGCGCGATTGTCGAGGGATGGCGCGCCCGCTGTCATTCTGGGCTGCGACTGCCTGCTGCGCCGGCTGGAAGCCCAGGAGAACCAGGTGATCAACAAGCTTTCGGAAATCCTGCGCGCAAACAAGGTTGTCGGCTTTTCGACCTATGGCGAACAGTTCAATTCCATGCATGTCAACCAGACACTGACCGGAGTTGCGATCTATCCGCCCGAAGAGGTTTGAACCGGCATGACCGCGTCCCTGATCAATCCCAACGACACGCCGGAACGGCAGATCGAGAAATTGACCAAGATCAACGCCGCCCTGATGCGCCGGGTCGAGCAAGCGGTGGACGCGTCCGGGGCCGCCTATGCACAGTTCGAACGCGCCGCCCTGCTGGAGGAGGAGGTCCGCAACCGGACCCGGGATCTGGAGCGGGCGCTGGACCTGCTCAACGACTCGAACGCCCGTCTGGCCGAAGCCAACCGCGCCACGGAAGAGGCCCGTTCGAACCTGGCCAACGCGATCGAGACGGTGCAGGAAGGATTTGCGCTGTTCGATCCCGACGAGCGGCTGGTGATGTGCAACTCGCGCTTTGGCCTGCACATGCCCGATATCCGCGACGGGTTTCGCCCCGGCATCTCGTTCCGCCAGTATGTCGATCTTGTCAGTGGTTCGCGTTACCTGTCGCTGCCCGAGAACATGACCTCGACACAGTGGGCCGAGGGACGGATGCGCCGTCACCAGGACGACCATGTCATCTTCAACGTGCGGATCGTGGGAAGCCGCTGGGTTCAGGTCAGCGAGCACCGAACCCCGGACGGCGGCACAGTGATCCTGCAAACCGATATCAGCGACATCATGCGGCTGGAGCGGCTGGAACGCGAACGGATGCTGGACGATCAGGCGCGGCTGATCCGCGCCACTCTGGAGCATCTCGACCAGGGTGTCTGCATCTTCAACAACCAGGCGCGTCTGGCCGGCTGGAATCAGCGCGTGGGCGAGATGCTATCGATCCCCGTGCGCAAGTTCTCGATGGGGATGGGGTTCTTTTCGCTGTTCGAGGGATTCGCACAGGTTTCGTCCTATTCCAGCGGCATCACACAAGAAGATATTCGGGCGTGGGTGACATCGACCGAAACCCGCCCTGCAATCAGTTTCGAGATCTGGCAGGGGCAGAACAAGACCCTGTCGGTTCACGCACAGGAGATGCCGGACAAGGGGTTCGTGATCTCCTTCAGCGATGTTTCGGCGGAACGGGCAGCCGTGCGGGCAATCCAGCAGGCCAATGAAATGCTCGAGGCGCGGGTGGCCGAGCGCACGCTGGAACTGGCCGATGCCCTGTCCGAGGCGGAGCGGGCGAATGCGTCGAAATCTCGGTTCGTCGCGGCGGCCAGCCATGACCTGTTACAACCGCTGTCGGCGGCCAAGCTCTATATCGCGTCGATCGAGCCGGGCCAGAACCCGGACCAGACCCATGTGATCGCCGAAAAAGCGCGCCGCTCGCTGGATAGCGTCGAGACGATACTCGAGGCGCTGCTGGACATCTCGACGCTGGATTCAGGCAAGGCCGAAGTCCATCGCGCGCCGGTCTCGCTGGGCCATATCCTGGCCCAACTGGCCGAGGAACTGGGACCGACGGCGCGGGCCAAGGGGCTGGATCTGCGGGTGGTTCCGACCGACGCAGTTGTTCTGTCGGATTACACCTACCTGCGCCGCATCGCTCAGAACCTGATCGGCAACGCGATCCGCTACACATCGCGCGGCAAGATCCTGGTCGGCGTGCGGCACAGGGCGCATTCGGTGCGGCTCGAAATCTGGGATACCGGCCCCGGCATCGCCCCGGAACAGCGCGACATCATCTTTCGTGAGTTCCAACGCCTGGAATCCGCCGCCTCGGCCGCCGAGGGAATGGGGCTGGGGCTGGCCATCGTTGAACGGGCCTGTGCCCTGCTGGGGCACCCTCTGGACCTTGTCTCGACCGTCGATCGCGGGTCGGGATTCCTGGTCGAGCTTGCGATCTCGCACGCACCTGATTTCAGCGGGCTGGTTTCGAACCGCAACAGCAGCAGGAATGAAACCGGCCTTGGCGGGCTGATCGTGCTGCTGATCGAAAACGACCGCGATTTGCGCAATGCCATGACGGTTGCCATGGAAGCCTGGGATGTCTGTGTCCTGCCGGTCGCAAGCGGCGACGAGGCAATGGACCTCATCGGCACCGAAGGTATCCTGCCGGATGCGATCATCGCGGACTGGCAACTGGACAGCGGCGCGTTGGGGACCGATGTCCTGGCCCGGATCGAGACGCAAATCGGTGCTGTGCCGTCCTGCGTCATCACGGCGTCGCGAACCCCCACGATCATCGAGACCTGCGCCAGGCAGGGTTGGCAGTTGTTCCACAAACCCGTCGCGGCCGAAGCCCTGCGGTCCTTTCTGTCCTCGGTGTCCCAGTCCATCCGCCAGCCTCTGCCCTAAGACCAAAGGAGAATATGCCCGAGAGGGATGCTGGGCTAGTCTGAGGTGAGACAACCAGCCAGTGGAGGTGAAAAATGGCCTGGACAGCACCCAAGACTCGCGAAGTGAACTGCGGCATGGAAATCAACATGTACGCCCCGGCAGAGGACGAAGGCGGCCGCGGCGCCGACCCCCTGTTCTAATCATTCCGACTGCGGAGGCCCGGGCAGATGCACATCATCGTACTGGGTGCCGCGGCCGGAGGTGGCCTGCCGCAATGGAATTGCGGTTGTGCCAATTGCAACGATGCGCGCGCCGGACGGCTCAGGCCGTCCGGCCAATCGTCTTTGGCGGTATCCGCCGATGGCGAACACTGGTCGATCCTGAACGCCTCGCCCGACATCCGGCAGCAGATGCTGGACACCCCTGCCCTGCATCCACGGGGTCTCAGGGGGTCGTCGGTGGCTTCGGTACTTGTCACTAACGGCGACATCGACCATATCGCGGGCCTTCTGTCTTTGCGCGAACAGACCCCGTTTAGCCTGTTCGCCACCGGCGAGATCCACGCGGTTCTGGACGGGAACCGCATCTTTGACGCGGTCTCGCATGACAAGGTTACGCGCCAGACCGTGTCCCTCGACATGCCGTTTGCCCTTCACAAGGGGCTTGAGGCGACGCTGTTCGCGGTCCCGGGCAAGGTTCCGCTGTTCCTGGAGGGCGAGAGCGTCGACACCGGCCTGATCGGCGAACAGACGGTCGGGCTGCGCCTGTCCGACGGGCGATCCGTTGCCTACTACATCCCCGGCTGCGCCTATGTGCCCGACGACCTGCTGAGCCGGCTGGCGGATGCCGATCACCTTCTGTTCGACGGCACGCTCTGGGACGACGACGAGATGATCCGCAGCGGCACTGGGGTAAAGACCGGGCGCCGGATGGGCCATATCTCGATCTCTGGCCCCGAAGGGTCGATCGCCCGGCTGGCGACTATCCCCGCGCGCAAGACCTTTGTGCATATCAACAACACCAACCCGGTCTGGCGCCCCGGCAGCGGCGAACGGGCCCATGTGGAACGTCACGGCTGGCAGGTTGCACAGGACGGAATGGAGATTATGACATGAGCCGCGAAAGCCTTGAAACCCGCCTGCGCGCCATCGGCGCCGAACGCTACCACGACAGGCATCCGTTTCATCACCGGTTGCATGGCGGTCAATGCACACCGGATCAGGTGCGCGCCTGGGTGATCAACCGCTGGGCCTATCAGGCGGCAATCCCGATGAAGGACGCTGCCTTCATGTCGCGCTGCACCGACCCCAATATCCGCCGCGAATGGCGCTCGCGGATCGAGGATCACGATGGCGGTGTCACCGAGGGCGGCGGCCTCAGGCGCTGGTTGAAACTGGCCGAGGCTGTGGGGCTCGACCCTGATTACGTGGCCTCTGGCGCGGGCATCCTGCCCGCCACCCGTTTCGCGGTCGAGGCCTATGTTCACTATGTGCGCGAACAACCCCTGCTTCAGGCGGTCGCCTCCTCGCTGACCGAGCTCTTTGCTCCGAAGATCCACGAGAACCGGATCGAGGGTCTGTTGAAACACTATGACTTCGCCAATGACAGCAGCCTCAGCTATTTCCGCAAGCGCCTGACCGAAGCACCGAAAGACGTGGCCTATGGGCTGAAATGGGTGCTGGACCATGCCGACACGCCCGAGAAAGAGGACATGGCCTGCGCGGCGCTGGTGTTCAAGACCGATGTGCTCTGGGCGCAGCTCGACGCACTCTGGGGCGCTTATGTCGACGGTCATGTGCCACCTGGGGCCTGGCGCCCCGGCGAGGGCATGGCATGACACTGGCGCTTGCTCCAGGTGACCGACCGTACCTGCCGCGCGGCGTCCGGATGCGGCCCGATCACGTGCGCGGCGGTCAGGTGCTGCTGGCCCCGGAAAAGGCGGTGGCGCTCGACCCCATCGGCGAGGCGATCCTGAGCCGGGTAAACGGCCAGGCAAGTTTTGCCGAGATCGTCGATGACCTGGCCGCGACATACAGCGCGCCCCGCGCGCAGATCGAGGGCGATGTGCAGACCTTTCTGCAAGGGCTGCGCGCCCGCGTGTTCCTGATGGTGCGGCCATGACAGCACCGCCCCCCATCGCGATGCTGGCCGAGCTGACCCATCGTTGCCCGCTGTCATGCCCCTATTGCTCGAACCCGGTCAAGATGGTTAGCCGCCAGGCGGAACTGGCCACCGAGGTCTGGGCCGACGCGTTCCGCCAGGCGGCGGAATTGGGCGTGCTGCAACTGCACCTGTCAGGCGGCGAGCCGGCCTCGCGCCCCGATCTGCCTGAGTTGACCCGCGCGGCGCATGAGGCGGGGCTTTATACCAACCTGATCACCAGCGGGATCGGGCTGACACCCAACCGGCTCGACGCGCTGGAGGCGGCGGGGCTGGATCATATCCAGCTGTCACTGCAAGGGACGCGGGCCGATCTGGCCGACCGGATCGGCGGCTACAAGGGCGGATTTGCGCGCAAGATGGCCGTTGCGCAGGAGATCAAGGCGCGGGGCATCCCCTTGACGCTCAACGCGGTGATGCACGGGCACAATCTGGACGATCTCGACCGCACCATCGAGATGGCGGTCGAACTGGGGGCGCGGCGGCTTGAAGTGGCCTGTGTCCAGTTTCACGGCTGGGCGACCCGGAACCGTGCCGCCCTGCTGCCCACCCGCGAACAAACAGAGGCGACCAAGCGCAAGGTGGCCGAGGCCGAGGCGCGCTTGCGCGGCACGCTGGCGTTTGATTTCGTGCCGCCGGATTACTATTCGGACTTCCCCAAGTCCTGTATGGGCGGCTGGGGATCAGCGGGGCTGAACATCGCGCCGGACGGCAAGGTCCTTCCCTGCCACGCCGCCGAGACCATTCCGCACCTCCGGTTCGAGCGCATCACCGAGCGGAACCTGCGCGACATCTGGTATGACAGCGATGCGTTCAACGCCTATCGCGGCACGGACTTCCTGCCCGAGACCTGCCGCAGTTGCGAACGCGTGACCGTCGATTTCGGCGGATGCCGGTGCCAGGCGCTGGCCATCGCCGGAGATGCGGCGGCCACCGATCCGATCTGCCGCAAATCGCCGGATCACCACCGGGTCACCACGATGCTGGAGGACGCCATGCGCGACGCCGAAGGAGCGGAGTTTACCTATCGCGTCGCCCCGCGCTGACGTCTGCTAGCCGCTCTGGCAACTCAGGTAGAGGTCGAGCACGGGATCGTCGGCAAGGTCAACATCCGCCAGCCTCAGGACCTCACCCGCCGCAACATCGCGGCGCAACCGCAGCCCATGGGCCAGCCCGATCGGCAAGGCATCCGCCGCCCGTGCGATCGGCTGCGCCTTGCCCCAGACGGTATAGCCGCCTTCGCCATCCAGCATCTCGCCCGCTTTCAGCCCCCGCTTGGCGACGCTGGCAACCGTTCCCCGCATCTCGCGCGCCATGCCGGTAGGTTCGCCCCGCAGCGCCGCCGAGAGGACCGAGACCGACAGTTCCAGCCCGATCAGGTGAAAGGGCTTGTACATCGCCGCAAAACGCCCCGTGCTGTCCGTGGGCAACCCGTACTGCCGGAAACAGGCAGCAGCATAGTCGTTTGGCGCCTCAAGCACCACATAGACGCCCCAGCGCAGATCGCGATAGACCGGCCGCCCGTCCCGTTCGAGCGAGGAGATCGTCTCGACCATGCCGACGCGATCCAGTTGCCCGCCCAACTCGCGTGGGCGCAGCACATGCGCCAGGTCGTCGACCCCGCAGGGTGGAAAGAACAGTCCCTGATCCGGCACATCCAACCCGCAGGCATTGGCGATGGCGACCATCTCGATGGCGCTTTTGGTGCCATCCAGGAAAGAGTTGAACATCTTGGGGTTCATGCCCGCCCGCGCCGCCTCCTCGGCGGTCAGGCCATAGTGGTCCCAGACCTCATCCGGGGTCACGGTATGATAGGTGGGCAGGTATTTTGTGCCCTTGCCCGCCGCCGCGACACGAAACCCTGTCGCCCGCGCCCAATCGATCATTTCCGCGACCAGCGCCGGCTGGTCACCATAGGCCATGGAATAGACCGTTCCGGCCGCGCGCGCGGCGCGCGCCAGCGCCGGGCCGGCCAGAACATCCGCCTCGACATTGACCATCACGACATGCTTGCCCCCGGCAATGGCGGCCTGTGCATGAGCGATTCCCGCGCGCGGATCACCGGTGGCCTCGATGATCACTTCGACATCGTCCCGTACCGCAAGGGCGCGACCATCCTCGACAAAAGCGGTATCGGCGATGCGCTCCTCGCTCCAGCCCACGGCGCGGCAGGCCGCGCGAGCGTGGTCCAGGTCCTGATCGGCAATCGCGCTCACCCGGAGACCCGCGATTGTCGGCACCTGGCCAAGGAACATCGAGCCGAATTTCCCCGCGCCGATCAGGGCGGCGGTCACGGGGTTTCCCGCTTCAGCGCGCTCAGCGGCCAGTCTTGCAAGATTCATGCGCTCTCCTCCCTGTTGACGCGCTAAGCCTGCGCCATTGCGCGGGCATCCAGCACAGCCTGCGCCCATTCAACTGGCCTTTCCTGCGGCAGGTTGTGGCCCGCGTCGCGAAAAACGCGGTAGTCGAACGGGCCGGTGAACCGGCTGAGATGGTCAGCGGTTCCGGCATTCACCCCATCATTGTCCCCGTCAATGGCCACGGTCGGCACACCAATCGGCGGCTGGGCCACCAGTTGCGTTTCGATATGGGCATAGGCGGGATCTCCGGGCACCAGCCCGAACCGGTGGCGGTAGGAATGGATCACAACCTCGACAAAATCGGGGTTGTCGAAGGCGGGCGCGCTGCGGTCGAAGACCGCGTCACTGAACGCCCATTTCGGCGACCACATCCGCCAGAGCGTGCGCGCGATGGCGCGCCGGTCCCGCTGCAATCCGCGACGGCCTCGCTCGGAATGAAAGTAGTACTGGTACCAATAGGTTGCCTCGACCTCAGGCGCTTCTGGTTCGCCCGACCGGGGTATGTTCTGGATGTTGTAGGAATTGCCGGTGACCAGAGCCACCACCCGCTCCGGCCAGAGGGCGGACAGGATGCAGGACGCCCGGCCGCCCCAGTCATACCCGCCCAGAACCGCGCGCCCGATCCCCAGCGCATCCATCAGCGCCAGCAGATCGGCGGCCAGCGCCGCCTGTTCGCCCGAACGGGGCGTGTCCGGCGACAGGAACCGCGTCGGACCATAGCCGCGCAGGTAGGGCAGGATCACCCGTGCTCCGGCATCCACCAGCAGCGCGGCGGTCTCGGCATAGGTTTCCACGTCATAGGGAAAGCCATGGCTCAGGATACAGGGCCAGCCGTCTGCCGGGCCGGTCTCCAGATAGGTGATATCCAGAACCCCTACCCTGACCGATTTTCTTTGCAACTCTCCAACCTCCAGATGTCGTCCTGTCCAGGCAGACTGCGAAACATCCGTGCCTCTGGCAAGCCCGGCCTAGGGCGCGAAGCCGCACCGCGTGAAACGGTATGGCAGTGCATACCGGAATCGCGCTAAACCCCGCGGGAACCCCCTGTTCCGCACCATTCTGCACCCGCGCGACAGGAGAAACAGGCAATCCGGGCAGCGCCGAGGCTGGCACACCCCGGCAGACCCAGGAGGATCGTCATGGGCGTTATCCGCGAAAGCGACCTGATCGAAAGCATCGCCGAGGCGCTGCAATACATCTCGTACTATCATCCGACGGATTTCATCAGCGCCATGACCAGCGCCTGGGAGCGTGAGGAAAACCCCGGCGCCAAGGCCGCGATGGCACAGATCCTCGTGAATTCGCGCATGTGCGCCATGGGCCGTCGCCCGATCTGTCAGGACACCGGCGCGGCCAATATCCATGTCAAGATCGGCGTACAGGCCAAGACCGATTTCACCCGCTCGCTGCAAGAGATCTGCGACGAAGGCACCCGGCAGGGGTACCAGCGCGACACCAACCCGCTGCGCGCCTCGGTGGTGGTCGACCCCTTCGGCACCCGCAAGAATTCGGGCGACAACACGCCCTGCATGCTGACCGTCGAGATGGTGGCGGGCGACAAGATCGACGTCGAGGTCGCGGCCAAGGGGGGCGGGTCCGAGAACAAGTCGAAATTCACCACGCTGAACCCCTCGGGCAATGTGGCCGATTGGGTGGTACAGACCGTCGAGACGCTGGGCGCCGGATGGTGCCCGCCCGGCGTGCTGGGTATCGGCGTGGGCGGCAATGCCGACAAGGCGATGGCACTGGCCAAACAAGCACTGAACGAGCCGCTGGATATGGCGGACCTGCTTCGCCGTGGCCCCTCGGACAAGACCGAGGAATTGCGGTTGGAAATCTATGACCGCGTCAACGCGCTGGGGATCGGCGCACAGGGCTTGGGCGGCGTGACCACCGTGCTCGACGTCAAGATCAAGAGCTTTCCGACCCACGCGGCCTCGCTGCCCGTGGGCCTGATCCCCAATTGCGCGGCCACAAGGCATGTGCATTTCACGCTCGACGGGTCGGGCCCGGCCGAATTCACCCCGCCGCCGATGGATCTCTACCCCGAGATCCTGCTGGAGAAGGCAGGGGAGCAGGCGACCAAGCTGAACCTCGACGATCTGACGGACGAGGTTCTGGCCACGCTGGAACCTGGCCA
This sequence comes from Ruegeria marisflavi, assembly GCF_025673445.1. Lineage (NCBI taxonomy): Bacteria > Pseudomonadati > Pseudomonadota > Alphaproteobacteria > Rhodobacterales > Roseobacteraceae > Ruegeria > Ruegeria marisflavi. The sequence continues at coordinate 20,099 of NZ_JAOVQN010000018.1, forward strand.
GACGCTGCTGGTGTCAGGCACGCTTTATACCGGGCGCGACGCGGCGCATAAGAGGATGATCGAGATGCTGGACCGGAGCGAGCCGCTGCCGGTCGATCTGAAGGGCAAGGCGATCTATTATGTGGGTCCGGTGGACGCCGTGGGCGACGAGGCCATTGGCCCGGCAGGCCCCACCACCTCGACCCGGATGGACAAGTTCACCGACCGTATTCTGGCCGACACCGGCCTGAAGGTGATGATCGGCAAGGCGGAACGCGGCCCGGTGGCGCTGGAGGCGATTGCCAGGCACAAGGCAGCCTATCTGATCGCCGTTGGCGGCGCGGCCTATCTGGTGTCCAAGGCGATCAAGGCGGCCAAGCCGGTCGCTTTCCAGGATCTCGGGATGGAAGCCATCTATGAGCTGAAGGTCGAGGACATGCCGGTGACCGTTGCCGTCGACACCCAAGGTAACTCGATCCATATCACCGGTCCCGCCAAATGGCGGCGGACCCCGGTCGCCGCGGGCTAAGAGACACGAAAGCCGCCCGGACACGATCCGGGCGGCTTTTTCAATCGAACTGGCGCTGCGCCACCCGGTCGTTGTCCTTGAGCTCCGCAGACGGGAACAGGATCAGGCGATCGCCTTCGCCAATGCCCGACAGGATCTCGGCATCGCGCCCGTTGTTCTGCCCCACCTCCACCTTGGTCAGAACCGCCCGGCCATCGCGCACGGCAAAGACGACCCATTCCCCGCCATGCCGGAACAGCGCGGCCGAAGGCGCCACCAGCGCATCTTCGCTGTTCCAGACAACGATGCGCACTTCGACCCGGTAGCCATGCCCCAGCGAAAGCCGCTCGGTCGCCGGAGTTCCGATGTCGACCGTCACCTCCACGCGCTGTTCCTCGACACCGAGGGCCGAGAATTTCGTGTACCCATAGGGATCGATCCGGCGGACGGTGCCGTTCAGATCGGTGTCACCGCCCCAGCTGGTGATGATCACCGGATCGCCCACCGTGACCCGTACCGCGTCCGAGGACAGCAATTCGGCCATCACCTCAAGATCGCCCTGAATGTCGCCGATCTCGAGGATCGGCTCGCCTGCAGGCAGGGTGGTTTCGCTCTTCTTGAATACCTTCAGGATGGTGCCGTCGATCGGCGCCCGCAGCGGAATGCCAATATCCGCCGGAACGCTGTCGGCCAGCGCGGTGGCCAGCCCAACATCGTCAAAGCCGATCAGCTGCGCGCGGGCGTTGGCCAGTTCCGCCTCGCGCATGGCAATGGCGGCCTGCACCGTGTCCAGGTTGGCGCGGGCGACCCGGGCGGCCTGTTCGGCGCGTTCCATCGTCACCGCGCTGGCAACCCCCCTCTCGACCAATGTTTTTGCCCGTTCCAGATCGCTTTCGGCAAAATCGAACTTTGCCTGCGCCGCGTTCAGGTCGGCATGCGCCAGCCTGAGCGCGGCCTCGGCTGCGGTCACGGCCGCATGGGCTTGCTCACGCGTGCGCACATCCAGAACCGAGGGTTTGGCCGGGCGCATCTGGGCGACGATGGTTTCACCGGCCACGACCCGTTCGCCGGGCAGCACGGTCACCCGTTGCAACTCTCCGGCGACGGGCGATGAGACCACATAGGGTTCCTTGACCCTGGTCCGTCCCTCCTCGTCGATGGTGACCATTATCGGCCCGCGCGCCGCCTCGGCCATGTCGACCAGAACCGGCCGGGGCCAGAACGCCAGAGCCAGGAAACCGCCCACCAGAACGATGGCACCTGCGGTCAGGACGGAACGGGATCTTCTGCTGTTTTGCCGGGGCACGGTCATCACTCTCTGTTCTTCAACGCCAGAACCAGATCGGTTCGGTCGATATCACGTTTCACCACCCAGCCCGATATCAAGGCCGCCGCGACGACAACCGTCGCCGCCTGGCCAAAGCTTGCAAGGCCGAAACTGGGCGGTATCTGGTATAGATCGGTACTGAATCCCGCGGAAATCGCAAAGCTGAGGCCATAACCGCCCAACGCCCCGACCGGAATGGCCAGCAGGGTCACAACGGCCAGTTCCCCAAGCAGGACAAAGGCGACTTCGGCCCGGGTGAAGCCCAGAACCCTCAGCCCTGCCAGATCCCGTTCGCGTTCAGCCTGCGCCACACGAGCGGCATTGTAGATAACGCCAAACGTGATGACGCCCGCGATCACCGCCATCACATAGCGCATCGCGCCCGCGCCCTGGTCCATCATCTTGCGCATGGCCGACCGGCTTTCCTCCTTGATTGCGACACCGGCGACCTGTGGCATGTCCTTGAGGCGGCGATAGACCTCTCCGGCGCTGTTTGCGTCGACGCGCAGATAGGCCGCCGATATCCGCCCCGGTTCGGACAACACCTGATTTAGGGCCTCGAACTGCATGAACGCCGGAGATCCGATCAGGGATTCGGCGACGGCGGCTACCTGCACCTCGACCTTCGGGCGGCGGCCTTCGCGCACATCGAGCGTCACGCGCTGTCCGGGGACAACCCCGAGTTTGCGGGCAAGTCCGGTCGACAGGATCAGCCCGTGGTCCGGGATGGCAATCGAATTGGTCTCGGCATCGACGGCGCGGTAGAGGCGCGGCGCAGAGACCAGCCCGCTTACCGCGCCGCGATGGCTGTAGCGTCCATTGCGGAACACTGTATCGACCACGCGGACCGGTTCCACCTCGATCACACCGGGCAGCGCCTCCAGGTCGAAGCGCACCTGACCGGCGACCGGATGGGCGAACGACACCATCAGATCGCTGCGGTCTATGTCGCTGAACGACACTGCGACCATGTCGTCGAAACTGGCCAGCAGCGATGCCATCGCAGCGGCCAGCGCGGTCGCGGCGCCCACCCCGGCCACAGCCCCCACCATGCGAAGCGGCTCGCGTGCCAGGCGGCGCAGGACCATGCGCGTGGGTTGGTCCAGCCAGCGCGCCAGCGCCCCGTGAAACGGCCGTGCGCGGTGAAAGTCGGCGGGTGCCGCCGCGCGCATCGCTACTGCCGGTGTCAGCGCGAACACCCGGCGCAGGACCAGCAGGCCACCGGCGGATGCGGCCGTCACGCTGGCGCCGAACCCAATGGCGAAACTGGACGGGTCCAGACGAAAGACGAGAAAGGGAAACTTGTAGTAGATCAGGTAGGCATCTATCAGAGCCCGCCCGGCCAGAATGCCCAGCATACTACCCAGGGCGGCGCCGCCGAGGCTGATCACCAGGACGAGCTTGAGGTAGTGCCCGCCGACTTCCCAATCGGTATAGCCGAACGCCTTCATCAACCCGATCTCGCGCCGCTCGGACTCGACCAGACGCGAAATGACGATGTAGAGCAGGAACGCCGCAACCGCCATGAATACCGGCGGTACCACTGCCGAAACCTGACGCAACCCCTGGATTTCCTGGGTTATGAACGTGTTCGACGGCAGATCCGCCAGCGCATATGCGCCGGCGCCACCATAGCTGTCGAGCAACCGGTCCGCCTCGGCGATCACCCCGGTCACATCCACGCCGCGCTCCAGCGACATCAACGCCTCGTTGAAGGCGCCATCCATGTCGAACATCGAGGCAATCGCGCTCGGGGCCATCCAGAGGACGGCAAAGCGCGCATCGTCCGGCACCATCTCGCCCGGGGCGGTGCTGTACAGAAACTCGGGCGACATCGCGAGACCGGCGATCGAGAATTCGTGCCGGGCGCCGTTCATCGTGGCGCTGATCCGGTCGCCCTGGCCCAGCCCGTGCGCCTTTGCGAAACTGTCCAACAGCAGAACCTGATCCGTTCTGCCTCCGGCCGGTCTTTGGCCTTCGGTCAGCAGAACCGCGTTCAGCCGAGGCTCATGTCGCAAGGACAGGGCCAGCCCCCGCACCGGAACCTCCAACCCCGGAAGGTCGATCAGCGCCGCGCCCGCGACCCGCGTTTCGGCGGCGGCCACACCCGGTATTTTCTGAAGATCCCGAAACAGGCGCTCGGGCGCGCGGGTCACCGGCGCATAGACCTCGGCCAGGCGGTACCTGTCATAATAGGCGCGCCGCGTCTCCTCGAGGCTGACCACCAGACCGCTCTGCATAACCTGAAGCAGCACGCCTACAGCGATCACCATGGAGATTGCAATCGCTTGTCCACGAATCCGCCACAGGTCCCGGCCCAGTTTGCGCGTCAGCGGTGACATGTGCCCCTTACCATTCGATCTCCTCGGGATTCAGCTTGGTCTCGTTCTCCTTGACCTCGATCACCTGCCCGTCGCTGAAACGGATCACCCGGTCGGCCATCGCCGCCTGCGATGCGGCATGGGTCACGACAAGAACCGTCGCGCCAAGTGTTTCGTTGACATCGCGCAGCACCTTGAGAACCGCCCGTCCGGTCGTGCTGTCAAGCGCGCCGGTCGGCTCGTCGCAGAACAGGACATCGGGCTGCTTCGCAACCGCCCGGGCAATCGCCACCCGCTGCTGCTCGCCGCCCGAAAGCTGGGCGGGGAAATGATCGGCCCGCTCGGACAGGCCCACCAGCGCCAGCGCCTTGTCCGGGTCCATCGGTTTTTGCGAGATCTCGGTCACCAGCTCGACATTCTCGCGCGCGGTCAGGCTGGGCATAAGGTTGTAGAACTGAAAGACAAAGCCCACGTGATCGCGCCTGTATCGCGTCAGCTCGCTGTCCGACATGGTGGTCAATTCGCGGTCGCGGAACAGCGCGGTGCCTTCGCTGGCTCGGTCCAGTCCCCCGATGATGTTGAGAAGTGTCGACTTTCCGCTGCCCGACGCGCCCAGCAGGACCACGAATTCCCCCGCCGGAATGTCGAGATCGACACCCCGCAGGGCATGTACGGCGGCTTCCCCGTGACCGTAGATCTTCTTGAGGTTTCGAATGGTATACGTGTTCCCGGTCAAGACCGCACCTTTCGATTATTCCCGAGCCATTCCCTTGTCCTGCGACAGGTCCGGGCCCGGGCTCAATCTAGGACCGCATAGCGTGTTTCAGCAAGGTTCGCGGGCCGGCGTCCACGCGGATGGCGTCGATACACCGCACATCCGGGCTGGTCTCCCGAGACCGGGTTCGTGACCGAAGGAGGACCCAGGCGGCGCTCCTGAATGTGGCGAGCGGGTCAACACATCGATCATGGCTGAGAGCAACTGGATGCCCCGCCAAACGGAAACCGGCCGGGTTCCGAGAGCAGGCGTGCGCGGTAGGCCGCGATGTCGGCGGCGTGCTGACGGGTGAGGTCGATATCGTCCCAGCCATTCAGCAGCTTGGTCCGCCAGACCTCATCCAACTGGAACGGCACTGACACGCCCGCGATACTCATCAATCGGGATGCCAGATCAGCGCTGCCTTGCGCCGGGCCCGAAGAGAGCGCCTTGGTCAAGAGCTCTGCATCCGTCTCGGTCACCTGGGCCGGAAGCAGGCCGTTATTGACCGCGTTTCCGGCAAAGATATCGCCGAAACTGGGCGCCACGACGACGCGTATCCCGGCATCGACAAGGGCGTAGACCGCCGCCTCGCGCGACGAGCCGCTGCCGAAGTTGCGACCCGCAACCAGAATGCAGGCATCCGGATGGGCATTGAGCGGGAACTCCGCGTCGAGCGCGCCTTCAGATGCGCGCCTCACGTCGTGCAGCAGGAACCGGCCATAACCCTCGGCGCGCGGTGTCGACATGAACCGCGCCGGGATCAGCTGATCGGTGTCGATATTGGCCATTGGCAGCAGCACTGCCTTGCCCCGCTGTTCAGCCCACCCCGCCATCAGAGCGCCCTCCCCTGCAACATGGGTCGAACGTCGCACAGCGTACCGGTGACCGCCGCCGCCGCCACCATGGCCGGTGACATCAGATGCGTGCGCGCGCCCTTGCCCTGGCGGCCGCGGAAGTTGCGGTTGGTGGAGGAGGCACATCGCTTGCCCGCCGCGACCAGATCGCCATTCATGCCGACGCACATGGAACAGCCCGAGGCGACCCAATCCAGCCCCGCCTCGGTGAACACGCGGTCCAACCCTTCTTGCTCGGCCTGCGCCTTGACCCGGGCCGAGCCGGGTGAGACCAGCCCCGTCACGCGCGCTTTCCGCCCGGCCAGAACCGCGGCGGCGGCGCGCAGATCCTCGATCCGGCCATTGGTACAGGAGCCGATGAACACCTGATCGACCGGTGTGCCCGCCAACGGGCGGCCCGGCACCAGCCCCATATAGTCTAGCGCGGCGCGGGCGGCCTGTGCCTTGGCGGGTGGCAGTGTTTCGGGGATGGGAACGGACGCGTCGATGGGCAGGGCCTGTTCGGGGCTGGTGCCCCAGGTCACGATGGGCGCGATTTCCTCGGCTGACAGGACGACGTCGCGGTCGAACCGGGCATCAGCATCGCTGGCCAGGGCCTGCCAGTTGTCGAGTGCCCGGGTCCAGTCATCGCCCCGCGGTGCATGCGGCCTGTCGCGCAGATAGGCAAAGCTCACCTCGTCCGGGGCCACCATGCCCATGCGCCCGCCGCCTTCGATGGTCAGGTTGCACAGGGTCATCCGCCCCTCCATCGACAGGCCGCGAATGGCACTGCCCGCATATTCCACAGCGTGGCCCTGTGCCCCGTCGGCGCCAAGCCGCGCGATCCAGTTGAGCGCGATATCCTTGGCCGACACACCCGCAGGCAACGCGCCGTCAACGGTGATCCGCATTGCACGCGGCTTGCGCTGCCAGATGGTCTGGGTTGCCAGCACATGCGCCACCTCGGTCGCGCCGATGCCGAAGGCCAGCGCGCCAAAAGCTCCGTGCGTCGAGGTGTGGCTGTCGCCGCAAGTGATCAGCAGGCCGGGCAGCGTCAGCCCCTGCTCCGGCCCGACCACATGCACGATCCCCTGATCGGGGTCATCAAGGTCAAACAGGCGCAGCCCATGCCGGGCGGCATTGCCGCGCAGGGTGTCGATCATCCGGGCGATCGCCGGATCGGCGATCGACCCCGCACGGCGCGTGGGCGCATAGTGATCCACCACCGCAAATGTCAGGCCGGGTTCGGCCACCGGCAGGCCCCGCTCGGCCAGCCGCGCAAAGGCGTGGTGCGATCCCTCGTGCACCAGGTGCCGGTCGACCCAAAGGAGCGCGCTGCCATCCTCGCGGCGCAGCACTTCGTGCATCGACCAGAGCCTGTCCAGCAAGGTCAGCGGCGCGCTCATCGGGGCGTATCCTTCAGCGGGGTGATGGCCGGTTCCCAATGGCGGCCCTCGCCATGATCGACCCGCGCCAGGCTCATGTCGAGACGGAACATGTCGGGCCGGTAAAGCCCGGTCAGAAACTCGACCCCCCGCCCCTCGGTGTCGCGCACGACCCGGTCCAGCGATAGCAAGGCCGCGCCTTCGGGCAGGCCCAAAGCCGAAGCCACCTCGGGGCCCGCAAGGGTGGCCGAAACCGACTGCCGCGCATCGGCGATCTGCACTCCGTTGCGCTCCAGCAGCACATGCAGCGGCTCGCGTGACAGATCGTCGTCAGAGATACCCGCCGCGATGCGCGACGGTACGTAGGTGGTCAGATGCGAATAGGCCGTTCCACTAATGCTGCGGGTCCGCTGGGCGATCTGCACCGCTTCGCCCGGTGCCAGGTCCAGCGCCCGCACCACATGCTCGGGTGCCTGATCCATGCGGCTCGACAACAGCCGTACCTCGGTGCTGCGCCCGATTTCCACCAGTTGCGGCAGCAGGGTCGAGAAATCCATCGTCACCGGCTGTGGCGCGGATGGCCGGGGCCGCACCCGGGTGCCGCTGCCCGCGCGCCGCGACAGGAACCCGTTTTCCGTCAGCGCATCCAGCGCCCGGCGCACGGTGACGCGGGACACACCGTAATCCTCGGCCAGCTGTTCTTCGCCCGGCAGTTTCTGGCGCGGCTCCAGCCGTCCGGCGGAAATCTGTTCCAGCAAGGACAGGTAGACGCGGCGCGATTTCGCGCCCGCAGGCATCCGCGCGCCGCCCCCCGTCTGCATCCGCACCACAGTCATTTTCGACCCGTTCGAAAGGAAAGAATTGTCTCTGACTATATCCCGGTTAAATGTATTATCAATGATACAGCTTTCATCCGGGGGAGGGATGCGATGCCGGTGGTCGAACTGCACCTGATCGAAGGGTACGGCGAAGAGGACAAGCGCCGCCTGGGCCATGCGCTGACGGATGCGGTGCGGTTCGTCGTGCCTGCTGCACCCGAAGGTGTCGTGGTCATGATCCGCGAAATGGCACCCGATGCCTATTACCGAGGGCGCAACACAAAGACCCCTGCCCCCGCCCTGCCCGACCCGGCCGCAGTGGTGCGTGCCTATCTGGACGCGATGGAGGCGCGCGATCTGGACGCCGCCCGCGCTATGCAAGGTGACGGGTTCACCATGTATTTCCCCGGCACCGGCCCGATGACCGAACTGTCCGAACTGATCGACTGGGCGCGTCCCCGATACCGCTTCGTTACCAAGACCTATGACGGGTTCGATGCAATGCCCGGCGCGGGCGACATCTCGGTCGTTTACTGCCGTGGCACGCTGTCAGGCGAATGGCTGGATGGCACGGCCTTTTCGGGCATCCGCTTCATTGACCGGTTCGAACTGGTGGCGGGCCGGATCACCCGGCAGGACGTGTGGAACGACATGGGCGAAGTGCGGGGGCGGACATGAGCGATATCGACCCGATCACCCTGTCGGTTCTGGCCGGGCGCATGGAACAGATCGCCGACGAGATGGACGCGACCCTGTTTCGCGCCGCCTTCAACCCGATCATCGCCGAGGCGCATGATGCCAGCCACGGGCTATACCATGCCGAAACCGGCGACACGCTGGTGCAGGGCAAATCGGGCCTGCCGATCTTTGTCGGTGTCATGTCCTTTGCCGTAAAGGCGGTGATCGAGAAAGTCGCCGCGGACGGCAATTTGGCCGATGGCGATATCTTCATCTTCAACGACGCTCATATCGGCGGCACGCATCTGAGCGACATGCGCCTGGTGCGCCCCTATTTCCGGGAGGGGAAACTGTTCTGCTGGCTGGCCTCGGTCGGGCATTGGCACGATGTGGGCGGCGCTGTGCCGGGCAACTACAACCCCGCTGCCACCGAGGTGTTCCAGGAGGCGTTTGTGCTGCCGCCCGTGCGGATGGCCCGCGCGGGTGTGGTCAACCAGGACATCATCGACATCCTGCTGCGCAACACCCGCCTGCCGCAATCGGCACAGGGTGATCTGAACGGCCAGTTGGGCGCGCTGGATCTGGGCGTGCGGCGGATGGACGAGTTGCTGGACGAATATGGCGCGGACACGGTCGATGCGGCGCTCGACGCGCTGGGCATCCGGGCCGAGCGGCTTATGCGCACGGAGCTTGCGGCCATTCCCGATGGGCGCTGGGAGGCCGATGATTTCCTCGACAACGATGGCATTACCGACACCCCGCTGCCGATCCGCGTGGCGCTGGAGATCCGGGGCGACCGGATGCATCTGGATTTCTCCGGCTCGGCCCCGAAATGTGCAGGCCCGGTCAATATCGCGCTGCCAACCACCATCGCCACCGTCTATGTGGCCATCAAGCACATCTTCCCGCTGCTGCCCGCCAATGCGGGTGTGATGCGGCCTATCGAGGTCACAGTGCCCGAGGGCTCGATCCTGTCGGCGGAGTTTCCCGCGCCCACCGGCGGCTATACCGAAACCATCCTGCGGATGATCGACGTTGTGTTCTGTGCCTTTGCCCAAGCGGTGCCGGACCGGGTGGTGGCCAATGCCTATGGCACCATCAACGCGCTCTCCATCGCCGGGCGGCGCAGCAATGGCAAGCCCTGGGTGATGTTCAGCTTTTACGGCGGCGGCCATGGCGGATCGCCCGAAAGCGACGGGCTGAACCATGGCAATGCACCGATTTCGACCGCGACCATCCCGCCGCTCGAGATCCTCGAGGCCGCCTATCCGGTGATGTTCCGGCAATGGGCGCTGAGGCGCGACAGCGCCGGTGCGGGGCGGCATCGCGGCGGCTTGGGCGCGGTCTATGAGATCGAGGTGCTGGAGGAGAACGGCGCCGAGGGTTTCCTGTTCGGCGAGCGCGGGCGTTTTGCGCCCAAGGGCGTGGCAGGTGGGCAGGAGGGCGCGCTGAACGTGTTCTCATATCAACAGGGCGCCGCGTGGCCGCACCCGCCGCTGGTATCCAAGATGCGTGGCATCCGCCTGAAACAGGGCGAGGCGGTGCGGCTGGAAACTCCCGGCGGCGGCGGCTATGGGCCGCCATCCGAACGCGACGCCGCTGCTGTGGCGCTGGACGTGGCGCGCGATTATCTGAGCGCGGCCGAGGCCGACCGCCTTTATGGACCAAACTGGCGCGAGGGCGTGCGATGAGCGGCAAGATGATCGGTGTCGATGTTGGCGGCACCTTCACGGATATCTTTGTTCTGGATGAAAGCGACGGCACGGCCCGCGTCGGCAAGGTGCCGACCTCGCGTCCCGACCAGTCCACGGGCTTCCTGCAAGGGATCACCGAGGCGGTCACCGATATCGGCAGTGTCGGCGTGGTGGTGCATGGCACCACGGCGGGCACCAATGCGCTCTTGGAGCGCAAGGGCGCGCGGACAGGTGTGATCTGCACCCAAGGCCTGCGCGACGTGCTGGAGATGCGCCGCCGCGACCGGCCCCGCACCTGGGGCCTACGCGGCGATTTCGAACCGGTTGTCGACCGGCGCGACCGTTTGGAAGTGCCCGAACGGACGCTGGCCGATGGCACCATCCGCACACCCGTCGACCTGGAGGCGGTGCGCACTGCCGCCCGGCAATTGCAGGATCAGGGCTGTGTCGCCGTCGCGATCCTGTTTGCCAATGCCTATGCCAACCCCGCCAACGAGGCCGCCGCCGTGGCCGCCCTGCGCGAGATCTGGCCCAACGAACATGTCTCGGCATCCTCGGAAATCCTGCCCGAGATCCGCGAATACGAGCGGTTCTCGACCACCGCGCTGAACGCCTATCTGCAACCCGAGGTCTCGGGTTACCTGGGGCGGCTCGGGGCGGCGCTGGACAAGGGCGGATTTGGTGGCGAATTCATGATCGTGCAGTCCAATGGCGGCGTGATGGATGTTGACACCGCCTGCCGTTTTCCGATCCGCACGGCGCTTTCGGGCCCTGCTGCGGGGGTGATCGCGGCGGGCTATATCGCCCGCTCGGCCGGGTTCGACAATGTGATCACCGGTGACATGGGTGGCACCAGCTTCGATGTCTCGCTGATCGCCGAAGGGCGCTCGATGCTGGCGCCGCAGACCTCGATCGACTTTGGCATGGTGGTGCGGACCCCGATGATCGAGATCACCACCATCGGCGCGGGCGGCGGCTCCATCGCCTGGGTGGACAAGGGGGGCCTGTTGAACATCGGCCCGGAAAGCGCAGGCTCCGATCCAGGGCCGGTGGCCTATGGGCTGGGTAACGACCGCCCCACCGTGACCGACGCCAACGTGGTGCTGGGCCGTATCGACCCCGAGAATCCCATCGGCGGCAAGCTTGCGCGGTTGGATGTCGAGGCGGCGGCGCGGGCCATCGACGCCCATGTCGGCCAGCCGCTGAGACTCGATACTCTGGCCGCCGCCGAGGCGATCCTGCGGGTGGCCAACTCGCGCATGGCAGGCGCCCTGCGGCTGGTCAGTATCGAGCGCGGTTTCGACCCCAAGAAATTCGCCTTCATGCCCTTTGGCGGCGGCGGCGCGCTGCATGCAGGCGCCATGCTGGCCGAGGTGGGGATCGCCCGCGCCATCGTGCCGCGCTATCCGGGCGTGACCTCGGCACTGGGTTGCGTGATCGCGGACATGCGGCAGGATTTCGTGCAGACCCTCAACGCGATGCTCGACGGGCTGGATACCGATATGCTGGGCACGGTGATGCAGAATCACCATGACCGCGGCATGGCGATGCTAGAGGCCGCCGGCACCCGGTTCGTGGCGCGCGAGGCGACATTCGGGCTCGACATGGCCTATATCGGCCAGACACACACGGTATCCGTGCCGATCCCGGTGAGCGTGACCGAGGGCAAGGTACAGCCGCCTACGCAAGCCCAGATCGCCGCCGCCTTTGACACCGTTTATCGCGACACGTTCGGGCGGCTTTTGCCTGGCGGGGTGCGGCGCATCCTGAACCTGCGAAGCGCGGTGACCGGCAAGCGGACCAAGTTCGACCTGGCCACGCTTGCGCCCACGGTGACCGACCCGGCCCGGCCGAAATCCTCTCGAAAGGTGCATTTCGGCACCGATTGGCATGAAACCGCGATCTATGACCGGCTGTCGCTGCCGGTCGGATCCGTGATCACCGGGCCCGCGATCCTGGAACAGCCCGATACCACGGTGCTGATCGAACCGGGCCTTGTGGGCCGGGTCGACCCGCTGGGCAATGTCATCATCGAAACCGGACCGGAGGCAGGCGCATGAGCGATCCACAAGGCTGGGCCCTGGCGCAGACCGCGCTGCTGACCATCGACCTGCAAAACGACTTCCTGCATCCCGAGGGCGCCTATGGCCGGGCCGGACAGGGAGCCGCCGCCATCGCCGCGCTTCCCGCCCGCATCGCACCGCTGGCGCGGGCGCTGAGGTCAAGGGGCGGGCTTTACATTTCGGCCCAGTTCACGCTGGTGCCCGGACCGGGTGGCCACCCCCTGATCTCGCCACATCTCAAGGCGCTACGCCCCTTTCTGACGCGCGGCGATTTCGCGCCCGGCAGTTTCGGGCATCAACTGGTCGATACGCTACTCCCTGCCGATTTCACCGTCGAGAAAGTGGCCTATTCCGCCTTTTACCAAACCCGACTGGAATACATCCTGCGCGCGATGGGCATCCGCCAGCTGATCGTCGGCGGCATCGTCACCAATGGCGGCGTCGCCTCGACCCTGCGCGACGCGCATCTGCGCGACATCGACACCGTGATGCTGACCGACGGCTGCGCCGCCTTTCGGGACGAGGTGCATGACGCCACCCTGCTGTCGCTGGGAACGGTCACGCATCAGATGACCTGTGCCGAGGCGCTTGGCTGGATGGAGGGCGCGTCATGACACTCAAGGCAAGACTGGCCAGAGATGGCATCGTTCTGGCGCCCGGCATCTATGATGGGCTTACCGCGCTGATCGCCGAACAGGCGGGGTTCGAGGCGCTTTACCTGAGCGGCGCGGCGGTGGCCTATACCCGCCTTGGCAGGCCCGATATCGGCCTGACCTCGGTCACCGAAATGGCCGAGACCATGACCCTGATCGCCGACCGCACCCGCCTGCCGGTGATCATCGACGCCGATACCGGCTTCGGCAACGCGCTGAACGCCCAGCGCACCATGCGGCTTTATGAACGTGCAGGCGCGGCAGCGTTGCAGGTCGAGGACCAGACCTATCCCAAGCGCTGCGGCCACCTGAAAGACAAGGCGCTGATCCCGGCTGCCGAGATGGCAGGCAAGATCGCCGCTATGGCCGACGCCCGCCGCTCGGACGCCACACTGATCATCGCCCGCACCGATGCCATCGCGGTCGAAGGCTTCGACGCGGCGCTGGAGCGCGCCGAGACCTATCTGGCCGCCGGAGCCGATGTTCTGTTCGTCGAGGCGCCGCAGACCGAGGCAGAGCTCTCGGCAATCGCGGACAGGTTCGCGGCGCGTGTCCCGCTGCTCGCCAATATGGTCGAGGGGGGCGCAACGCCGATCCGCTCGGCCGAGGCGTTGCAGGCGCTGGGCTTCCGCCTCGTGATCTTTCCCGGCGGCATCGTGCGGGCGCTCGCCCATACGGCGCACGACTATTACACCAGCCTGCGCGCGTATGGCACCACCGCGCCGTTCCGGGACAGGATGTATGATTTTGCCGGTCTGAACGAGGTAATCGGAACTGGTGAGATGCTGGAGCGCGGCAAACGCTATGACCCCGGACAGTGACCCGCATATCGCGCCGCCGCCCATCGCCTTCGATGTCGCCTGCCAGACTCTGATCATCGGCGCCGGGGCCTGTGGGTTGGTGGCGGCACTTGCGGCGCGCGAAGCGGGGCAAGAGGTGCTGGTGGTCGAGGCGGATGCAGTGCCGCGCGGCTCGACCGCGCTCTCGGCCGGGCTGATCCCAGCGCCCGGCACCACCATGCAGCGCGCGGCAGGGATCGAGGACAGCGCCCCACTCTTCGCGCAGGATATCCAGGCCAAGGCCAAGGGGCAGAACGACCCTGATCTGGTCGATACCCTGGCCGCAGGGGCCGGACCGGTCATCGACTGGCTGGCCGAGCGCCACGGCCTGCCCTTCTCGGTTGTCACCGACTTCGACTATCCCGGACACAGCCGACGCCGGATGCACGGCCTGCCCAGCCGCTCGGGCGAAGAGCTGATCGACGCACTGCGCCAGGCCTGCGAGGCGCAGGGGATCGACATCGTCTGTTCCCGGCGGGCGCAAATCCTGCATATGGAAGACGGCCGGGTATGCGGTGTTACGGTCGTTGGCCCAGACGGTACCAGAGAAAGCATCGCCTGCGACCGGCTAATCCTGGCCTGCAACGGCTTCGGCGGCAACCGGCAACTGGTCACCGAGCACATGCCCGAGATCCGCGAGGCGCTCTGGTTCGGGCATGACGCAAATCGGGGCGAGGCGGTGCTGTGGGGTGAAGAATTGGGGGCCGATCTGCGCCACCTTGGGGCCTATCAGGGGCACGGCAATGTCGCCCACCCGCATGGCATCCTGATCACCTGGGCGGTGATCACCTCGGGCGGCGTGCAGGTGAACCGCGATGGCCTGCGGTTCTGGGATGAAAGCCAGGGGTACTCCGAGGCCGCCCGCGCGGTGATGGCACAGCCGGGGGGCGAGGCATTTGCGATCTTCGACGCGCGTATCGCGGGTATCGCGCGGCAGTTCGAGGATTTTCGCCGCGCCGAAGCGACAGGCGCGATTCGGCAGGCGGAGACGCCAGCAGCACTGGCCCGATTGCTTGGCCTGCCGCCCGAGACCCTGGCGCATACGCTGCGGGACCTGCCGCAGAACGGGACAGATGCCTTCGGGCGGACATTCGCGACCCCGCCGCTTGCCCCGCCCTTTTGCGGCGTGCGGGTAACGGGGGCGCTGTTTCACACCCAGGGCGGATTGTGCACCGATACCCGCGCGCGTGTGCTTCGCCCCGATGGCACGCCGGTGCCGGGCCTATACGCAGGCGGCGGCGCGGCCTGTGGCGTCTCGGGCAGCGGCGACAGCGGATATCTCTCCGGCAACGGGTTGCTGAGCGCGGTTGTGCTGGGGTGGATCGCGGGATCGTGTATTGAGCCTCCGTCTTGAACCTGCCCGTAAATCACCATCTCATGTCTTGGAACAACGCCGAGGATATCATGCGCCCAACGCCCTATCTTGCCCCGATCCCCGTTCGTGGCCGCATCAGCAGGCCGCAGCCCAAGGGGTTGCCGGTCATCAACATGGGCTACAACGAGCTGCCCTATCCCCCCCTGCCCGCGATCCGCGCCGCGATGGAGACGGCCGCCGCCCGCGCCCAATCCTATGGCAGCCCACATTGTGACGCGCTACGCGATGCCTTGGGCACGGCGCACGGGCTGGACCTTGAACAAATAGTCTGCGGCAACGGATCAGAGGAACTGCTCGACGTCATCGCCCGCTGTTTTGCCCGGCCCGGCGACGAGATCCTGATCTCGGAGTTCGGCTATGTCCAGTTCGCCCTGACCGCCAACCGGGTGGGTGCGACATTGGTGAAGGCGCGCGAGCGCGACTACACCAGCGATGTCGACGCCCTGCTGGCGGCGGTGAGCGAGCGCACGCGGCTCTTGTTCCTGGCCAATCCGAACAACCCGACCGGCACCATGCTGGAGATGGAGGCGCTTTCCCGACTTACCCGCGACCTGCCTGCGCAGGTCGTGCTGGTGCTTGACCTCGCCTATGGCGAGTTCGCCGCACCCGACTATTGCGCCGCTGTGCACAGCTTGGCGGCAAACCACGAAAACATCGTTGTTACCCGGACCTTTTCCAAAGCCTATGGCCTCGCCGGGGCACGCGTTGGCTGGTGCCACGCGCCCGCCTGGATGGTGCCCGTCCTCTATGCCGCGCGCGGCATGGGCACTGTCAACGCGATGGCGCAGGCCGGGGCGGTGGCGGGTCTTGCAGACCCTGCCGCCATTCAGGCGCGGGTCGATCAGATCGTGTCGGAACGCGGGCGCCTGAGTGGCGCGCTGGGGCAACTGGGTCTGGTCGTCGTACCCAGCCGCACCAACTTCCTGATGGCCCGTTTCCGGGACGTCGATGCGGCCCGGACCGAGGCGCTGGTCGAGCATTTGTTCACGGATGCCGGGATCGTAGTCAACCGCACCCGCGAGGCGGGGCTGGAGGCCTTCTTCCGATTCTCGCTATCGCTGCCCGCGCATAACAATCTGCTACTGGACAGTGTGCGCAGGTTCATCGGGCAAAGTTAAACCGGGGATGGCGGCGCGGAAGGCGCCGGTGCTTTTTAAGTATTTTTGAACAGAAAGAAGCAAGAGGCGGGGTGCAAACTCCGATTTAGTAGCCCTTGACCGGCATCTTGTCGAGGTGCCGCAGCATGGCGGCGAAAGCGCCGATACGCTCCCTCTGATAGGCGGCGACATCGAGCCCGTCATAGTCGAGGAAACCGCGCCCGTCGCGCAGGCCGCGCCGACCCTCGGCCATGTTGGTCTCGATGATGTCGGGGGCGGCGAACCTGTCCTGCCCGGTAGCGCGGGTCATGTAGTGGCTGGCGTGGTAGAGGATGTCGCCGCCGCCCCAGTCGATAAATTCCAACAGGCCCAAGACAGCGAAGCGGAAGCCGAAGCCGTATTTTGTGGCCTTGTCGATATCGGCGCTGCTGGCAACGCCTTCTTCAACCAGACGGGCGGCCTCGTTCATGGCCAGAGCCTGGATGCGCGGCACGATATAGCCGGGGCTGGCGGCGCAAGTGACCGGAACCTTGCCGATCCCTTCCAGCAGGTCGATCAGGCGGGCGGTTATCGCCGGATCGGTGGCATCACCGGGCGAAACCTCGACCAGCGGCACCAGATAGGCGGGGTTGAGCCAGTGGGCGTTCAGGAAGCGTTCGGGCGGGGTGACAAATCCCTGAAGGTCGTTTGACAGGATGGTCGAGGTGGTCGAGGCGATGACCGCATCCTCGTCCGCATGGCGCGACAGGAGATCGAAAACCTCGCGCTTGGCCTCCAGCATCTCGGGCACGCCTTCGAAGACGAAGGGCACCCCGGCAAGCGCCGCCGCCAGATCGTCGTGGCCCACAACCTCGACACGCGCCAGCATGGCGTCAGCTTCGCCCGCCTGCATCAGGCCTACATCGACCATCAGCGCAAAGGTACTGCCCAGCTCGGCCCTTATCTCGGCCTTGAGCCGGTCGAATTCATCCATGGGTCGCGGCTTGGCGTCGATCAGGCGGACCGGGTGGCCGGAAAAGGCGAAGGCGACGGCCATGCCCCGGCCCATGCGCCCGGCGCCCACGGCAGCGATGGTTTCCCGCGCCACCATCTCAGGCCCCGTCCCGCAGCATGGTCTGCAAAGCGGCGCGGTCGGTCCCCGCCAACCCGAGGTTCTCCAATGTCCGGCCGCTCCGGCGGAAATCGTCGTCGCAGATCGCCGAGCCCAGCGCCAGGAGCCCCGTCGCCGTGGGCGCGGGCACCCCGGCCCAATCGGCGACCGAGACCAGCAAGGCCAGCCCCACCGCCACATCCTCGCGCATGTAGCGGTGCTGGGTCAGGACCAGGTGCTCGCGCCAGTCGCCGCTGTCGACCAGCTTGTCATGGGCCAGATTGCCGTACATCCAATCCGAGGTCTCATAGTGATCGGCCAGCGGGAAATGCGGCGCGCCGTAATCCAGCGCCTCGCGCACTGCTATACGCTCGGCATCGAGCCGTGTGGTGACCCGGCGAATGGCGGGCTGGGTACCTTCGTTGTGAATGTCCCAATGGTCGAAATGCTCGATCGGGCCCGCGTTCATCGTGATCAGCGGCGGGTGGATGATGGGCCCGGCGTTCATCAGCGCCCCCGACAGCGCATCGCCCGCCGGCTCGACCGACGGATAGGCCCGCGCAAGGACCGAATGCGCATGTTCCGCGTTACGAAGCGGATAGACCCCGGTCGGCAGACGGGTGGCACGGGTGGTGATGGCGACGGTATCGGCCCCGTGCAACCGCGTGAGGTATGGCAGAGTGCCGGTTTCGGCCCAGCTGACATCGGCGTGGTTTCCCGCCTTGCGGACGATATCGGCCATCATCCAGCTGCCAAAGCTGCCCGGCGGCAGAAAGACCACCTGCCCGTCTGTCAGGTAAGGAGCCATGGCTGCCGCGATGTCGGATTGGGCTGTGGCCGGCGTCGGGCAGACGATCAGTTCGGCGCCCCGGATCGCTTCGCCGATGTCATCCGTGACCATTGAAATGCGAATCGGACGCGCGCCCTCGAAATCCTTGAGCGTGACTACATTGCCGCGCGCCCTGAGCTCCTCTTGCGCGCGCGCATTCCGTCGCCAGAACCGTACGTTGTGCCCCTGCATCGACAGATCAACCGCCGCGGCGGTCGAACCGTTTCCGCCGCCTAGAACCGCAATTTCCATCGCCCTCTCCCGCACCAAATGCCTTGGGAACAGATTACATACATGAAAAATCATATATCAAGGATATTTCTATTGCATTGCCCCTACCTGGCGGTCTTACATGAAAATGCATAGAAGTCGGGACAGACCGACCTAACTTCACCTGAGGGAATGACCGCCCGACAGAAGGCGGCTCATCCTCCGTCGGATCAACAGGGAGTTGTGACATGAAGATCTTCAGCGGGCTTTCCAGAAAAGCCACTTATCTGATGGCGGCGACAGCACTCGCCGTCATGGCTGCCCCGATGTCGGCCAAGGCCGAGGACCGGGTCAGCGCGGTACATGCGTTCCCCGAGTTCCTGGTTTACACAAAGACCTTTCTCGCGATGGTCGCGGACATCAACGAACGCGGCAAGGGCGTCGTGCAGATTGACGTGCGGGGTGGCCCCGAGGCGATCGGCATGTTCGAGCAACCCGCCGCAGTCCGTGACGGCGTGGTCGACATGGTACACACGCCGGGCAGTTTCTATGGTGCCAACGTGCCCGAGATCGACGCGATGGTCGCCTCGCGCGTGACCCCGATGGAGGCCCGGGCCAATGGCGGCGCGGCACTGATGGACAAGGCGCATCAAGAGCGCTTCAACGTCCGTCACCTGGGTTGGATCGACGGCGGGATCAAGTTCCACATCTATATGAACAGCGAGCCCAAGTTCCGTGACGATGGCATCCTGGATCTCACCGGTGTCAAGCTGCGCGACAACCCGATCTATCATGCGTTCTTCGAGCAACTGAACGCGACCACCGCCTCCATGCCGGCGACCGAAGTCTATTCGGCGTTGGAAAAAGGCGTCGTCGACGCGGCGGCCTGGACCGAGATCGGCATTCCGCAGCTCAAGTGGAACGAGTTCCTCAAGTATCGGGTGGACCCGACCTTCTACAACACCGATATCGGCGTGATCTTCAACCTCGACGCGTGGAACGCGCTTTCCCCGGAAAGCCAGAAGCTGATCGAAGAGGTCGTGATCGAGTGGGAAGGCAAATCCTATGCCGACCGTCAGGCTGAAGTTGCTGCCGACGCCAAGACCCTGGCCGATGGCGGCATGACCTTTGTGGCCCATTCCGCCGAAGCGGGCGAGGTCTATCGCAAGATGGCCGACGATGCCGCCTGGGCGCGGATGTACGAGCGCATTGAAGGGGGCGGCGCCGGTGCCGAGACCTACAAGGCCCTGCGCAAGACCTATGCTCTGGACGAGTAACACAGCCTGAAGGCAGGCCGCGGCTGCGACGCCGTGGCCTGCCCCAGCAAACAGAGCCAAGAAATGATGCGCCTGATCGACCGTATTTGCGACCTGCTGGCCATACTGGCCGGTATCTATCTGGTAGGGATCATGTTCGGGATCGTGATCAGCGCGCTGGCCCGCACGCTGAACCTGTCCGGTTCGTGGTCCAGCCATATCTTCACCTTCACCGAATTCGGCCTTCTCTATATCGTGATGGCTGCCTCGCCCTGGCTGGTGCGCCATCGGGGCCATGTGTTCATTGAGCTTCTGAGCGCGGCCCTGCCGCTCCGGATGCAACAGCCCTACAGCCGGGTGATCTCGGCGCTTTGTGTCGTGATATGCCTTGTGCTGGTCTGGTACACCTGGGGCGCCACGGCCCGGGCCTGGAAGTTCGGCGATGCCGAAATGCGCAGCCTCGACATGCCGAAATACCTGCTTCTGGGCGCCATGCCGATCGGGTTCGGCCTGATGGCGGCACAGTTTCTCCGCTTCGTCTTTGGCCCCGAGACCATGCACACCGGCGAAGCGGGCGTGCACGAATGAAAATCAAGAATACAAGAGGCGCAGGCAATGGAATGGTATGAGGCGCTCGTCTTCCTGCTGGGGATGATCCTGTTCTTCATGGCGCTCGGGATACCGGTGGCGCTGGCCTTTCTCGCCGCCAACATGATCGGTGCGGCCTATTTCATGGGCGGGCGCGGCGATATCGCCAGCCAGATGGCACGCGGCATCGGGCAATTGGCCAACAACGCGATTCCCACCGTCACCTCGTTCAATCTGATGCCGGTGCCGATGTTCCTGCTGATGGGCGAGATCTTCTTCTTTACCGGGCTCGCCAACCGCATGTTCGGCGCGGTCGACCGGCTGATGGGCAAGCTGCCCGCGCGCCTGTCCTTTGTCACCGTCGCAGGTGGCACCGCCTTTGCCACGCTGTCGGGATCCTCGATGGGCTCCACCGCGCTTCTGGGCTCGCTGATGGTGCCCGAGATGCAGAAACGCGGCTACAAGAAGCACATGGCCATCGGCCCGATCCTGGGCACCGGGGGCCTCGCGATGCTGATCCCGCCCTCGGCGCTGGCGGTGCTGCTGGCGACGCTGGCGGAACTCGACATCGGCGACCTGCTGATCGCAGGCATCATGCCCGGGCTGATGCTGGCAATCTTCTACGCAATCCTGATCCTCGGCATGGCGCTCTACGATCCCAGCGCTGCCCCCGTCTATGAGGTGGAAAGCTCCAACTGGACAGAGAAACTGCGCCTGCTTTTCGTCGATATCCTGCCGATGGTCTCCATCGTGATCGGTGTGATCCTGGTAATCATGTTCGGCATCGCGACCCCTTCGGAAAGCGCCGCCTTCGGCTGCCTCGGCGTTGTCGTGCTGGCCGCCCTCTATCGCTCGCTGACCTGGGAGGGGATCGTGAAATCCGTGGCGGGCGCGCTGAAGGTGACCACCATGGCGCTCCTGATCATCTTCGGCTCGGCCACCTTCTCGGCGCTCCTGGCCTTCTCCGGCGCCTCCTCGGGGCTGATCCGCTGGGCCACGGGATTCGACCTGGAACCCACCACGATGCTCCTGATCATGTTCGCCATCCTGCTGGTTCTGGGCATGTTCATGGACCAGCTCAGCATGATGCTGCTGACCGTGCCGATCTTTTTTCCGCTGGCGCAGACACTGGGGTTCGATCTGATCTGGTTCGGGGTGATCGTGCTGCTGGCGCTCGAGATCAGCTTCACCACCCCGCCCTTTGGCCTGCTGCTCTTTGTGATGAAAGGGGTCTCGGCCCCCGGCACCAGCATGCGCGACATCTATGTGTCGGCCATTCCGTTCATCGGCTGTTCGATGCTGCTGGTTGCCCTGCTGATCGTGTTCCCGGGTATCGCGCTCTGGCTCCCCGGGCTCGGGCAGTAGCGGCTACAGGCATCGGCCCAAAGAGCGACGAGATCAGCGGGTCGGAGCCCACTTGCCGCGGAGGCTCCAGCGCACCGCGTGGGAGCCCGGCATTCGCTTCGAGCGAAACAGATCGCCTCATTGTGGGACAGTGCAGAGTGTATGAAAGATCAAGTGACCATTGGTGCAGAACATTATGTCAGTTTCAGCAGAATTGATCTAGAAACTCTAAGATCTCAGATTTGATCTGCGGCCAGCAAGGATCATTCGCTGACGGCAAATGGCTGGCACTTTCGTAAGTCACAAACCTGGCATTTGGAAGATGAGACGCCATCAGCCTACCCTGCTCGGCCGGATGCATCCGGTCGCCATCGCAGTGCAAGACGAGGCAAGGGGCTTTCACTTCCGAGAGAATGTCGGTCACATCGATATCATCAAGAACCTTGCGGTAGCGGCTTATTATTTCGGGCGTCACCATGTCACGCATCGCCTCCGCGAATTGCCTGCGATCTTCGACACTGGCCAAAGGCACTATGATGTCCGCCATCATGTCACGAAGCGACGGGTAGTCATCGTCCCACCCTGCCTTCATCATGGCCTGCATGGCCACCGCACGATCACGATCCCTTTGGGTGTGCCGTTTGGCCCGTCCTAGTGGGAAACCTCCGACCATGACGATCCCTTTGACCCGTTCAGGATAGCGCGCGGCAAATGCCGCGGCTACGGCGCACCCCTGCGACATACTGAGAATGGCCGAACTTTCGACTTTGGCGGCATCGAAAACAGTCCGCAAGTCTTCAACCATTTGCTCGAAGGTGATCTCGGGAATATCCCGATCAGACAACCCATTGCCGCGCGCGTCGAAGCGGATGAATCTGTGTGACTGTGAAAAGGATCTCACAAAGTGGGCGAGATGCGGAAGGCGCAAATCCATATCAAGACGACTGATCCATGCGGGCGCTTTCACCAGTGGCGCGCCTGTGCCCGCTGCGGTCCATGCCAGACGGACACCATCGTCGCTTTTGGCGAAACGAATATCTTCTCGGGCATCGGGGATCTTTTTCTTCGAGGCGAAATCGTCGCGCTTCGCAACGATTGACAAGACATGCAGCGGCTCCTCGATGTTCTTGAAGCGATGTATCCCTTCGTTGCGAAACGTGAGTGGAAGACTGCTCCCTGCCAGATCGGCAACAAGCTTGGAAATAAGAACACCGCCTTCGGGCGCTGCAGCCTCGAGCCTCGCCGCCACATTGACGGCCTCCCCAAAGATATCGCCAGCAGAGGCCGTGACATCCCCTGCGTGAATGCCCATCCGAAGTGCAAGCTGCTCCGAAAATCCATACGGTATTGAATCAGACCGCATCCACTCTTGAATTTCCGCCGCACATAGCACCGCGTCTCTGGCAGAACCGAACTCCACGATGGCTCCGTCACCCATCAGCTTTACAACACGCCCACCATGCGCCTTCACTTTTGGCCTAACCGAAGAACGAAACACTTGATCAAGCGCGCGAAGAAGTTCGTCTCGACCTTTCTCCATCAAGGCGCTGTAGCCGACC
The DNA here is from genome assembly GCF_025673445.1 of Ruegeria marisflavi. Lineage (NCBI taxonomy): Bacteria > Pseudomonadati > Pseudomonadota > Alphaproteobacteria > Rhodobacterales > Roseobacteraceae > Ruegeria > Ruegeria marisflavi. The sequence goes on from NZ_JAOVQN010000018.1 coordinate 43,302, forward strand.
ACGTCCATCGCCAAGATACTGGCAAGCCTGCGTTCCGCCATAAGCCTCCTCCTGCGATAGACACCCCATTGGAGAGCGTAATAAGCGGTCTCACTTGAAGCAACCATTGTGGTTTCAGAGAGTTCAACCTAAGCCTGCGAAGTAGAAGCGAAGAATAGGGCCAGGCCACAGGGGACCTGGGTCCGCATCGGGCTCGACACGCGCCCTTCGTTACGCCAGAGATCAAGATCCGTAAAGGGCGGGAGAATTTAACTGAGAGGGCCTTACATATTTATGCTTCCGCTGGCCCCCCGCAGCCTCACAGCCCCTTGGGATGGGTCATGAACTCTTCGATGATGTGATTGGGCGCTTTAGTATAGTCGCCCACCCGGCTCACCCCCTGCCCGGTCAGCCGTTTCAGACCCACCGCCATCTCGGCCATCTTGACCGCGATCGGAATGCCGTTGACCACCGGTGCCCCGTCGATCTGATGGTCGTGGAACTGAGAGAACAGCAGCATAGGAATCCCGCCACCGGGGATCAGCACATCGGTGCCCGCCGCCACCAGTGGCCGGCCCTGTTCCTCGAACAGGCGCTTGACCTCGGCGGCCTTGGCGGCGTCGCCATAGGCGCCCAGGATCTGCCCCGGCTCGAAGGTCATCGCATGTACTCCGGTCACCCGTTCACGCAGCCCGTACTTGCCGATCTGGTGATGAAACCACGGGATGAAACGCGGGTTGATGGTGACAATCCCCAGCCGCTGGCCCATCTGGCAGCACCATAGCATGGTCGCCTCGCCGAGACCGATCACCGGGATATCCACGACCGAGCGCGCCTCGTAGAGGCCCGCATCCTGGAAATGGCCGACGATAAACGCATCATAGCCCTCGCGCTCGGCCCGGATCGCGTTGCAGATCATCTCGCGTGCGCAGCGGAATTCCACCAGCGGATGCGCGTAGCTGTCAAAGGGCGTTATGCCCCGGATGTCGACCTGTGTCCCGGGTCCTGACACCGCATCGAGATGCGGCTGGAGCATGTCCCAGTACTCCGCCCCGTTTTCGTAATCCACATAGCTCTGATACCAGAGTTTCATCGCCGTCCTCCCTGTCCTGCCGCGCCGAACCGCGCCTTTGCCCTTCCAGTTCACTATGCAAGGATCGCGAGGCGCAGCCTCGCCCCACCCTGGCCATCACTCCGCGAAGGACCGCACCGTCCGCAGCGCCCCTTCCAGCGCCTTGCCTTCCTCGTCCTGCAACGCCGCCTCGCGCAGCCGCCGCACCCAGTCGGCGGCATCGGCTCGCCCGGCGACCAGATCGGCCCCTGCCATCACAAGATCGAACTTGGACAACCCCCGCGCATGGGTGTCGGAGTAGCCCTTGATCAACCTGCGGCAGCGCAAGAGTTCCACCGCCAGATCATAATCGGCCTGCCGCGCCTCGGTCACACGCTCTAACCAAGCGTCCAGATGCGCCTGCTCCTGTGCATGGCGCAGGGTGCGGCGGCGATAGCCGCGCAGCCCGGCCAGCAGGTAAAGCTGCAGGAAGCCGCTTACCCGGTCACTGCGGATGCGGCGGCCCCGGTTGAACCAACGGTCCAGCCGAGCCATCCATAATGCAGAGGCCTGCACCCGTGCCCCCAATCCCGCCGGCAGCAGCGAGGAAATCTCCTCGGCGCGCGGGTGCAGGAACTCGGTCACCTGCATCCCCTGCTCTGCCGAGCGCCCCATTTCGGCGTCGATACGTTCGCGCCGGGCGGCCCGCGTCTTGCGGTCGGCCACCCGGATCACATCGTCATAGGACATCGCATTGGCAATATGTTTGGCCGCCTCGTGGGTCAGAGCATGGTCGCGCACCGGGTCGTCAATGGCCGCGATCCGCTCCAGATGATCCAGATAGGCGGTGCCATAGGCGCAATCCTGAAACGCCACCACCTTTTGCAACCCGGCGCGGGCCATGTCGCGGATGAGCTCCGGCAGCGTCTCCACCCGGTTCAACAAAGCGGCCCAGTCCGACAGGGCAGCAGCCGGGCCGGAAACTTGCAATGCCGCCTCCAAAGGCTCCGCCTGCGGAACCTGAACCGCCCCCTGGACCGCTTCGAACCCGGCGGCAAAGGCGGCAAGGCTGGCCTCCACCCCCTTGCCCGAATTGCGGATCGCGGCCTCGAACGCCTCGCGCGAGAAGGGCAGAGCGCCCGATCCCGCCAGCGCACCAAACAGGCTGGCCGAGATGACCGACCCTTTGGCGACCGCCAACCTCTCCATATCGGCGCTCAGAAACCGCAGCGCGGCGATCTCTGCAGCGGCCATCACCTCGTCGGCCTGTGCGATCCCGTTGCCCGGCACCATCTTTTCCGATACCGCCAGCGCCCGGTGTTCCGAGGCGATCAGCACGGTCCGGTCGGGCGTGACAAAGCCGCGCTGGATAGCGCGGCCCGCCTCCATCATCTCGGCGGCGATCAGGATGTCTACATCCCCCGCAGCGGGGGCCAGCGAAAACACCGGCACCGCCACGCCCTCGGGCGCGATTTCGACGTAATAGATGGTGGCGCCAGTGCGCTGGGCCACGCCCGCGACCGAGGTCGCCTGTACCGCCCGGCCAGCAGCGCGGGCCACTGCCTCGATCCAGCCGGTCAGCACGCCGCCGCCCTGCCCGCCCACGGCCATGACCACCAGCTTGGTGATCGCACGGGCACTGTCGCCGCCCTGCGGTGTCATTGCGCTGTCCATCAGGGTCATGACACCTCTCCGAAATCAAGCACCTGCCGGGCGCGGCGCGCTTGCAGCCATGTGATGATGCGGCTGCGCCAGCCTGCCAACAGCCGCTCCCACCGCCCCGGATTGTGCACTAGGTCGGCGCGATAGAACGAGGGGCACAGAACGGCGGCATCCGCCACCTCGCCGCAATTGCCGCAACCGACACAGGTCTGGTCGATGCTGGCCACAGGATCGTCGCGCAGCGGGTCGTCCAGCACCGTGAGCGACAGCGAGGGACAGCCCGAGAGACGAATACAGGCATGGTCGCCGGTGCAGATATCCGCGTCCACGCCAAAGCGCGGCGCCTCGACGCGGCGCCCGTCGCGGATCGCCTGCGTACGCAACGGTTTCTCGCGCCGCTGCCGGTTCAGCATGCATTCCGACGAGGCCACGATCAGCTTCGGCCCGTCATAATCCGTGGTCAGCGCCTCGCGGATGGTGTCGCGCATATGGCCCACGTCATAGGTACGGTCGATCTGGCGCACCCATTTCACCCCAACCCCTTCCAGCGCCTTGGAAATCGGATTTCCCGTCGCCTTTGACGGGTTCTTGGCGCGGGAAGACAGCACATCCTGCCCGCCGGTGGCCGCCGAGTAATAGTTGTCGACCACGATGGCCACACTGTCCGAGCGATTGAACACCATGTTGCCGACCGAGGAGCTGAGCCCGTTATGCCAGAACCCGCCATCGCCGATGAACGAGACCGCCCGCCTCGCGCCGCCACCATCGAACGCCGCGTTCGAGGCCGGGCCAAGGCCATAGCCCATGGTCGAACCGCCAATCTCGAAGGGCGGCAGGGCGGCAAACAGGTGACAGCCGATATCGCCGGTGATCTGGTGCTTGCCCAGTTCCTGCTCGACCAGCTTCATCGCGGCGAAAATGGGCCGTTCCGGGCAGCCGGTGCAGAAGCCCGGCGGCCGGATCGGCACGGTCTGCGACAGGTCCGGCAATTCGGGCGGCGGCGCATTGGGGGCGATCACCTGCCCCGGCAACAGCTGTGGCGCCGTGTCCTTGAGGAAACCCGCGATCCCTTCCAGCATGATCTGGCCGGTATATTCGCCCGCCATCGGGAACAGGCCCTTGCCATGCAGGCGCACCGGCGACCCTGTGCGGTGCAACATCGCGGCCAGCCCCTGTTCGATGAACTCGGGCTGCCCCTCTTCGACGACCAGCAGCGCCTCCTTGCCCTTGGCAAACGCCAGAAACTCATCCTTCACCAGCGGATAGGTCACGTTCAACACATAGAGCGGGATTGCCGAACGCCCCTCTATATCGGCCAGACCCAACCGCTGGAGCGCACGGATCACGCCGTTATACATGCCGCCCTGTACCACCAGCCCCACGGGCGCGCTTTCGGGGCCAAAGACCTCGTTCAGCCCCCGCTCTGTGATGAACCGTTCGGCTGCGGGCCAGCGGTTTTCCACCTTGTCGCGCTCGTGCTGATAGGACATCGGCGGCAGCACCACGCGGGCGAAATCGCGGCGTGGCTCTGACAGCGCGTCGCGCACGCTGAGCGGGGGGCGCTGATTGTCGGCACACGCGAACTGGCCCGTGACATGACATGAGCGGATCCGCACCATCAGCATCACTGGTGTGTTCGACGCCTCGGACAGCTCAAACCCCTGTTTCACCGCCTGCACGATCGAGGGCAGGTTCGGACGCGGATCGAGCAGCCAGAATTGCGATTTCATCGCAAAGGCGTGGCTGCGTTCCTGCATGATCGAGGAACCCTCGCCATAATCCTCGCCAACGATCACCAGCGCGCCGCCGGTGACGCCGGACGAGGCCAGATTGGCCAGCGCGTCCGAGGCCACGTTGACCCCGACCGCGCCCTTGAAGGTGACCGCGCCCCGGATCGGGTAATGCACCGAAGCCGCCAGCATGGCCGCCGCCGCCGCCTCGGACGCGTTCGCCTCGAACCGCACGTCCAGCTCGCCCAGCAGGTCCTGAGCATCGGCCAGCACATCCATCAGGTGGCTGATCGGCGCCCCCTGATAACCGCCGACATAGCCCACGCCCGATTCCAGCAAGGCCTTGGTGATCGCCAGAATACCCTCGCCGGTGAAGGTCTCACCCGCCCCCAGCTTGAGGTCCTGCACCTCCCGTTTGAAGGATCGCTCTGCCATCTTGCGTCAGATCTCGTGGATGCGGATATTGGCGAGCATCTTGTGCAGCGTCGCCAGCAAGGCATGCCGCTCTGCCGAGGAGATGCCCTTGAACATCCGGTCATGGCTGGCCCGCATATGCGGCCAGAGCCGGTCATAGACCGCCCGCCCCTCTTGTGTCAGGAACACGCGGCTCGATCTCTGGTCGTCGCTGTCGACCTCGCGGCGCACCAGCCCGTCGGCCTGCAACCCGTCCAGCGCCCGCGACAGGGTGGATTGCTCGACCACCGCATAGATGCCGAGCATCCCGATGGGCAGGCCATCCTTGGCCGACAGGATTGCCAGCGCCCGCATCTTGGCGGTACTCAGCCCCAGCGCGGTCATCTCCTTGCGCAGGTTGGCGTTGTACCGCCCCATGATCCGGTTCATCAGGTAGGGCGCATAGCCATCAAGGCCGATTTCGGCCAACTCCCTGAGATGTTCGCTGTGATCGGTCGATTCGGCCATCTGGGTCTTTCGGTCGTTTCTATGCTCCAGAGTTCCCGAAATTATATGCAAATGCAAGTAAGTTGATCCCGGTGGGGGAGCATCTTGCCGGTTTTCCAGCTTCGGGCTTGTCAAACCTGTCCAGCCCGGCAATCACGGAACGGACACAAAGGGACCAGAGAAAGGGCGAACCCGCATCATGGACAAGATCTTCACCACCGAACGCGAGCTTCGTTTTGGCGACTGCGACATTTCCGGGACCGCCTATTTCCCCTCTTACCTCGATATCCTCAACAGCGTGAACGAAGAGTTCTGGGCCGTCATGGGCTTTCCCTGGCACCACATCATCTGGAATGAGCGCTGGGGCACGCCCACCGTGCACCTGAGCTGTGATTTCTCGAAACCCTCGTTCTTTGGCGAGACGCTGCGGTTCGAACTCGGGGTGGTCAAGGTCGGACGTTCCTCGGTCACCGTGCGACACCGGATCAGCTGTGGCGAGGAAATCCGCTGGTCCTCGACCCAGGTTCTGGCGGCCAGCGATCTGGACAAGCACATCTCGATTGCCTGGCCCGATGCGATGCGCGAGGCGCTGGAGACACGCCTCGCCACCCCCGAAGAGCTTGGGTTCTAGATCCTACATCTGCGCCGGCAGATAAAGCGCCAGCGCCGGCACGGCAAGCAACAGCGCCAGCCGGACGATATCCACCACCCAGAACGGCGTGACCCCGCGAAAGATCGTGCCGGTGGTCACGTCACCCACCACGCCCTTGAGAACGAAGACGTTCAATCCCACGGGCGGGGTGATCAGGCTGATCTCGGTCACCACGACAACGATGATACCGAACCAGATCGGGTCATAGCCGAGCGACGTGACCAGCGGAAAGAAGATCGGCACCGTCAGCAGCAGCATCGACAGCGACTCGAATACACAACCCAGCGCGATGTAGATCACCAGGATCACGGCCATGACCTGCCAGGGACGTAGATCATAGGCGGTGATCAGGTCGCTCAGCGCCGCAGGCAACCCCGCCACATTGACGAAGTTCGAGAATATCCAGGCCCCGATCAGCACCGCAAACAGGCTGGCCGCCGTGATCGAGGTTTCCAGCAGAACCTCCAACGTGTCCTTCAGGCTGAGCCGGCGCCGCGCCAGCGCGATCAGGAAAGCGCCCATCGCGCCCATCCCCGCCGCCTCGGTCGGTGAAAAGTTCAGGTTCAGCGGCGGAATGTCGAAGAGACCATAAAGCCCGCCGATCACCAGGAAGAACAGCAGCACCACGGCCCAGACCTCGCGCAGGGCCGCAAGCCGTCCGCGCAGCGGCACGCGAGGACCGGCGGGACCGGCCTCGGGTGTGCGCCAGACCGTCCAGCGCACCGCACAGAGATAAAGCAGGATGCCCAGCATCCCCGGCACGATGCCCGCGACAAAGAGCTTGCCGATCGAGGTCTCGGTCAAGAGGCCATATATCACCAGGATCACCGAGGGCGGGATCAGGATCCCCAGCGTGCCGCCCGCCGCGATGGATGCAGTGGAAAGCTCGTCGGAATATCCGAACCGGCGCATTTCGGGCATGGCCACCTTGGCCATGGTGGCTGCCGTGGCCAGCGACGAGCCGGAAATGGCGGCAAACCCGCCGCAGGCCACGATAGTGGCCATCGCGAGGCCACCGCGCAGGTGACCGAGAAAGGCGTTCGAAGCCGCGTAAAGCTCGCGACTGATGCCGCCCTTGTTCACGAACAGCCCCATCAGGATGAAGAGCGGCACCACCGACAGGCCATAGTCCTGGCTGGTGTCGATGATCAGCCGCGCCACCATCGAGATCGAGGCGCGGAAATTGCTTTCGGCCATGAAACCCACCATGCCGACAAATCCCATGGCAAAGGCGATGGGCACGCGCACGAGGATCAGGAAAAGAACTGCGGCAAAACCGATAAGCGATGCGGTCATGGCGCACTCCCCGCCAGACGTGGCGCCACGATCAGCAGCACGCCGCGCACCACCAGCACCACCGCAGTGACCAGCGTCATCGCCGCGATGAACCAGCCGACCACGTGCAGCGGCAGGCGCAGGTATTCCATGACATCTCCATAAGACCGCGACCGCTCAGCCAGGTCGAACACCCGCTGCGCGGGCAGGAACAGGATCGCGCCGCAGAACAGACAGACCGCCGCATCGCGCCAGCGCGACAGGCGGAACCGGGCAAATGGGGCATCCAGGAGATCCACGCTTACATGGGCATTCCGGCCCGACAGGACCGGCATGACCGAAAAAACCATCACCGCCATCAACAGGCGCGTCAGGTCGGCGGCCACCTCGATTGGCGCATTGAAGACCGAGCGCAGGACCACGTCGGCAAAAGTCATCACCATAAGGACGAACAGCGCGGCCGAGGCCAGAAGACCGGGCAGCCAGACGGAAAGGGAGAAAAAGCGCATCATATGGTCAATCGCAAACGTGCCGCCCCAAGGATCGGGGCGGCACATGCTTGCATGTCAGTTCGCGGCCATCTCGGCCTTGACCATCTCATAGGCGGCCTGCGCATCCACGCCCGCCCCTTCGAGTTCGGCCAGGACCTTGGCGGTCACTTCTGCCGCAATCGCGGCAAACTTGGCCTGATCCTCGGCCGAAGCGTCGACGATCTTGGTCCCCTCGGCCGACTTGGTGGCCTCGTACCCGATCATGTCCGACTTGTCCCAGGCCGCGCCTGCCATCCGGCTGGCTGGCTCACCAAACACCTTTTCATCCAGCGCCGCCTGAACATCGGCGGGCAGGCTGTCAAAGGTCTCCTGGCTCATGATGATGGCGAAAGACCCGCGATAGAAACCGCCGGGCATGTCGTAGAGGTTCTTGGCCACTTCGTTCAGCTTGAAGCCCACACGCTCGCCCACGTTCATCGCCACCGCGTCGGCGGCACCGGATTCCAGCGTCTCATAGACCTTGGGCGCGGGCACGTTGATCCCCACCAGCCCCAGCGCCGCGCCGACATCGCCCGCAACGCCGCCGCCGATCCGGGTCTTCAGCCCGTTCAGGTCGGCCAGCGAGGCCACATCCTTGCTGGTGTGGATCTGGCCCGGACCATGGGTATTGAGCGAGATCAGTTTGACGCCCCGGTGTTCATCCAGCTTGGCCAGATGCGCCTCGTGCACACGCCAATAAGCGACCGAGGCGGCCTCGGCATTGCCCTCAAAGCCCGGCAGTTCGATCAGCTTTGTGCCGATGAACCGGCCCGGCTGGTAGCCATGGAAGATGATCGCGATATCCGCCGCACCGTCCTGGATCAGGTCCATCTGCGCTGGCGGCGGCGCCAGGCCAAAGACCAGCTCGCCGCTGACCTGCCCGCCGCTGGCCTCTTCGATCATGCCGATCAGGCCAGCAAAAATCTCGGTGTTGATGCCGTGGGTCGGCGGCAGCCAGGTAGAGACGCGCAAGGTGGTGTCAGCGGCCCAGGCGGCCATGCTGGTGCTGGCGCAGACGACCGCTGCGGCGGCAAGGCGTGCAAAATGCTTCATGTAGTCCTCCCTCGTGATGCTGTGCCCGGCGTGACCGGAACTAGTGATCCCGGCGCAAGCATCACACCGCGCCTCGGCAGTTGTCAAGAAATATGAAATTGCATGTATTCCGGCGATCAGGTCGCATCGGGCCGGTCCAGAACGTCCAGCAACGTGCGCAAAACCCCCTTGATACGGGCGGCATCCGTATCGGCCAGCGCTGACAGCAACCGGGTTTCGTGCCGCCGCGCATCCTTGACCAGCGCTTCGGCCAGGTCCCTGCCCTCGGCGGTCAGACGCACCCGCACGCGCCGCTTGTCATTGGAATCGGCAACCCGGCTCACCAGCCCGCGCGCATCCATCTGATCAACGATTCGCGTCATCCGCGACTGCTCCATCAGCGACAGACGGGCCAGACGGGTGATCATCATACCATCATTGTCCACCAGACAGGCCAGCACCCGCCATTCGGGCACCCGCAGGCCGCGCGCGCGGACATGGTCATGAAACTGCGCGCTGGCCTGCTCGCTGGACGCCGCGAGAAGGTACAGCAGATATCCGGTCACAAAGGTGTCGTTCTGGGTTTCACTCATGAGGTCTGAATTTGTCTTGACTCGATTTATATGATTTTTCATATTTTAAGCAGGGAGGCGCCGAGATGCTCAAGCTGACAATTGCGCAGAAACTGGCCGTGACCAAGCGGATTTCGGCATTCACCCTGGTTGCGGCCGATGGTGAAGCCCTACCCGGCTACACCGCCGGGGCCCATATCGCCGTCGAAACCGCCTCCGGACCACGCAGCTATTCGCTGATCGACTGGCCCGGTGACACGCCCGGCCCCTATACCATCGCGGTCCAGCGCGAGGACGCGGGCGATGGCGGCAGCAAGGCCATGCATGCCTTGTCCGAAGGTGACACGATCACCACGGCCGAACCGAAGAATGACTTTGAGCTGCGGACCGAAGACAAGCCCGCGGCCCTGCTGGCGGGCGGCATCGGCGTGACACCGCTGATCTCGATGGCCACCACACTCCGGGCGCAATCACGGCCCTTTGTCTTTCACTATTCCGGCCGCAGCGCCGATGCGATGGCCTGGCTGGACAGGTCGCGCGACGAATTCGGGGGCAATTTCCACGCCCATTTCGACGATACCGCGCCGCTGGACCTGAACACGCTGATGGCCGATCTCACCGGCCACGCCCTATATATCTGTGGGCCAAAAGGCATGATCGAAGCTGCCCGCACCGCCGCCGAGGCGGCGGGTATCGCCGCCGCAGACATTCATGTGGAACTCTTCACCAATGCCGCGCCCAGCGCGGCCGACAGCGCGTTCGAGATCGAGATCGCCTCGTCAGGCGAGGTCATCACCGTGGCGCCCGGCCAGACCATCATCGAGGCGTTGGAGGCCGCTGGCCTCGACCCGCTCTATGATTGCCAACGCGGCGATTGCGGCATCTGCCAGACCGACGTGATCGCGGGCACCCCCGATCACCGCGACGTGGTGCTCAGCCAGGCCGAACGCGACAGCGGCAAGGTCATGCAAATCTGTGTCAGCCGGGCGCTCAGCGCGCGCCTCGTGCTCGATCTGTAAGGGAGGAAGGCATGAACGCGAACGATATCAGGGCGATGATCCAGCCCGCTCAGGTCCATCGCGACGTCTATATCAGCGATGCGGTCTATCAGCTGGAAATGCGCCACCTTTTCACCAATGCCTGGATCTTTGTCGGCCATGACAGCCAGACCCCGAACAAGGGCGATTACATCACCACACAGGTGGGCGACCAGCCAGTGATCATGGTGCGCCACACCGATGGCGAGGTGAAGGTTCTTTACAACCGCTGCCCGCACAAGGGCACCAAGATCGCCATCGACCGGGCCGGCAATACCGGCAAGTTCTTTCGCTGCCCGTATCACGCCTGGAGCTTCAAGACCGATGGCTGCCTGCTCGCCATCCCGCTGAAGAAGGGATACGAGGGCACCGGCCTGTCCGACAGCCAGAACGGCAAGGGGATGCAGGCGGTGGGCGCGGTGCACAATTATCGCGGCTTCGTCTTTGCCCGGTTGGCCGAAGACGGGATCGGGTTCGACGAGTTCTTTGGCGGCTCTCTCAGTTCCATCGACAACATGGTCGACCGCGCGCCTGAAGGCCGCGTGGAAATCTCCGGCCCGCCGCTGCGCTACATGCACAAGTGCAACTGGAAAATGCTGGTCGAAAACCAGACCGACACCTGCCATCCGATGGTCGCGCATGAAAGCTCGGCCGGGACAGCGGTCAAGATCTATGAGCAGATGGGCAACCCCGAACCGCGCCCGCCCGCGATGCAGATCATCGCGCCGTTCATGAGCCCTTATGAGTTCTTCGAGGACATGGGCATCCGCACCTGGCCCAATGGCCACGGCCATACCGGCGTCAACATGTCGATCCATTCGAAATACGATGCCATCCCCGGCTATTTCGAAGCGATGGTCGAAGCCTATGGCGAAAAGCGCGCCAAGGCCATTCTGGACGAGAACCGGCACAACACCGTCTATTTCCCCAATATCATGATCAAGGCGCCGCTGACGCAGCTGCGCAACTTCATCCCGCTGGGGGCAGACCGGACGCTGGTGGAAAGCTATGTCTACCGGCTGGTCGGCGCGCCCGAGCAGCTGACCGCCATGTCGGCTATGTACAACCGGATGATCAACGCCCCCACTTCGATCGTGGGTCATGACGATCTGGAGATGTACGAGCGCGCGCAAGAGGGGCTCCACGCCGAGGGCATGCAATGGGTCGATATCCGGCGGTTGCATACAGGGCCAGAGGATTTCGAGACCGAAGCGGTCGAAAACGGCACCACCGAACGGCAGATGCGCAACCAGTTCCACGCCTGGGCCAAGTTCATGACCATGTCGATGGAGGGCGCCCCCGGCGTCGCCGCCGAATGAGCGAGGGGAATGCAGCAATGACCACCCGCGACGACGTGATCGACTTCATCTATGCCGAAACAAGGATGCTGGACGAGGGACGCTATACCGAATGGCTCGACCTGTGGCTGCCCGATGCGGTCTACTGGATGCCGCTCGACTACAAGCAGGCCGATCCGGTCAACGCCACCTCGTTCCTTTACGAGGACAATTTCATGCTGCGCCTCAGGGTCGAGCGGCTGAATGGCGAGCGGACCTTTTCGCAGAAGCCCAAATCGCGCTGTAACCACGTGATCCAGCGCCCCTTTGTCGATGTCTTCGACCCAGAGGCGGGCAAGTTCCAGACCGTGACCAACATGCATTATGTCGAGACGCGGCTGGACGAACAGCAGCTCTTGGCCCTCACCGTGACGCATGATCTGGCGCTGGTGGATGGCGCTTTCCGTATCGCGGGCAAGAAGGTGGAGCTGCTCAATTGCGACGCCGCCTTTGGCAATATCCAGCTGCTGCCGTGAGCGCCGAGACGGTTTACGCCGCCATCGCGGCCACAGCGGCACGCTGGCCGGACCGCCCGCTGCTTGACGTTTTGCCCGGCACGGCGGCGGCCTATGACATCGCGGCCGGGCCGGTCAGCTATGGCACCTTCCTTGCGCGCGTGGATGCGCGGGCCGAGGCGCTGAAACAGGCGGGCTATGGCGCGGGAATGCGGGTGGCAGCGCTTTTGGAAAACCGGCCCGTGTTCTTTGAGCTCTTTGCCGCGCTCAACTGCATCGGCGCCTCGATCGTACCGATCAATCCCGACCTGCGGGCGGCCGAACTGGAATACCTGATCGGCCATGCGCAACCGGCGCTGATCGTCGCCCTGCCCGCCCGTGCCGAAGAACTGCGCGCGGCGGCCTTGGCTGCGGGTGTCACAACCCCGGTCATCGGGGACCAGGATGCACCGCCCCCACCCCGCGCCGAGGCCACCGTGACCGAGCCACGCACAGGCGAGGCGCGCGAGGCGGCGCTGCTCTATACCTCGGGCACCACCGGCAACCCCAAGGGCTGCGTGCTGCCCAATGCCTATTTCCTGCTGGCCGGGCGCTGGTATGCCGATCTGGGCGGGGTCGCGTCCCTGACCGAAACGGGCGAGCGGATGATCACGCCCCTGCCGATCTTTCACATGAACGCCATGGCCTATTCCTTCATGGCGATGGTCACCGTGGGCGGTTGCCTGATCGCGCTCGACCGCTTCCATCCGTCGAGCTGGTGGGCCGATGTGGCCGGGGCGCGCGCCACCTGCCTGCATTACCTGGGCGTCATGCCCTCGATCCTGATGTCCCTGCCCGAGGCACCTGCGGACCGCGCCCATCACGTGCGCTTCGGTTTCGGGGCGGGGATCGACCCCAAGCTGCAAGCCGGGTTCGAGGCGCGGTTCGGCTTTCCGCTGATCGAGGCCTGGGCGATGACCGAAACCGGGGCAGGCGCGGTAATCGCCGCCCATACGCATGACCGGCTGATCGGCCAATCCTGTCTGGGCCGGGCCGAGGGCTGGGTCGCGGCCCGCGTGGTCACCGATACCGGACAGGACGCCGCCCCGGACGAGCCGGGCGAACTCCTAGTCCGCAACGTCGGTCCCGACCCGCGCTACGGCTTCTTCTCGCATTACGACAAGAACCCCGAGGCCACGGCAGAAGCCTGGGAAGGCGGCTGGTTCCACACCGGGGATATCGTGCGCCGCGATGGTGACGGGCGGTTCTTCTTCGTGGACCGCAAGAAGAACGTAATCCGCCGCTCGGGCGAGAATATCGCCGCGGTCGAGGTGGAAAGCGTGTTGATGCGCCACCCGTCCATCCGGGCGGCGGGCGTGGCCGCTGTGCCCGACCCGATGCGCGGGGACGAGGTGTTCGCCTGTCTAACTGTCGATGCCCCCTCGCCCGATCTTGCCCAGCAGATCGCCCAATGGGCGCTGACCCAGATGGCCTATTACAAGGTGCCGGGCTATATTGCCTTTGTGGACAACCTGCCGATGACCCCGACCCAGAAGATCCAGCGCAAGGCGCTGAAAGAGATGGCCGAGGCGCTGTTGTCGGACCCAGCCACGGTGACGCTGACCCATCTCAAGAAACGGCAGGTGGCGTGATGGCACGACCTGCCAGCTATGAGGGCGTGGCGCTGGTTGCGCCCTTCTCGACGCCCTATCAGCGCTATTCCATCGACACCGCCCATCACTGGATTGCCACCGCTTTGCGCGGCTCGTTGCGGGCGGCGGGGCTGAAGCCCGGCGATCTGGACGGGTTCCAGGTCGCGTCCTTCACGCTGTTCCCCGATACCGCCGTGGGGCTGACCCAGCATCTGGGCCTCTGCCCGCGCTGGCTGGATCATATCCCGATGGGCGGCGCCTCGGCCGGGGTGGCCCTGCGCCGCGCCGCGCGCGCTGTGCAGGCGGGTGACGCCGAAATCATTGCCTGCGTCGCAGGCGACACCAACCATATCGACAGTTTCCGGCAGCTCTTGTCCAGCTTCTCACGCTTTGCGATGGATGCGAGCTATCCCTATGGCTACGGCGGCCCGAATGCGAGCTTTGCGCTGCTCACCGACCGCTACATGACCGAATACGGCGCCACGCGCGCGGATTTCGGGCGGCTCTGCGTGGCCCAGCGCGCCAATGCGCTGAAGAACCCGAACGCGGTGATGAAGAAACCCCTGACGATGGAGCAATACCTGAACGCCCGCCCCATCGCCGACCCGATTGCGCTCTTTGACTGCGTGATGCCCTGCGCCGGGGCCGAGGCGTTTCTGGTCATGTCCGAGGATCGGGCGCAATCGCTGAACCTGCCCTTTGCCCGGCTGGCCGCCGCCATCGAGCGGCACAATGCCCATGCCGACGACCCAATCCAGCTGCGCGGTGGCTGGACGATGGATGTGGATGTGCTCTGGGATCAGGCCGGAATGGGACCGCAGGACATGGATCTGGTGCAGACCTATGACGACTATCCGGTGATTTCGATGATGCAGATCGAGGATCTGGGGTTCTGCGCCAAGGGCGAAGGCCCGGCCTTCCTGCGCGAGAAGGATCTGACCGTTTCGGGCGACTTCCCCCACAACACCTCGGGCGGGCAGCTTTCCGGCGGTCAGGCCGGGGCGGCGGGCGGCTTCATCGGCATGGTCGAGGCGATCCGCCAGGTCACCGGACAGGCAGGCGGCACGCAGGTGCCGGGAGCGGAACGGGCGCTGGTGTCGGGCTTTGGCATGATCAACTTCGACCGTGGCCTCTGTTCCAGTGCGGCGGTCCTCACGACCGGAGCGCGCGCATGACCCATCCCCTGTCCCCGCCGCCCAGAAAAGACCCGCAGAAACGGTCGGTTTCACCGACTCGCCCGCCCGAGGTGCGGTCTCGCGCCGCCCTCCACCTGACCGCCGCCGCTGCCGAAGGCCGCTTTGCCCTGCAACGCTGCGCCGACTGCGGCAAGGTGCAATACCCGCCGCGCGATGCCTGTTCCGCCTGCCTGAGCACAGACCTGCCGTGGCAGGACATGGCGCCGGGCGGCACGCTGATCGCCGAGACCACGGTACAGACCTCGCCCCGGCTTTACTTCCGCGAGCGGATGCCATGGCGCGCGGGCACCGTGCAGCTCGATGCCGGCCCCACCGTGCTGGCCCATATCCATGGCGATGTGGCGCGCCACGCCCGCGTGCGCATCACCGCCCGGCTTGACCAGGCAGGCCAGGGCGTGCTGGTCGCCCTGCCCGAAACCGACACCCCGAACATGGAGGACGATCCGCTGATGCGTGCCCTCTCTGCCGACCCCAAACACCGCCGCGTGCTGATCACCGATGCCCGCAGTGCCCAGGCCCCCGCGCTGGCGCGCGCCCTGCAAAAGGCGGGTGCGGCGATCATCTTCGCCGGTGAGCCGGAAAGCTGGCGGCCCTATCCGCAGCGCGCCGAACTGGAGGCGCTGGGGGTGCAGATCCTGCCGATGGACGTGACCGACACCGCATCGGTGCAGAAACTGGCAGGCGAGATCGGTGGCAAGACCGATATCCTGATCAACACCGCCCGGTTCCTGCGCCCCGGCGGCGTGCTGGATCGAGGCGATACCGGCTTTGCCCGCGACGAGCTGGAGGTGAACTACCTCGGCCTGATGCGGCTGGCGCAGGCATTCGGCCCCGGCATGTGCACGCGCGCCTCGGACGGGGTGAACGCCGCCGCCGCATGGGTCAACCTGCTGAGTGTCGGCGCGCTGAGCAACGCGCGCCCCTTCGGCGCCTATTCCGCCAGCCAGGCGGGGGCCTATTCCCTCAGCCAATCGCTGCGCGCCGAATTCCGCCCCTCGGGCCTGAGGGTGATGAACGTGTTCTTTGGCCCCACCGAAGAGGACGACTGGTACCAGCCGCTACCACCACCGCGCGTCACCGCATCCGCATTGGCGCGGTCCGTCGTGGACGGACTGCAACGGGGATTGGAAGACGTCTGGTGCGGCGACATCGCCCAGGACCTGCGCGACCGCTTCCGCCGCGACCCCAAGGTGCTGGAACGCGAAATGACGCTGGGAGGAGAAGGCGCATGACCACTCTGGCCAATCTCGCCACCCGCATCGCCAGCGGAGAGATCCGGGTGGTGGACCTGACCCACACGCTCGACCCCGATTTCCCGGTCATCATCCTGCCGCCCGAATTCGGCCAATGCGCCCGCTTCCGGATGGAAGAGATCAGCGCCTATGACCATCGCGGCCCGGCGTGGAAATGGCACAATATCTCGATGTCCGAACATACCGGCACCCATTTCGACGCGCCAGCGCACTGGATCTCGGGCCGTGACCTGCCGCGCGCGGCGGTGGACGAGATCGACCCGGCCAACTTCATCGGCCCGGTCTGTGTCATCGACTGTTCGCAAGGCGCGGCAGAGGACGAAGATTTCGAACTGACCGTACCCCTGATCGAGGCGTGGGAGGCCAGCCATGGCCGCATCCCCGCCGGGGCCTGGGTGCTGATGCGCACCGACTGGTCGAAACGGCGCGGTGCCGCATACCTCAACATGCGTGAGGACGGGCCGCATTCGCCCGGTCCCACTCCGCAAGCGATCCGCTTTCTGATCGACCAGCGCGACATTCGCGGTTTTGGCGTCGAAACCGTGGGCACCGATGCCGGTCAGGGCAGCCATTATACCCCGCCCTACCCGGCGCATTACTACCTGCACGGCGCAGGGCGGTTCGGGCTGCAATGCCTGTCGGACCTC
Source organism: Ruegeria marisflavi (assembly GCF_025673445.1). Taxonomy (NCBI): domain Bacteria; kingdom Pseudomonadati; phylum Pseudomonadota; class Alphaproteobacteria; order Rhodobacterales; family Roseobacteraceae; genus Ruegeria; species Ruegeria marisflavi. The sequence continues at coordinate 60,241 of NZ_JAOVQN010000018.1, forward strand.
GACCAGCTACCGCCCACCGGCGCGGTGCTGATCGCAGCGCCCCTCAAGATCAAGAACGGCACCGGCAGCCCGCTCAGGGTACTGGCGCTGGTGGAGGAGACATGACCCATACCGCCGTCATCACCGGGGGCAACAAGGGCATCGGCGCCGATCTGGCGCAAGCGCTCCTGGCGCGCGACTACACGGTCGTGTCGATCTCGCGCCACGCCCCCGAGTTCACCCATCCCCGCCTCCACTCGGTCGAGGCCGATCTCCTGGACCCACAAGCTGTGGCCGATGCCGCCGCGCAAGCGGCATCCAGCCACCAGGTCACCCACCTGATCCACAACGCGGGCCTGATCTGGCCCAACCTGATCGAAGAGGCCGAAGCCTCGGACATCACCGGGCTGGCACAATTGCACCTCGGCTCGGCGTTGACCCTGCTCAAGGCGTTTCTGCCCACGATGAAGGCGCGGGCCTTCGGGCGGGTGATGTTCAACGGCTCGCGCGCGGCGCTCGGCGCGCCCACCCGCACCGCCTATGGCGCCACCAAGGCGGGCATGATCGGCATGGCCCGCACCTGGGCACTGGAACTGGCGCCGCATGGCATAACCGTCAACGTGGTGGCCCCGGGTCCGATCCTGACCGACAATTTCTGGGGTATCGTGGAAAAGGACAGCTCACAGCAAGAGGCGCTGGCCAAACGCATTCCCATGGGCCGCCTTGGCCGGGTCGATGACGTCACCCGCGCCTTTCTGTTCTTTTGCGACCCCGAAAACAGCTTTGTCACCGGCCAGACTCTCTATGTCTGCGGCGGCGCCAGTGTCGGATCGCTCCAAATCTGAGAAACAGAAGCCGCAGCTATGCGGCCTCTGTCTGTGCCGCCCCGATCGCAGCCCGCAGGGCAACGCGCTTTTGCGCGACCGCTTTAGCGTGGCGTTCACGGACGTGACCATAGCCCCGGATATGTTCGGGAAGGTCGAGCAATTCGATAATTCGCGCTGCCGCCGCGTCCGACCAGTGGGCGATGGCAAAGTCGATATCGGCCTCGTATTCGGTCAGCAACTGACGCGCTAGACGCACCTCCTCGGAATTGCGGAACGGGTCGAGGACGCTGCCGCGCAGGAAACGCAGCCGGTTCATCAGGCCAAAGGCCCGCATCGCGGTCTTGCCCTTGACCGCGCCCTTGACCTGCTTGCCGGTCTTGGGGTCGGTGCCCCCAAAGGGCCAGGCGCCGAAGAAAAAGGTCAGTTCCATATCACCCTCAAAGGTCGCTTCAAGCTGCGCGCGGAACTCAGGCTTGCCGTAAAGCCGCGCCACCTCCCATTCGTCCTTGACCGCCAGCAACTTGTAGTACCCCCGCGCGACCGCGCGCTGCGCCGCCTCGCTCAACCCGGCGTCGGCGATCCGATCCACCATGTCGGTATAGCGTTTGGCAAAGGCCGCGTCCTTGTAGGCGGTCAGCTCCGCCACCCGAAGGTCCATGATCTCAGCCAGCGTCGGTTCGCGGCGTTCACCCAGCGCGACAGGGGCATCATCGCCCGCCAACCGCCGGGCGGCAGCCGGATCGGCCAGCGCCAGGCGCCCCAGATCAAAGGCCTTGCGATTCCGGGCCACGGCAACACCGTTCAGATCAATAGCGCGGTGGATCGCCTCTAACGACAGTGGGATACCGCCCTGCTGCCAGGCTGCCCCCATCAGCACCATATTGGCATAGACCCGGTCGCCCATCACCCGCTCGGCCAAGTGCTGGGCCTCCAGCACCTGCGCATCCGCCCCCAAGAGCCCGGTCAGGCGGGCGGCCTGTTCCGCACCGCTCAATTGCCAGTCGGGATTTTTTGAAAACTCGGACGTCGGCACCACGGTCGTATCGCTTACCGCCACCGACTTGCCCGGCGTCAGTTTCGACAGCGCCTCATCGCCCGCCGCCACCACCAGATCACAGCCAATGAGCGCATCCGCCTCGCCCGCCGCGATACGCGTCGCGCGCATCTGCTCGGGGCTGAGCGCGATCTTGATATGGCTGTGCACGGCGCCGTATTTCTGCGCCAGCCCTGTAATGTCGAGGTTCGAGGAGTAGAACCCGTCGGCATGCGCCGCAACCGCCAGCGTCTGGCCCACGGTCACAACCCCGGCGCCCCCAATGCCCGAAACAAGAATGGACCACGACCCGTCGATGGCGCGTGGGCGCGGCGCCGGCAGGTGGCTCACGTCGATCTCGACCTCGGCTGCCTGCACCTTGCGCGGGGTGGCGCCGGTGACGGTCACGAAAGAGGGGCAGAACCCCTCGACGCAGGAGAAATCCTTGTTGCAGGACGACTGGTTGATCATCCGCTTTCGTCCGAACTCGGTTTCCAGCGGCTCGATCGCCATGCAGGCCGAGACGGTGGAACAGTCGCCGCAGCCTTCGCAGACCTCAGGATTGATGAACACCCGCTTGTCCGGATCGACCCATTTGCCGCGTTTGCGCAGCCGCCGCCGCTCGGTGGCGCAGGGCTGGTCATAGATGATCACGGTCACGCCGGGCAGCTTGCGCATCTCGGCCTGTACGACGGCCAGCTCGGTACGCGGATGCAGGGTGACCCCCTCGCCCAGCGCCTTGCCCTCGTATTTCTCGGGCTCGTCCGACACCAGCGCAACGCGCCCCACGCCCTCGGCCTTCAGCTGGCGCACCATCTGTTCCGGGCTCACCTCGCCATCATGTGGCTGCCCGCCGGTCATCGACACAAAGCCGTTATGCAGCAGCTTGTAGGTCATCGTGGCCTTGGCCGCGACCGCCGCGCGAATAGCCATCAGGCCCGAATGGAAATAGGTCCCGTCGCCCATGTTGGCGAACACATGCGTCTCGTCGGTGAACGGGTATTGCCCCAGCCACATCGCCCCCTCGCCACCCATATGGCTGACCGAGTTGGTTTTGGCCGGATCACGCATCATCGCCATCGTATGGCACCCGATCCCGGCCAGCGCCCGGCTGCCGTCGATCACCTGGGTCGAGCGCCCGTGCGGACAACCGGCGCAGAATGACGGCGCCCGGATCACCCCGCCCGCCAGCGCCGGTGGCCGGCTAGGATGGTTCGGCATCGACAGGCCGCAGTCGGGGTCTGTTTCCTGCGCCACCCGCACCAGAATGCGGGTGACCATGTTCGGATCGATCTCGCCAAACCCCGGGAAGGCCGTATCGCCCGCCTGCGGGTCATAGGCCCGGCCCGAGAATGTCTTGCCCACGATCCGGGGCGCGCGCGCCGTTCCATAAAGGCTGGCGCGGATCTGGTCCTCCAGCATTCCGCGTTTTTCCTCGACTACGACGATTGCGTCGAGCCCTTCGGCGAATTCCCTGATCACCGTATCGTCGAGCGGCCAGATCATGCCGACCTTCAACAGCCGCACCGGCATCCCGCCCAGTTTCCCGTCGCGATAGCCAAGCCCCGACAGCGCCTGGTTCAGGTCCTGCCAGGCCTTGCCAGCCGCCACCACGCCGATCCACGCGTCAGACGCACCGCTGATCCGGTTCAACCCATTGGCGCGGGCGTAATCCAGCGCCTTGCGCAGCTTGACGTCCCACAGCACCCGCTCCTGCTCCAGTATCGGCACAAAGGGTTTGATGGAGGTGTCCGGGCCGCCGTCCTCGGGCAGCGCGATGGCCGGGCTGTCCGGCGCCACATAGACCGAGCCGCCGCCCTCGACCACATCGGTCACCAGTTTCATGCCCACGATAGTGGATGAAAACCGGCTCATCGCGATCCCGTGCAACCCCATGTCCAGTACGTCCTGCGCATTCGCAGGCGCCAGAAGCGGCACGCCCAGCGAGGCGAAGTTCATGTCGGAATAGCACGCAACGGTCGAGGATTTGGCTCCGTGGTCATCGCCCACCAGCATCAGCGAGCCGCCCTTGGGATTGGTCCCCGACAGGTTTGCATGCCGCAGCGGATCCATCGACCGGTCCATGCCCGGCGCCTTGCCGTACCAGATCGAGAATACCCCATCCACACGCGCGCCCGGAAACAGACCTACCATCTGCGACCCCCAGGTCGCGGTGGCGGCCAGATCCTCGTTCACCCCTGGCTGGAAATGGATGTTATGCGCCTTCAGCTCTTTCTCGGCCTGCCACAGCGCCATGTCATAGGTGCCCATGGGCGAGCCGCGATAGCCCGAGATATAGCCGCCGGTATTCAGCCCCGCCACCGCATCGCGCCGGTGCTGCTGGATCGGCAGCCGCACCAGCGCCTGCATCCCGGTCATATAGACCCAGCCCTCGTCCTGGTGCAGCCGGTCGCGCAGGGTCATGCCAAGACGTTTGGGGGGCGTCTGGTCGGTCATGCGGCGTCTCCCTTCAAGCCCTGGAGGACATCGGCCATGACCGCACGGCGGTACAGGATAGCTATCATCGTCACGTCCTCCCTCTCCGCTAACGACTGTAAGGATTTTCCGCGTCTGGCCAATCCTTTCGACAGCGCCGGAGCAGGCAGGAAGCCCTTTGCCGCGACGTCACGGCTGGCGCGCCCGTCACCAGTCGATGTCAAAGGCGCGCACCACCGCGCGAACCTGTTCTTCGCTCAAGGCGCGCGGGTTCACCCCCCGGGTCAGCAGAGCCAGCTTGGCGGTTTCCTCCAGCTCCTCGATGGCATAGGCCGCCGCCCACAGATCCTTGCCCGCCACCACCGGCCCATGGTTGGCCAGCAGCACCGCCGAGCGTTTGCCCGCCAGCCCACGCACCGCAGCCCCCATGCCCTCGTCGCCGGGCAGAAAGAACGGCAACAGCTGTACCTTGCCCAACCGCATCAGCGCATAAGGCGTCAAGGTCGGCAGTACGTTGTCGGGGTCAACCTCGGGCAGCATTGACAGGGCGACAGAATGGGTCGAGTGCAGATGCACCACCCCGCCCGTCCCGGCCCTGGTGTCATAAAACGCGGAATGCAGAGGGATTTCCTTGGTCGGCGCATCGCCGCCCAGATGGCGGCAATCCCCGGACATCAGGCTGATACGGGCCGGATCGAGAAAGCCCATCGAACTGCCCGTGGGCGTCACCAGCAGGCGCCCGTCGGACAGGCGAACCGAGATATTGCCCGAGGCACCGCAGGTCAGCCCGCGGTCGAACATCGACTTGGCGATGCGGCAGATATCCTCGCGGGCACGCGCCTCTTCGCTCATCCCCTGCCCTCCATCAGTGCCAGCGCGGTTTCAAAGAAATCTTCGTCCCCGAAATTCCCCGATTTCAGCGCCAAAGCCACATCTCGCCCCTCGATCCGCACCACCGGCACGCCCGGCGCGATCCGGGGGCCGATGTTCAGAACCCCGGCCTTCAGCCCCGAAACAACCGCACCCGAGGTCTCGCCGCCCGCGACAACAATCCGGCTGTATCCCTGCTCCACCAGCGCGGCGGCCAGTTGCGAAAACAGCCCCTCGATGGCATGTGCTGCAACCTCGCGCCCATATGTCTCCTGCGCGGCCTGCACAACCTGCGGGTCGGCCGAGGAATAGACCAGCGGCACACCGTCCTGCGCCACGACCCATTCGGCCAGAGTCGCTGCGGTCACCGCTCCGGCAACAGCCGCCTCGGCGGTCACCTCAAAAGCCGGATGCGCGGCGGCATATCTTGCCACCTGCGCCCGCGTCGCTCGCGAACAGGAACCCGACAGGACAACCCCCGGCCCCGTCACCGGCTGCCAGCCCGGCTGCGCCGGTGTCGCGCCATGATTGGCGGGCAGGCCCAGCGCGATCCCCGACCCGCCACAGATCAGCACTTGCCCCCGCGCCGCCTGACCGATGGCAAAGAGATCCGCATCGCGGATCGCATCGACGATCACCATCGCGCGCGCCTCGGGCAGGGCCGCGACAATCGCCTCACTACCCTGCGCCACCACCTGCGCCGGAACGTGCGCGACAGGCCAGGTGGTCTGCGCCGCCAGAACCCGGCGCAGATCGGCATCGGTCATAGGTGTCAAAGGGTGATCCTGCATCCCGCTTTCGTTCAACAGCCGGTCGCCGACAAAAAGATGCCCCTGATAGACCGCGCGCCCATTTTCAGGAAAGGCGGGGCAAACCAGCACATGCCGCGCGCCCAATCGCTCGGCCAGCGCTTCCAGCACCGGGCCGATATTGCCCTCGGGCGTGCTGTCGAAGGTCGAACAGACCTTGGAGACGATCTGCTGACATCCTTGCGCCAGCAGCCAGTCGCAGGCGGCAAGACTGTCGCGGACAGCCTCCTCCACCGGCGCCGTGCGCGATTTCAACGCCACCACGCCTGCATCCAGCGACCCCTCCGCCGGGTCATCGGGCACGCCGATGAACTGCGCCACGCGAAACCCGGCCTCGGCCAGCGTCAGCGCGATGTCGGATGCGCCGGTGAAATCATCCGCGATGACGCCGATCTTCATATGCTGATCTCCCGAACCGGACCCTTGTCCAGTCTGGTGATATGCGCTGCCACCTCGGATGGAAACACCTTGCGTACCAGTGGGTCATGCCCCGGCACGATCAACTCCCGGCGCGAGGCCAGTTTTTCCAGCCGGGTGAATCCCTCCAGCATGTCCTCCATGTCGACCACGATGGGAAAGGGTTTTCTCAGCCAGAGGTTCTCGTAGAAATGCGCCGCGTCCGAGGCCAGCACCAGCCATCCGGCGGTGGTGCGCACCCGCACCGCCTGCAACCCGCGCGAATGGCCGCCAATGCAATGCACCGTTACACCATCGGCAATCTCGGCATCGCCCTCGTGGAAACTCAACTTGCCGCGATAGAGCCGCGTCACCGCCTCGCACACGTGACCGGCGGTAAAGGGCATGCGCAGCGTGTCGTGGCACATGCAGGGACCGGTGGCATAGGCCATCTCGGCTGCTTGCAGATGCAGATGCGCATTGGGAAACAGCGCCAGACCGCCCGCATGGTCGTAATGCAGATGGGTCACGATGATCTCGTCCACCTCGTCGGGCGTGACCCCCAGCGGCGCCAGCGCCGCCTGGGGGTCGATCCTGATCGGTCGGCCCCGGTCGCGCGCCTCACCATCGTCATAACCGGTATCGACCAGGATCACCCGGTCACCGCGCCGCAGCAGCCACATGTAATAGTCCATCGCATGCGGCGCGTCGTGATTGTCGTCAAAGATGAAGCTGTCCGCGCGGGTCCGGTTGTCGCGGTCGGCGTATTTCACCGCATGCACTTCCCAATCGCTCATCGGATCACCTCCTCGTAGAACCGCACCGTCTTTTCGGCCACCATGCCAGCGACGGCGGCATCGAAGGCCCTGTAATGCGCGCTGGCCAGATGTGCGTCAAAGGCGCGCCGGTCGTCATAGATTTCATAGAGGAATATCTCGCCGCCGTCGCGGCAGATGTCGAATTGGCGACATCCCGGCTCCAGGTCCCGCGATGCGCGCGCATTCTCGATCATCAGGGGCAAGAACGTATCCACCCTCTCGGGATGAATCCTGAAGCTTACAGTGACTGCGAACATCCCGCCTCCCCGCTCCGGCCTGGCAAAGCTTTTGTCTTGTCGATTGACGGTAGACATACTGCAATTCTTTTCGTATGCGTTAACGTATACATTGTCAACATTTCAGAAAACCAACCCGCGCGCCCGTCGCGGACGCCGTCAGAAAGGGACCGAACACGATGCAAAATGCCTATCAGATCGCCGTCTTTCCGGGCGACGGCATCGGCCCCGAGATCACCGCCCCAACCGTGGAGATCCTGCAATCGCTTGCCGATGCCGCCCCGGATTATGCGCTCCATTTCGCCGAGGCGCCCGCCGGGGCAGGCCATTATCGCGACACCGGCACCGCCCTGCCCGCTTCATCGCTGGCGCTGGCCCGCGCCTCGGATGCGATCCTGCTGTCGGCGATGGGCCTGCCCGACGTGCGCTATCCCGACGGCACCGAGATCACTCCGCAGATCGACCTCAGGATGGAGCTGTCGCTCTTTGCCGGGGTGCGGCCGGTGACGCTGCGCCCGGGCCAGCCCGGGCCGCTGACCCTGCCGCCGGGCAAGACCATCGACTTTGTCCTGATCCGGGAAAGCACCGAGGGGCTGTTCTTTACCAAGGGCCGTGGCGAGGTCACCAACACCGAGGCCCGCGAAACCCTGCGCATCACCCGCGACACCTCCGAAAAACTGTTCCGCTTTGCGTTTGACCTCGCCGCCCGGCGCAAGGCATCGGGGCGCGGCAAGGGCCGGGTCACCTGCGTCGACAAGGCCAACGTGTTCCGCGCCTTCGCTTTCTTCCGCAAGATTTTCGAAGAAGAGGCCGCACGCCACCCGGACCTGACGGCAGATCACGCCTATGTCGATGCCATGGCGCTGTGGATGGTGCAGAGGCCCTGGGATTTCGACGTTCTGGTCACCGAAAACATGTTCGGCGACATCCTGTCCGACCTCGGGGCCGGGCTGATGGGCGGGCTCGGCATGGCGCCCTCGGCCGATATCGGGCTGGATCACGCGGTGTTCCAGCCCTGCCATGGCACCGCGCCCGACATTGCGGGCCAGGGTCTTGCCAACCCGTTTGCCATGCTGCTGTCGGCGGCGATGATGCTCGACTGGCTGGGCGACAAACACGACAATGACGGACTGCGCCGCGATGGCAATCGCCTGCGTCAGGCGGTCGAACAGGTGATCGCCGAGGGGGCTGCCCTGACCCGCGACTTGGGCGGCACCGCCGGAACGCGGGCTGCGGCGGATGCGGTCGCCCGGGCTTTGTCTCTGCCATGACCCTGCTGCGTGTCGCCTGTGCCGGTGCCGGATATTTCAGCCAGTACCATCTTGGCAGCTGGTCGCGGATGGACAATGTCGACCTCGTCGGCACCTGCGACCGCGATATCGCGCGCGCCCGGGCCACCGGCCTGCCCGGCTTTGATGACCTCGCCCGGATGCTGACCGAAACGCAACCGGACCTGCTCGACATCATCCTGCCACCTGAAGCCCAGGCAGCAGCGATCCGCACCGCGCTGGCGCACGGGGTCAAGGCGATGATCTGCCAGAAACCCTTTTGCCGCGACCTGGCCGAGGCGCGACAGATCACGGCCGAGGCCGAGGCCGCCGGCGCCCTGCTCGTGATCCACGAGAACTTCCGTTTCCAGCCCTGGTACCGCGCCGCGAAACAGGCGATCGACGGCGGGCGGATCGGCGCCGTACAGCAGGTCACGTTTCGCCTGCGTCCCGGCGACGGACAGGGGGCCGATGCCTATCTTGATCGGCAACCCTATTTCCGGACGATGAAACGCCTCCTAATCCATGAAACCGCCGTGCATTGGATCGACACCTTCCGCTACCTGCTTGGCGAGCCAACAGCCGTCTACGCCGACCTGCGCCGCGTCAACCCGGTGATCGCAGGCGAGGATGCGGGCCTGATCCTCTTCGACCATCCCGGCGGCGTGCGGGCGCTCTTTGACGGCAACCGCTGCCTGGATCATGCCGCCGACAACCTGCGTCGCACCATGGGAGAGGCGCTGATCGAAGGCGCGGGCGGCAGCCTGTCTCTGCGCGGCGACGGCTCTCTCTGGTACCGCCGGTTCGGCGCGCTGGAGCTCACCTGTATCCTGCCCCCCGACAACTGGACCGGGTTCGGTGGCGACTGCGTGCATGCCTTGCAAACCCATGTCGTATCTAGCCTTCTGGCCCGGGCCCCGCTGGAAAACCGCGCCCGCGACTATCTGCGTGTGCTCGAAATCGAAGCCGCGATTTACACCTCGGCCGAAACCGGCCGCAAGATTACGTTGGAGGCCCCGTGAAACAACCCGACGCCAAACCTCTGTCCAACACCCAGCGCGCCGTGCAGGACTTGCGCCGTATGATCTTTGACGGCACCCTTGCCGCAGGGTCCGACCACCTGGAAACCGAACTGGCCGACCGGCTTGGCATGTCGCGCACTCCGGTGCGCGAAGCTGCCCTGATGCTCGAAGGCCAGGGCCTGCTGGAATTGCGCCCGCGCAAGGGGGTGCGCATCCTGCCCGTCTCCCCCTCCGACATGCGCGAGATCTATGACATCCTCACCGAGCTTGAAAGCCTCGCCGCACGGCGCGCCGCCGAGCGGCGGCCCGACGACGCGGAACTGGCCGGGTTGGCAAAGGCGATCTCGGATATGGACGCGGCGCTCGACAGGAACGATCTCGACGCCTGGGCCGAGGCGGACGACCGGTTTCACCTGGAACTGGTCCGTCTCGGGGGCAACACCCGCCTCGGCGCGATGGTCATGCTGATGACCGACCAGGTGCGCCGGGCGCGCGCGGTCACCCTGTTCATGCGGCCCAAACCGATTCAGTCCAACGCCGATCACCGCCGCGTCTACGAGGCCATCCGCGCAGGCCACCCCTATCTGGCGGGTGACATCCACCACCAGCACCGCCGGGCCGCCGGCGACATGATGGTCGCGCTGCTCGAACGCCATCGTCTGAACCACATCTGACCGGCACCGGCGTCCCGGTGCCACCGGGCCTCTCGCGTCAGAGCCGCAGCAACGGGCGGCTTTCCGACCACGCGCCCTCTAGCCGCGCCTTGCCCACATGGATCGCCGCGGCATCCGATGCCTTCGCCGCATCCTCCATCTCGGCCAGCAGCGTCTGTATCTCGACCAGCCCGAACGCCCCCGCGCTGCCCGCCGCCTTGTGGATGCTGTCCGCCAGCGCGGGCCATCCGCAACCGGCCCGCAAATCGGCATCGATACCGGCGAGAAGATCGTCGAACTCGCAGGTGAGACGCTGCAACAGCTGTCCGGTCCCGTCGTCCCCCAGCACCTCGCGCATTTCCGAGATCCGGGTCCGAACCAGCTCGGAACCGTCCGGCTCGGCCACATCCACTGCACCGTTTGCCCGCTTTGCACGCGCCTTTGGCACATGCTCCAACAACAGACGACGGAGGTCCTTCAGAACCAGCGGCTTGCCCAGAAACCCGTTCATGCCCTCGGCAAGAAAGTTCTGCCTGTCACCGGGCAGAACATTGGCCGAAAAGGCAACGATAACGGAATCGCGCGAGGCGCCGGTTCCCCTGCGGATCAGGCGGGTTGCCTCCAATCCATCCATGACCGGCATGCTGATATCCATCAGGATGAGATCGAAACGCCGGCCGGCGGCCTGTTCTACAGCCGCCTGCCCGTTCACCGCGGCCGCCACCCGGTGCCCCTGCTTTCTCAGCATGGTGCTGACGACCTGCAAATTGATCTCGTTGTCCTCGACAACCAGGATATCGAACGTTGCCGATTCCAAGAAACCGCTATCCACGTGCCTGTGCGCATCCGGCGCCGTGGCGATTTGTACCGGGATGTGGAAATGAAAGACGCTGCCCTCACCCAGCATGCTTTCGACACCGATCTCGCCGCCAAGGTTGCGCGCCAACCGTCTAGCGATCCCCAAGCCCAGACCGGTCCCTCCCGCCGATCTCCTAAACGAGGCGTCAGTTGTTCGAAAATCATCAAAGATCAGGTCGAATTGTTCTTCCGGTATGCCCATTCCCGTGTCTACCACCCGAAACTCCAGCCCCGGCTGTTTCCGCCCGCCGTTCGACGGCAGCGGGCTTTGCTCCACCTCGATGGCGATATGGCCGTTTTCCGTGAACTTGATTGCATTGCCCAGCAGGTTCAGCAGGATCTGTTGCAGATGCCGCCTGTCGGTGATCACCCAGGGCGCCCGCTTACCGACCCAATACCATTCCAGACTGTTGCCCCGGGCGGCGGCGCTGGCAAACTGGCTCTCGACGCATTCCTGTAGAACCTCGTCGGTGTCCACCGTACTCAGCACAACCGTCATTTTGCCCGCTTCGAGACTGGCGATATCGAGCACGGAATTGATGTGCCCCATCAGCAGCTTTCCAGAGATCTCCATGCTGCGGACATACGCGGCTTGCTCTTCGGACAGTTCCGTTTCTTCCAAAAGCGAGAGATTGCCAAGTATCCCGTTCAGCGGCGTTCGGATTTCATGGCTCATCACCGTCAGGAACTCGGCCTTCACCTTTTCACCGGTCAGGGCCCGGTCGCGTGCCTCGACGAGTTCCTTTTCGTCCCCGACCTGGCGCGAGATATCCCGGATGAACCCCACGATGATCTCTTCGGTCCCATCAAAGGCCGATTGAAGGGTCAATTCCGCCGGAAAAACCGTGCCGTCCTTGCGCCTGGCGGTAAACTGTTCAAGCCGCGGACCAGCTGTCACTACCTGCTCTCTGGCGGCGCGCTGCCGATCTCTCTGGTGGAGGAGATCCCGCATGTTCAGCGGGATCACGTTTTCGGACACCGGTCGTCCGATCACGTCGGCCGCGCGAAACCCGAACATCCGCTCAGCGACTGCGTTGAACTCTGTCACCCTCCATGAAATGTCGAGCACCACAACCGCGTCCTGCGAGGTGGCCAGAACCGTCTTGATCCGTTCGCTAACCTGCTGGATCTGAATACCCCGCTTGAATGTCTTTCGGTTGACGAACAGCAGATATGCGCTGACCGTGACCAACGCGACCAGAAGCCCCGCAACCAATGCCATCGCCCGTGTGATGGTGGTGACCAGCGCCTCTCTGCGGTTGTCCGATTGCCGGGCAAGCAGCGCAAGACCCTGAACCGAAATCTCGCGCACCTGTGGACGCAGCCCGTCGATTTCCGCCATCAACCCCGGAAGCGCCGCGATCAGACGGTCATCCGGTCCGTCTATCACAGGCAGGTACGCGATCAGAACAGACCGGATTTTACGCAAAGGTTCAGTAAACTCGGGCTGGGAATTGAGCGAAAAGAACAGCTTGCCGTCCTTTAGCATTCCGCTGCGGCTGAAGAAAATGTCGAAGGCCTTACGGATCTCCTCCACTTCGGTGGCAGTCAGCTCACGACCCTGGACAGCCAGGGCGTCCTCCAGCGCGTCCACAAAGTGAACGTGATCCACCTCAGTCTGCGACAACGTCCATTGAACGTTGTCGGACATGGCGGATTTCAGGCTTTCCACATCCTGTAATGCTTGCCGTGTCAGCAACGCCACCAGCAGGACCAGTACCGCCAGCCCGCCGCCGACAATCGCACCAAGAACGGTGCTGCCACGCTCTTGTTTGCGCTGGAACATCATTCTACTGGTTTATGAGGTCCTACTAAAACGCGCAATCTATCTCCTCGTGTCTGTGGTCCCCTGGCCCGAGGTGAAAAGCCTATTGGATGATTTCGATCCGATCCAGTTGCCAAATGCTGCGGGTATAGATCGTTTCTGTCCGGAAACGATCAGACGAGTCATAGGGATAGACGACCCACAACGGTCCCTTGTCACGACGGGACATGGGCTGGCCATTCATCTCATAGGCTACGACCGGCGCATTCGCCTCGACCGAGGCGACGGGGATATGAACAATATAGTCGTTCACCGCATGCGCCCGGATAGTGCCGGATGTCACACCCACACGAGCAAGAATATCCGCCAAGGGGACACCCTTGAACCGCACGACACCCTCGGTCCACAGTGTTGTCGTTTCAAAGGAGACCTGCCGCATCTCTCGCAGCATCGCCAGATCGAACTGGGCGTCTTTTCCCGAATTCGTCTGCTCGATATTGCCTGATATCACCAGAACCACGTCCTGGGATGGAACCGGCAGTTCCCCAGCCGTTACCGAACCAGTCCAAAACAGAAAAATCGCAAAGGAAAGGAGTGTCTTCAGGTACTTCAAAATCATCGCCCCATCTTCAAGCGTACAAGTTAGCAGAACTATGGATATATCCTGATGTTCTGAAAGCAGCCCTTTCAGGTATTTGAGCTATCCTAAAGAATAGTATTGGACTTGCACCGCAGCCTTAGTCATCCCCTTCACTTGTTCGGGAGCTCCGCCTGCCCGTGATCAAGGTCTTTATACGGCCCTTCAGAACAGACCCGCATCTTTTGCAATCAGAGCCGCCTGGGTCCGGTTCTTTGCATGCAACTTGCGGCACAGGGTTTTGACATGCAGCTTGATCGTGACCTCCTGCAGGTCTAACTCCCGGGCAATTTCCTTGTTGGCCAAACCCAGACAGAGGCGTTCCAAAACCTCCAACTCGCGACTGCTGAGGTCGGCCGCAATCGGATGTTTCCGCTCGGCGTCGCTCGAGTTCATGAAATCGACCGGGACGTATGTCTCGCCTGCTGCAATAAAGCGCACCGCATTGACCAGAGACTTTGCCCCCATCGTCTTGGGCAAGAAACCCGCAGCTCCGGCGGCCAAAGCGCTCTGGGCAACAGATTTGCTGGCGGTGCCGGACATGATAGCGACCGGGCGGCCATCGCCGGCCTCCATCGCCTTACTCATCCCTTCAAGGCCATTCATCCCGGGCATAGCGTAATCCAGCAGAACCACATCGAACAATGACTTGCTGGCCGCCTCGCATGCAGAGTTCAGGTCCGGAACAGTGATGACGACTATATCTTTCTCGCTTTCCAGATATGCCTTCAATGCGTCCCGAACCAGATCGTGATCATCTGCCAGCAGAACCTTCATATGCCCGCCTTGAACTTTCTACACACCAACTTGTTTATACATCTTCGGTTAATAGGACCGCATTCGCAATCACTTACTGCAATACCCGCAAACTTGGAGCGTTGCCGTCCCCCCTTGGCGCGGCGAGATACGACAAGCTCTCACCCTGATGGGCAAGCCATGATGTTTAAAACAGAGCAGAGTTCAATCATTGCGTCCGGCTCACTACCCGACGACCAACCGGTCCAGGCTTCTCACCCCGCGCCCCTGAATCAGGAATGTTCCTCTGCCGCCGTCGCCGCCAGCGCCCGGTTGTAAGCCTTGAGCGCGTCCACATGATAAAGCGCGCCGACCGGGGTTTCACCGCCATCCTCGTCCCGGATCACCACCGGAATGCACCACATCTCGTCCCGGTCGAACCAGGGCATTGCCGCCTCCAGCGTCGCGCCCGCCTGGATCGACACGCCGTCGGCCATCAGCGTCTCGCATTCCTCGCGCGAGATACAGCGCGCATCGCCCAGCGGCCGCATCACCGCACCTGCCCGCAGCAACGCCAGCAGATAGGCCTGCGGACCGGCGGCCAGATGCACATCGCGCCGCTCCAGTTGCGTCAGGAAGAACGACCGGTCCACAAGGCGCGAGGCCAGCGCCGTCGACATGCTGACCGCAACCATCACCGCCAGCCCGATCTGCCAGTCCCCGGTCAGTTCGAACACGATGAGCGTGGTCGAGATCGGCGCCCCCAGCACCGCGGCCGCCACCGCCCCCATGCCCGCAAAGGCATAGAGAACGTGCGTGCCCGAGACATCCGGCAGCAGGCTGGTGGCGATCAGGCCAAAGGCCAGCCCGGTCAGCGCCCCGATCATCAGCGCGGGTGAGAACACGCCGCCGCCCATCCGCCCCCCCATGGTGATCGCCAGCGCCGCCGTCTTCATCACCGCAAACAGGATCGCCGTGCCCAGCGCCAGCTCGCCGCTCAGCGCCAGGATCGTGGTCTCGTAGCCGACACCGATGATATGCGGGAACCAGATCGCCATCAGCCCCAACAGCGCGCCCGACACCGCCGGGCGCAGCCACCGGGGAAAGCGTAACCGGTTCTGCACCAGCGTGCCGAAGCTGTCGGCAAAAAAGATCGCCCGCATCAGCACCAGCGAAACGAGCCCGCAGATCAGCCCCAACAGCAGAAAGGCGGGCAGTTCCACATAGAATTGCAGCGAGCCCGGCGTCTCCAGCACGAACTCGGTCACATCGCCACGTTCCAGCCGGTTGACTACCGTTCCCGCCACCGCCGCAATGGTAATCGGGGCAAAGGCATGCACCGCGAAATGGCGCAGCACCACCTCCAGCGCAAACAGAACCCCCGCGATCGGCGCATTGAAACTGGCCGACACCGCCGCCGCCACGGCGCATCCCAACAGGTCGCGCCCGGTGATCCCGTCGGCGTCGATCCTGCGGCAGACCCAGGTCGAGATCACCCCCGCCATATGCACCACCGGCCCCTCGCGGCCGGACGACCCGCCGGAACTCAGCGTGATCAGCGAAGCGATCATCGACCCGATCCCGGCGCGCACCTCGACCCGTCCATCGCTAAGCGCGGCGCCCTCGATCACATCCGCGACCGCGCGCACACGCCCATCGGGCGTGGTCCAGTGCAGCACAAGACCTACCACAAGCCCGCCAAGGGTCGGGATCAGCAGGATCCAGGACCAGTGCAGATGCTCGGCAAAACTGTGCAGGAAATGCACGTCCTCGGTGCCGTAAAGCGCCGCCTGCAACCCGTTGATCCCCTTGCGAAAGGCAACCGCCGCCGCCCCGGCGGCGACACCGATGGCCAGGGCGATGAACCAGAACTGCACCTGGCTCGGGCCACGATGGCGCAGCACTTTCCAGGCATCGGCGAGTTCCGCCTTTGCCTGCATCATCTGCTGCACCAGAACGGTACGGATGGACTGGATCATTCTGCGCCCGGGATGCCTTTTCCCCTTAGTAGGACAGCCAGCCCCGTCAGGAAAGACGCTTTGCCCCTCCGCTCACTTGCAAGTGCCCAGGTGTTGCGCCCGGGTCAGGACGTGAGCAGCGCCCGGGCCGCCGCCCGGGCCGCCTCGGTGATCGTGTCTCCGGCCACCATGCGCGCGATCTCGTCAACGCGGTCCTCTGCGTCCAGCGGCACCACTGTCGACAGAGTCGCGCCTTCTGTAACATCCTTTTGCACCCGCCAATGATACCCGCCGCGCGCCGCCACCTGGGGTGAATGGGTCACCACCAGAACCTGCCCGCCCTCGGCCAGCGCCGCCAGCCGCCGCCCGACCGCATCTGCCGTCGCGCCGCCGACCCCTCGGTCGATCTCGTCGAATATCATGGTGACGCCCCGGTCATCGCCATGCAGGCAGACCTTGAGCGCCAGCAGGAACCGGCTCAACTCGCCGCCCGAGGCGATGCGGTTGAGCGGCCCCGCAGGCGCACCGGGGTTGGTGGCTACCTCAAAGGTCACCGCGTCCCGCCCCTCCGGGCCCGGCTCCGCCGGTTCCATCCGGGTCTGGAACACCGCGCGCTCCATCTTCAGCGGTGCAAGCTCCGTCATCACCGCCGCATCCAGGTCCAGGCCCGCGGCCAGCCGTGCCTGCGACAGCATACCGGCAGCGGTGTCATACTCTGCCTCGGCCTGGGCCAATGCCTTCTGCAAATCCGCCAGGTCAGCATCGCCCGCATCCAGCGCCGCCAGCTTGCCACGGAGTGTATCGGCATAACCCGCCAGTTCGTCGGGCAACACCTCGTGCTTGCGTGCCAGCGCCCGGATGGCAAACAGCCGCTCTTCGGCTTGTTCCAGCTCGACCGGGTTGAAATCCAGCGCCTCAAGGCAATCCTCGACCCCGGAATGCGCCTCGCCCAGCTCGATCATCGCCCGACCAAGGGCGGCAACCGCGCTCTCCAGCCTGCCGCCCGCCTTGTCGCTCACCCCTTCGAGCCAGCGCAGGGCATCGCCCATCGCACCCTCGGCCCCCTCGGCCCCCAACAATTGGAAGGCGCGGGCCACGTCGTCGCGAATGCGTTCGGCCCCCTGCATCATTCGGCGCTGCGCATCCAGCGCCGCCTCTTCGCCCGGCTGCGGCTCCAGCTTGTCCAGCTCGGCCACCGCGTGGCGCAGGAAGTCCTCCTCGGCCCGCACCGCCGCCAGTTCGGCCTCTACGGTCTCGACTCGGCGCCGCGCCTGTGACCGTGCGGTCCAGGCCCGGCGCACTGTCTCCATCAACTCGGAATGGCCGGCATAGGCGTCCAGCATCGCGCGATGACCGCGCGGGTTCAAAAGCCCGCGATCGTCGTGCTGGCCGTGCAATTCCACCAGCGTCTCGGATAGCGCCCGCAGCACCTCGCCCGAACAGCGGCGGTCATTGACCCAGGCAGTCTTTCGGCCATCCGCCGTGTTCACCCGCCGCAGGATCAATTCGTCGCCGCCCGGCAACCCGGCCTCAGCTAGGATCTCCTGCGCTGGATGGCCGTCTGCCAGATGAAACTCCGCCGTCACCTCGCCCTGTGCCGCGCCCTGCCGCACCAGTTCCGCGCGGCCACGCCAACCCAGCACGAACCCCAAACTGTCCAGCAGGATCGACTTGCCCGCCCCGGTCTCGCCGGTCAGCACGTTCAGACCCGGCTGGAACTCAAGCTCCAGCCGGTCGATGATAAGCATGTCCCTGATTTCAAGCGCCCGAAGCATCAGCGGCCCCGCAAGACGGGCCAGAGGCCCGCCATTCCCTTACAACCACTGCCCCTTGATCGACTGGCGATAAATCTGGCTCAGCCAGTTGTTGCCCGGATCGCGCATCTTCAGACCGCGCGCCGTCAACAGTTTATAGCTGGCCTCGTACCATTCCGAGGACTGATAGTTGTAGCCCAGGATCGCGCCCGCGGTCTGCGCTTCGTTCACCAGCCCCAGCGACAGATAGGCCTCGACCAGACGGTGCAGCGCTTCTGCGGTATGGGTGGTGGTCTGGAAATCCTCGACCACGACGCGGAACCGGTTGATCGCGGCGGTGTAATGCTGACGGCGCAGGTAATACCGGCCGATCTCCATCTCCTTGGCCGCAAGGTGATCAAAGGCCAGGTCGAATTTCAGAATCGCCGAGGTCGCGTATTCGCTGTCCGGATAGACCTCGATCACCGTCCGCAACGCTTGCAGCGCCTGAAAGGTCAGTCCCTGATCTCGCCCGACCTCGTCGATCTGGTCGTAGTAGCTCAGCGCCAGAAGATACTGCGCATAGGCCGCATCCTCGTCCGCCGGGTAAAAGTCGATATAGCGCTGCGCCGCCGCCCGGCTTTCGGGATAATCCTTGCCGGCATGGAACGAGAACGCCTGCATGATCAGCGCCCGCTTGGCCCAGTTGGAATAGGGATAAAGCCGCTCGACCTCAGAGAAGTAAAAAGCGGCGTCGTCGGTGCGTTTCTGCGACAGCTCGTATTCGCCGCGTTCGAAAATCTGTTCCGGCGTATAGGATTCAAGGTTCTGGGTACGATCCGCCGCAGGGCGGAATCCGCCTCCGCTACATGCTGCCAGAACCGTCGCCAGAAGTAACGCGCCGATAATCCTGGCCCCTGCCCTGATGCCCATCATGCCGCTTGTCCTTGTCGTCTTGCGAGCGGAGTGTGTCCCCCGGTTGCGCCTTGGTCTAGCACATTAATTTCCGCTGCAAAACGCCCTAAACGCATCGCCCGGCCTGTTGGCCGGGCGACGGTGAATTTGAGTCGTGCCATGCGCGGCATGGACAAAAACTCAGGCAACCTGCGGAATTTCAGCCCAAACCAGGCCCTGACCCGGCAACAGCGCCGCCTGTTCCGGCGTGCACAGGATCGGGCGCACCGCGCCCGGCTCCTCGAACAGGGTCCGGAGCAAGGTGTTGGTCAGGGAATGCCCCGCCTTTTCACCCACATACCGGCCAAGAATCGGACCGCCCGCCATATAGAGATCGCCCAGCGCATCCAGCATCTTGTGGCGCACCGCTTCGTCGGCATGGCGCAACCCGCCCGGCGTCAACACCTCGGCACCATCGACCACCACCGCGTTGTCCAGCGTCCCGCCCAGGGCCAGCCCGTTGGCGCGCATCGCCTCGACATCGGCCCGGCGGCAGAAGGTGCGACTGTCGCTCAACTCGCGGGCGAAACTGCCGTTGCGCATGTCCATCCGGCGGGTCTGGCGACCGATCGCCGCATCGGCAAAGTCGATAGTGAATTCGATCTCCAGCCGGTCCGAAGGCATCAGGGTCGCCCGGGCGCCATCCTTCTCGACCGTCACCGTCTTGAGCACCTGATAGGCCAGCACCGGCGCCGCTTGGCGCCGCACACCACGCGCCATGATACCGCGCACGAACTCCACAGCCGATCCGTCCATTATCGGCACCTCGGGCCCATCGATCTCGATCAGCGCGTTATGCACGCCACATCCCGCCAGTGCAGCCATGATGTGCTCGACCGTCGAAACAGAAACACCGGCGTCGTTGACCAGACGGGTGCACAGCGGGGTGCGCTCGACCAGATCATAGATCGCCGGGATCATGGAGTCGCCGATCTCGATGTCCGTCCGCTTGAACCAGATTCCATGGCCGGCGGCGGCAGGACGAAGGGTCAGTTTGGCGGGGGCTCCGCTGTGCAGACCATTCCCCTGGAAGGTCACCGAGGTTTTCAGCGTATGTTGCAAGATGGGCCTCTGCCAGCTGTTTACAGCCTCTACGAGCTGTGTTGCATCTCAGGTAAGCGACCACCCCCAAAGGCTCAACTCAATCTTTGTAACCGATTGAAACAAGTCTGTAACAGATCGGCAAAACTCCGCCCGGCCCTATACAACAACCTGTTTTACAACAGAAAAGGGTCGCCCAGAGGCGACCCTATCCAGAAGTATTGTGACCGCTATCAGTTGGCTTGACGGCGCAGGAAGGCCGGGATTTCAATCCGCTCCTGATCCGGATCGCTCTCTGCCCGCGCGGGTGCCGTAGCGTCAGTCTGGCGCATCGTCGGCTGCTGCCGCGCCGGTGCGGCGGCGCGTTCGGGCGGCACGTCGGCGGCATGTCCGGTCATCCGGTCAATCAGCCGGTTGAACCCGAACCGCGGCTTTTCGGCTGTCCCATGCGGTGCCGGGCGCTGGCCTTGCTGCGGTGCCTGCGGCGCTTTTTGGGCGGCGGCCTGAAGCCGGCGCAGCGCCTCAGGCGAGGGTGTGCCCGGCGCCGGAGCGCGCGGTGCCACAAATGCCTCTACCTGCACTTCCTCTTCCTCGTAAGCACGCGGCGCAAACTCCGGCACTTGCGGTTGATAGGCCGGTGGCGGCAGGCCGTCGTCATCCAGGAGTTCTGGCTCGTCGGCCTCAAAGATATCCTCGCCCAGATCATGGGCCGCAATCTGCTCGACTTCCATACCTTCGAACAGCGTCGGTTCTTCTGCCGCTTCGGCAACCGGGGCCGGAGCCGCAGCCGGCTGTTCCAGGGTCAGCGGCGCCGGTCGCTCTTCAGCGGCAACCTTCTGCTTGAGCGGAGCGTTCATCGACCGGCGCGGCACCGGCAAGTCGGCATTGACATCGACCGCATCGATCCCAGTCGCCACGACCGAAACCCGCATTGCCCCTTCCATAGAGGTATCGAGTGTGGAACCGACAATGATATTCGCGTCCGGGTCCACTTTCTCGCGGATGATATTGGCCGCCTCGTCCAGTTCGAACAGGGTCAGGTCATGACCGCCGGTGATGTTGATCAGCACGCCCTTGGCGCCGTTCAGGCTGATTTCGTCCAGCAGCGGGTTGGCGATGGCCTTTTCGGCCGCCTGCACCGCGCGGTCTTCGCCCTCGGCCTCGCCGGTGCCCATCATCGCCTTGCCCATCTCGTCCATCACCGCGCGTACGTCGGCAAAGTCGAGGTTGATCAGGCCGGGCCGCACCATCAGGTCGGTCACGCCCTTGACGCCCTGGTACAGCACGTCGTCGGCCATCGAGAACGCCTCGGTAAAGGTGGTCTTTTCGTTGGCCAGGCGGAACAGGTTCTGGTTCGGAATGATGATCAGCGTATCGACGACCTTTTGCAGCGCGTCGACCCCGTCCTCGGCCTGACGCATCCGCTTGGCGCCTTCGAACTGGAATGGCTTGGTCACCACGCCCACGGTCAGCACACCCAGCTCCCGCGCTGCCTGCGCGATGATCGGGGCCGCACCGGTACCGGTACCACCACCCATACCAGCGGTGATGAAACACATATGCGCGCCCGCCAGATGATCAACGATCTGTTCGATGCTCTCCTCGGCGGCAGCAGCGCCGACCGAGGCCCGTGCCCCCGCGCCCAGCCCTTCGGTGACCTTGACACCCAACTGGATCCGCAACGGCGCCTGGCTTTGCTGCAACGCCTGCGCGTCGGTGTTGGCGACGACAAAATCGACGCCCTCCAGCTGTTTCTCGATCATATTGTTGACAGCGTTGCCACCAGCGCCCCCGACCCCGAAAACGGTGATCCGCGGCTTCAAGTCGTCCTGTCCGGGCATCGAAAGGTTCAATGTCATGCTCTGTCCGCCTGTTCTACACCCCG
The DNA here is from genome assembly GCF_025673445.1 of Ruegeria marisflavi. NCBI lineage: Bacteria > Pseudomonadati > Pseudomonadota > Alphaproteobacteria > Rhodobacterales > Roseobacteraceae > Ruegeria > Ruegeria marisflavi. The sequence continues at coordinate 82,154 of NZ_JAOVQN010000018.1, forward strand.
CCTTTGCGGGATTTTTCTTACCTATCCACAGGCAATCCTACCGTTCTCGACCGGCTTCGTCACCTGCAAAACGTAAAATCAATACAAAATATGGAAAGATTCTTCGCTCAGACGCGGTATTTCGCCGATCGTCACAGATATTGCGGGAAACTGTCAGACAGACACAACAAAGCCGATCCCCGCACGCCGTCCGACGGCGGGAATCACAAGTTCGATATTTCCGAGGGACCTGCTCGCCCCATATGGCGCCACGTGCCGGGCGCTTGTATTCAACCTATCACGGCCCGGATCGTTTGTCACCGGCAAGTGGGGCCGTTTTCCAGCAAAAATCGCAGTAAAAGCCCCCCCGAAGACACCTTACCAGTTGTCGCGGAACCACTTCACCGCCCGCCGCAGCGAGCGGGCCGGATAGCGATCCACGGGCACCTCGAAATCCCACCACTCATCCTGCGGATGGGCGGCGAACAAGCTCAGCCCCACCACCGAAGAGAACCCCGGCCCGGTCGCCGATTGCGGCAGCCCATGCACCCGCAGCGGCCGGCCAAGGCGCACCCGCTGACCGAGGATACGGCTCGCCAACCCGTCCAAGCCCATGATCTGGCTGCCGCCCCCGGTCAGCACGATCTGCTGACTTGGCAGATGGTCGAACCCGGCCGCATCAAGACGCACCCGCACCTCTTCCAGAATCTCCTCGACCCGCGGTCGCATGATACCGATCAGTTCTGCCCGGCTGACCGAACGGCGATCATGCTCCCAATCGCCGGTATCGCCGCCGATGTCGATCATCTCGCGGTCGTCGGCGCCGGTGGCATGCACCCCGCCGGAAAAGGTCTTGATCCGCTCGGCAGCCGCCATCGGCACGCCCAGCCCCATGGAAATGTCACCGGTCACATGATCGCCGCCCATGCGCACGCAATCGGCATAAATCATATGTTTCTTCAGAAAGATCGACACGCTGGTGGTGCCGCCCCCCATGTCGATACAGGCCGCGCCCAGTTCCTGCTCGTCTTCGACCAGCGCCGAAACCCCCGACACATAGGCCGAGTTGGCAATCCCTGCCAGTTCCAGGTCACAGCGCTTGATGCAATGGGCAAGGTTGCGGATTGCGGTGGAATCCACCGTCAGCATATGCATGTCGACCGACAGGGTCTGACCCAGCTGCCCGCGCGGGTCGATCAGGCCCGACCGGTTGTCAAGCGAGAAATTCACCGGCTGCGCATGCAGAACCTCGCGCCCGGCGCCATATTCCGGCACCTCGCAGGCGTTCAGCACCCGCCCGATCTCGGCCTCGGTCACCACCTGGGTTTCCAACTCGACCTTGGCATCCAGTCCATAGGAACGCGGGTTCGCCCCCGAAAAACAGGCGATCACGTGATCGACCCTGATATCTGCCATCTTCTGCGCCGCCTGAAGCGCGGTGCGGATGGCGCGCTCGGTCTCCTGCATGGCGGTGATCTCGCCAAACTGCACCCCGCGCGACCGGGTGGTCGCGGCGCCGATCACCCGGAACCCGGTCTGCCCCGCCATCGAGCCCACCGAGGCATCATCACTCAGCCGTCCGGTTCCATCGAACCGCAGGACAAGACAGGATATCTTTGAACTTCCGACATCCAGAATGGCCACCACACCCCGCTGAATGGCCTGCTGGCGCATCTGACGCATTGCACGCTGCGACTGATAAAGATCCGTCATCATCTGTCTTACTGCCCGTTTCCGCTCGTACTTCTTACCCGCCACCATTCGGTGGCGGCTGCCTCTGTCATCTTGATCGTGGGCCGCGCGCCCAGCCGCATGTCGATATCCGCGACGCCGCGCTCGAGCAGCTCCTGCACCTCGTTGACCGCCAGCACCCGCTCCAGCGCCTGCACCGGCCGTTCCGTCGGCAGCAATATCCGTTGCCCCCGATCCAACACAACATCCCAACGGCGCTCGCCGATCCGCACCAGGCCCCGCATCCGCTCGCCCAGCGGCCGCGCCGCCCGGATCAGCCGCAGCGCCTCGGCCACGTGTTTGTCCGCGCCTTCGCCCACGATCAGCGGCAGGTCCGGCCGCTCAGCGCGGCGGGCCAGATCATCTACATGGGCGCCGGTCTCGTCCAGCATTTCCAGCCCGCCACGTGTCCGCCAGGTCACGGCAGGCTGGCGCTCGACCACATCTACCTGCAACACGCCGCCGGGCCGGATCCGGACCGTAGCGCTCTTGACCGGGTCCAGCCCGATGATCACCTGCCGGATCTGCTCCACATCCAGATCGAACGAGCTGACCGGAAAGTCGAGCGGCACCACCTCGCGGATATCCTCGGCCAGGTTGGTCCCCGCCCCATCGATCGCCATCAGCTTGACCATGAACTCCGGCCGCTCCTGGATCGAGGCGCGCACGTCAGCGACAAAGGCGTTCAGCGCATCGCGGCGTTTTTCGCTGGCCAGAAAGCCGCTGCCCAGGGCGAACACCAGGCAGAACGGCACCCCGATCCGCATGCCCAGCCGGATCCCCGGCGTCAGCATCCAGCGCTGCATCCGGTAGCTCAGCCTTGACGGCGCCGGGTCGGATTTCTTCGGGCTCTGCTTCAGCCGCGACAACCCCTCCAGCCGCATCCCGGTTCCCGTGGGCGGCACCCTGCCCGCCGCTTCGAACGCGGCATCCTGCCCCGCGGGCAGCTGCGGCCGGAACCGCACCGGTAAAAGGACACGCTTCAGCGATTGCACGAGGCGTCCTCCACCAGCCAGGCGCAAAGCTGGCCGAATGTCATGCCCAGCGCCGCCGCCTGTTCCGGTGCCAGCGAGGTGGGCGTCATGCCCGGCTGCGTGTTGGTCTCAAGCAGGTAGAGCCCCTCGGCGCCGCGCGCCTCGTCCCAGCGGAAATCGGTACGGCTGACCCCCCGGCACCCCAGCGCCCGATGTGCCCGCAGCGCATAGTCAAGGCAGAGGTCGAAGATCTCCTGCGGAATATCCGCGGGCACCACATGGCGTGAGCCGCCGGGCGCGTATTTGGCGTGATAGTCATACCAACCATCGGTGATGATATCTGTCACCGTCAGCGCCCGGTCGCCCATCACCGTGGTCGTCATCTCGCGCCCCGGCACATATTGCTCGACCATCACCTGCGCCGGCATCTCCCGCGACAGTTGCGGCGGCCGGTTGGCGTTTTCCTGCACGATATAGATCCCGACCGAGGAGCCCTCGTTGTTCGGCTTCACCACATAGGGCGGCGCCATCACATGCGCGGCCTCGACGGCCTCCCGTTCGGCGATGATGCTCTCGACCACCGGCAGGCCAGCGGCGCGGTACACGTCCTTGGTGCGCTGCTTGTCCATCGCCAGCGACGAGGCCAGCACACCGGAATGCGTATAGGGAATGCGCAGCCATTCCAGCAGCCCCTGAACGCAGCCATCCTCGCCCCAGCGGCCATGCAATGCGTTGAACACGACGTCGGGCGCGACCGCGCGCAACCGGTCGCACAGGTCCGATCCCGCATCCAGTTCGACCACCTCGAACCCTTCTCCCCGCAGCGCAGCGGCGCATTCACGCCCGCTGACAAGCGAAACCTCGCGCTCGGCCGAAGGTCCGCCCATCAATACCGCCACCTTGGGGTGTGTCCCGCTCGACTTACCCAACTCAGTGCCTCAGTGTTTTCCGGGTCTTGTTGTGCGACCCGTTGCTGTCCTGATCCCCGGATTCCGCCCCTGTACTTGCCTGAAAGGGTTAACGGTTTCGGGGTTTTAGTCTTGTAACGGATCACCGACCCGCATGATTTCCCACTCTAGCGTTATGCCGCTGTTGTCGTAAACCTTTTTTCGCACCTCTTCGCCCAGACCTTCCAGATCTGCGGCGGTGGCGCCACCGGCGTTGATCATGAAGTTCGAGTGTTTCTCGCTCATCTGCGCCCCGCCCCGGCGCGCGCCGCGCATCCCGGCGTCATCGATCACCTTCCACGCCTTCAGCTCATGCGTGTCATCCGCCCGCCCGGTCGAGGAAAACCCGGCCGGATTGCGAAAGGTCGATCCGGCGCTGCGCTCCTTGGTCGGTTGGGTTTCGTCGCGCTTTTGCAACTGCGCCTCCATCCGCGCATGCAGCTCCTCGGGGTCGCCCTCGGGCCCGTGCAGCACCGCCGAGACCAGCACCGCGCCCTCGGGCAGGTCCGACTGGCGATAGCGGAAATTCAGATCCCCGGCGCCCAGTTCCGCAATCTCGCCATCGCGCATCACCACGGTCGCGCTGTGAAACACATCCGCCACATAGCTGCCATAGCAGCCCGCATTCATCCGTACTGCCCCGCCGATCGAGCCGGGAATGGTCCGCAAAAAGGTCAGGTCAATGCCCGCATCCGCCGCCTTCTTGGCCACATGCGCATCCAGCGCCGCCGCCCCGGCGGTCACCGTGTTGCCCTCGACCTCAATCATGTTAAACCCGCGCCCCAGCCGGATCACCACGGCCCGGATGCCGCCATCCCGCACGATCAGGTTCGACCCGACCCCGATCGGAAACACCGCCACATCGGCCGGAAGCAGGCGCAGAAAGGTTTGCAGGTCCGCCACATCGGCCGGCTGAAACAGCCAATCCGCCGGTCCGCCCACCCGCAGCCAGGTAAGCTCCGACAACGCCCGGTTCGGGGTCAGCCTGCCCCTGATTTTGCTGGTGTCGATCATCTCTGCCCGCCCGTCTTGTTCGCACCGGGCATGTAACCCGGATCGCCCTCCGCGAACAACGGCAAAGCTCAGCGCCGCGCCCTGAGCCAGCCCAGCGCGCCCCCGGCCAGCAGCCCGACCACCACAGGCCCCAGCCCCAGAACCGTCAGCGCCGCGGTTGCGATCCCGGTCCAGGGATCGTCCATCGCCTCGGCATAAAGCAGCAACAACGCCAACGCGGCGCTCGACATCAGGCCAAGCGTCAGCACCCGCCGCATCCGCCCGGTCCGGCCCAGCCAATGGCCCAACCAGGCCGCGCCGCCAAAGATCATCAGCGGAATGATATAGAGAAGCAGGTTGTCACCCACGCCTGCGCCTCCAGCAGCCGAAACCCGCGCCGCCCAGTAGCCCCAGCGCCATCGGCAGGCAGAACAGGACGCCCACAATGCCCGGGCCCATCCCCTCCCAGCCGAAAAGTTGTGAATGGAAAACCAGTAGCCAGGCAACAACCACCGCCGCCACCGCAGCCAGCACCGCCCAGATCGCGGCCCCGATCCGCGCCAGCAGAACGCCCGCCGCTAGGCCCAGCGCCAGCAAACCGACCGGTATCAGAAACTCCGGATCCACCGCTCAGGACCTCGGGCGCCGCAGCCAGCGGCCCAGGTAGATCACCGGCCAGCGTAACACCGACATTCCGCCCGCCAACACAACCAGCCCGATCCACGGCCCGTTCTCATAGGTGACATAGCCCAGGATCGAAATACCCACCACGATCAGCATATACGCATTGCGCCAATGATGGTCGCGGCTAGGCAGCATCGCGATGACATTTGCAGCCACGGCCCAAACACAGGCGAGGATGAGGGAAACGCTCATTCCGCAGGCTCCTGTTCACGCCGCGTGGCCTTGCGCCACAGATACCGCAAGGGATTGCGGAACATCGACACAAAAGCCCCCAGCGCCAGCAGCCCCGGCAGCACCCCGTGCTCGTACCCAATAGAGAAAATCAGCACCGGCGCCAGTATCAAGAGCGCAACTCCCGGAACGTATTGCCGCCGCATCGGCAGCATCGCGACCACGGTCGAGGCCAGCACCCAGAACGCGCCCAGAATGATTGACCAGCTCATGTCATCCCTTTCAAAGCAACCGCCAGCGCCGCCAGCGACAGCACCAATCCCACCACCGGGACTGCCATAGGCACCCGGAACCGGGCCTCCGGCTCCCGCCTTTTCTGGACGATCAGCGCCGCGTTGACCAGCGCAAACACCGCCAAGAGGATCGACGAGGTGGTTCCCGCCAGCGTTTCAAGCTGCACATAGAGCGCGCAAAGGATCACCGCCGCCCCGACCAGAACCGTCGCCAGCACCGGCGTGCCAAAGCGCGGATGCGCATGGTGGAACCGGCCCAGCGCCGGGTACCGGCCGCCCAGCCCGTAAAGAACCCGCGCCGCCATGACGATCTGCGCCAATATTCCATTCAGCGCGGCAAAGACCGCGATGGCCGACAGAAACGCCGCATCGCCACCCCGCGCGGTCTGCCAGACCAGCGCCAGCGGGCTGCGCGACTGCCCCAGCTGTTCCAGCGGCACCGCCCGCACCGCCGCCAGCGCCACCAGACCGTAAAGCAGCGAGGTGATCACCAGCGAGATCAGGATCGCCCGCGGCAGAGTGCGCTCGGGGTCCTCGACCTCTTCGGCCATGTTGACGATATCCTCGAAGCCGATAAAGGCGAAGAACGCCAGGATGCCGCCCAGCCCGATGCCGCTCCAGACCGGCGCCACCGGCATCGCCCAGTCGGGCGAGGCCTCGGCCCCCAGCCCGGCCCAGATCACCAGCACCAGCCCACCAAGTTCTATCGCGGTGAACACGGCGGCCAGCGCCAGGCTCTCCAGCACGCCTGCCACTGCCACCAACATCAGCGCCACGCCCAGGCCCACCATCGCCCAGACCGGATCGATCGCGACGATCCCGGTCAGGTACCCGACCCCGCCGCGTAACACCGCCCCCGCCGATATCGTCCCCGCCGAGACCACCGCCAGCCCCACCAGCAGGGCCAGCGCCCGGCTGTTCAGCCCGGTCCCGACATAGGCCGCCTCGCCCGCCGCCTCGGGCAGCCGGGTCGAGAATTCGGCATAGCTCAGCGCCGTCGGCGCCGCGATCAGCCCGGCCACGACAAAGGCCAGCGGCGCCCAGATCCCGGCATCCGCCGCCACCGCGCCCACCAGCACATAGATCCCGGCCCCCACCATCACGCCGACGCCATAGGCGGTCAGCAATCCCAGACCGATACGGCGTTTCAGCGGGGGTTCCGTCATCTCTGCTATCCTTTCAAGCGCTCCGGCAGGTTATTGGCCCATGCGCTGATTGTACCAGCCCCCAGGCAAACCACCATGTCGCCCGGGCGCGCATGTTCGCGCACCAGCCGCTCGAGGTAATCCTCGCTCAGGAGCGCGCTGGCATGCTTGTGGCCCCGGCGGATCAGCCCGGCGACCAGCGCGTCGCGGTCGGCGCCCTCAATCGGGTCCTCGCCCGCGGCATAGACTTCGGCGATCGCCACCACGTCGGCGGCATCGAAACAGGCGCAGAACTCCTGAAACAGGTTATGCAGCCGCGTATAGCGATGCGGTTGATGCACCGCGATCACCCGGCCCGAACTGGCCTGCCGCGCCGCCTTCAGCACGGCTGCAATCTCGACCGGGTGATGGCCGTAATCGTCGATAATGGTCACGCCGCCGACCTCACCCACCTTGGTGAACCGGCGCCCGACGCCGCCAAAGGCCGCCAGAGCCGAGCGGATATCCTCGGCGCTCATCCCCAGATGACGGGCCACCGCCACCGCGCTCAGTGCGTTCGACACGTTGTGATCGCCCGGCATCGGCAGGGTACAGCCCTCGATCACCGCGCCCTCGTAGCGCAGCGCCACATCGAAATGCGCCACCCCGCCCTGGTAGCGCAGGTTCACGGCGCGCACGTCGGCCTCTTCGTTGAACCCATAGGTGCGCACCCGCCGGTCGGTCACCCGGTCCACAAGCGCCCGCACCTCGGCATGATCGGTGCAGCACACCGCCAGCCCGTAGAACGGGATATGCGACAAAAAATCGAAAAATCCCTGCCGCAACGCCTCGATAGAGCCCCAATGCTCCATATGCTCGGGATCGATATTGGTCACGATGGCAATGGTCACCGGCAGCCGGTTGAACGAGCCGTCGCTTTCGTCGGCCTCGACCACCATCCATTCGCCCTGCCCCATCCGCGCGTTCGAACCATAGGCATGGATGATCCCGCCATTGACCACGGTCGGATCGAACCCGCCCGCCACCATCAGTTCGGCCATCATCGTCGTCGTCGTGGTCTTGCCATGGGTTCCGGCAATGGCGACGTTGGATTTCAGCCGCATCAGCTCGGCCAGCATCTCGGCCCGCCTGACCACCGGCAGACCGCATTTGCGCGCCTCGTCCAGCTCGGGGTTGCCCGGCTTGATCGCCGATGACACCACCACAACCTCCGCCTGCCCCAGGTTTTCGGCGCGCTGGCCGACAAAGATCTGCGCCCCCAGCTCGGCCAGACGATCGGTGATTTTCGACGCCTTCAGGTCCGAACCCTGCACCTGGTACCCCAGCCGCAGCAGCACTTCGGCAATGCCCGACATGCCGATACCGCCGATGCCCACGAAATGGATCGGGCCGGTCTCGGGCGGCAGTTTGGTCGCTGCGCTCATCATGTCTCCTTCCCGGTCAGCTCTTCCACCAGCCGCAACAGTCTTTCGGTCGCGTCCGGCGCGCCCACCGACAGGGCCGCATTCGCCATCTGCAAGGCGGCATCCGGGTTCGACAGCACCGCCGTGATCTGCGCCGTCAGCGCCGCAGGCGTCAGCGCGCTTTCGGGGATCAGGATCGCGGCATTGGCGCCCGCCAGCCCGCGCGCATTTGCGGTCTGGTGATCGCCCGCCGCCGCCGCATAGGGGATCAGGATCGAGGGCCGCCCGATCACGCTGATATCGGCCACGCTCGACGCGCCCGCCCGGCTGATCACCAGCTGCGCCTCGGACATGCGCCGGGGAATATCCTTGAAGAACGGCTGCACATCGGCGTCGATCCCATGCGCGGCATAGAACTCGGTCACCCGCTGACCGTCCTCGTCCCGCGCCTGATGCGATACCCGGATATGCTGGCGCAGCTCGTCGGGCAGCGCCGCGATGGCCTCGGGCACCACATCGCTCAGAATGCGCGCGCCCTGACTGCCGCCCATCACCAGAACCGACATCGGATAGGGTCCGGGCGCGATATAGGCCGCACCGGCGCGCTCCAGCACCGCGCCCCGCACCGGGTTGCCCACATGGAACCCCTTGGCGCCCTCGGGCAGATCCGTCGGCCAGACACCGCAGGCCACCTGCGCCACCCGTTTGGCAAAGATCTGGTTCACCCGACCCAGCACGCCGTTCTGTTCATGGATCATCCGGGGCACGCTCAGCAGCGTCGCCGCCGCCAGTGCCGGGATCGACGGATAACCGCCAAAGCCCACCACCACGTCGGGCCGGTCGCGCCGCATCTGCATCGCCATCGACAGCACGCCCCCGCCAATCCGGGGCGCGACCATCGCCTTGGCCAGCAGGCCGCCCCGCGCAAATGTCGCGCTCGACACCTGCACGATCTCGGTCGAATGCGGAAATCCGCCGGTATAGCGCGCGCCGCGCTCGTCGGTCGACAGGCGCACCCGCCAGCCCTTGCGCAGCATCGTCTCGGCCAGCGCCTGCGCGGGGAACATATGCCCCCCGGTTCCGCCCGCCGCGATCATCAGGTATTTCCGCGTCATCTCAACCGCCTGTCTATCCGCGCCCGCGCAACAGATCGCCAAGCTCTCCTTGCGGGCGGGAGCGGGTGAAACACAGAAGCATGCCCACCGCAATACCGCCCGCGATCAGGGACGAGCCGCCATAGCTCACAAACGGCAACGTCATGCCCTTGGCCGGCAGCAGGCGCACCGCCACCCCCATGTTGATCATCGCCTGCACGCCAAAGGTGCAGGCCAGCCCGGTTCCGGCCAGACGGATGAACATGTCCCGCTCGCGCATCAGCCGCAACAGCGAACGCACCACGATCGAGGCATAGAGCGCGATGATGATCAGCACCAGCACCAGCCCGTATTCCTCGGCCGCCACCGCGATGATGAAATCGGTATGCGCGTCCGGCAGCGACCACTTGACCTGCCCCTCGCCGACGCCGACGCCGAACAGCCCGCCCTCGCGGATCGCATTGGTGGCATAGCCCAACTGGGTCGTCGGATCGACATCGGGGTTCAGAAACCCGTCGATGCGGCGGGCGAAATGCTCGGAATTGGAATAGGCCACCATGCCGCCCAGAACCACCACACCGGCCATCAACACCAGCAGCAGCATCGGCGCCCCGGCGACAAAATACATCACGCCCCAGCCGAACAGCACCAGACAGGCCTGGCCGAAATCGGGCTGCATCACCAGCATCAGCACGATCGCCATGCACAGCGAAAAGGACCACAGCCGCCCCGGCGGGCCGTTGATCTCCTGCGCGGCGGCAAACAGCCAGGCCGCCACCACCATGAATCCGGGCTTCAGAAACTCCGACGGTTGCACCGAGGCAAAACCCAGGCTGTACCACCGCACCGCGCCCTTGCCGAAATCGGTGCCAAAGACCGGCAGCAGCGCCAGTGAAACGAAAGCGCCCAGGAACCCCAGCACCGCCAGCCGCCGCACCAGCGTGGGCGACATCATCGAGGTGAGCAGCATCGCAACAATGGCCAGCCCGCCAAAGAACGTCTGCCGCTGCACGTAATGGAACGGGTCGAACCCGTTGCGCGCGGCCAGCGGCGGCGAGGCCGCGAGCCCCAGCAGCAGCCCGATCCCGAACAGGATCAGCACACAGGACATCGACCATTTGTCGAGCGTCCGCCACCACTTGGGAAGAATCGGTTCGCCGCCCCGTTCCGGGACGGCCCCATACACCATGTCGGTCATGACACCACTGCCGTTTGCTGCCTCGTTCGCGCCCCTGTTCGGGGTCTTCGTGCCCGGTTCGCGCCGGATCTGGGGGCAGAGTACTGCAAAGGCGCCAATCGTGCCAGCCTCTTTGTCGGCAGGCGGCATATCTCCGCCCCGGGGCAACCGGGGCGGAATCCGGGGGTCAGACCGCCTTGCGGCGGCGGTACTCCTCGACCGGCAGCCCGGCGATCCCCCAATGCTCCATCTCCACCTCGTCGACGACGACAACCGTGGTCTCGGGGTTCTTGTCCAGCACCTGCTTGAGCAGGTCGGTGACACCGGCGATCAGCTCGGCCTTTTGCGCGGGCGTGGCCCCTTCGCGGGTGATCTTGATATTGACGTAAGGCATGAAAACCCTCCTCTTGGCTCTAAGGAACGGCGCGCCGGGTCGCGCCGCCCGCCTATTCAGAGCGCTATGTCAGCGGCTCGGCATGAAACACCTTGGCCAGGATCTGCCAGCGCCCGTCCTGTCGCACAAAGGTCAGGAAATCGGTGAAATAGCTGTCGCCGATGGCACAGTTCACCACCGCCCGCGCCGTATCCGGCCCGGCAAAGTCGATCGACTGGATACGATCCCGCCGCGCCTCGCCCTTGCTGGCAGGTGACACCCGCTGATCGACCACCGCGAAATAGGTCTCCATGTCGCGATAGAGCCAGTCGCCGCCGCTGGCACAGGCATAGATCGCCTGCGGGTGGAACACCTGCCGCAGCCGGGCGCTGTCGGCATGGTGCAGCCCGTCGAAATAGGTCCCGATCACCGCCTGAACGGCGGCAAAGGGCGCCTCTCCGGTCGTCATGCTCATCCCAACAGCCCCTCGGCCTGCATCGCGGCACGGGCCGCGGGGCGCTCGGCCACCCGGGCCACCAGCGCCTTGAGGTTGGGCACGCCGTCCAGCGACAGGCCCAGGAAATTGGCCCAGTTGGTGACCACGAACAGATAGGCATCGGCCACGCTGAACTGTGCCCCGTTCAGATAGGCGCGGCCATCCCCCAGCATCGCCTCGACCAGCTGCATCCGGCCATTGACCCGCTCGACCGCCGCGTCGCGCGCCTCACCCTCCAGCGGCTTGCCCGAGAAGAACGGCCCAAACGCCTTGTGCAGCTCGGACGCGATGAAGTTCAGCTGCTCCTGCACCCGCGTGCGACCCAGCCCACCAGCCGCCGGAACCAGCCCCGCGTCCGGGTTGCGCTCGGCGATCAGTTGCAGGATGGCCGCGCCCTCGGTCACCGTCTCGCCCCCGTCCAGCGTCAGCACGGGCACATATCCCTTGGGGTTGATCGCGCGGAAATCGCCGCCCGATGCGGTCTTGCCCTCGGCCGTATCCACCTGTTCCAGCTCGAATTTCTCGCCCGCCTCGATCAGGGCGATATGGCTGGCCAGCGAACATGCGCCCGGTTTGTAGTAGAGTTTCATCTGTCATTCTCCTGTTTCGGAAAGCTCCGTGGGCAACAGGTAAGAACGCAGTTACCAAAGTAAACTTGATTTCCACTTGTAACTGAATTATCGGGTTACCCCATGGTTACCAGGTAAACTCCCATGGCGCTCAAGATCACCCGCAACAAGGCCGCCCCGCTACCCGAAACCTGCCCGCTCAGCGAATGCATGGCCATTCTCGGCGGCGCCTGGACGCCCAATGTCATCTGGTATCTCAGCGGCGGCGCGCGCCGCTTCAACGAGCTCAAGACCGACATTCCCGGCATCTCGGCCAAGATGCTGACCACCCGCCTGCGCGAACTCGAAGACAAGGGCGTGATCCTGCGCGAGGTGCGGCCCACCTCGCCGCCCTCGGTCGAATACTCCCTCACCGACCTCGGCCAGGATCTGGTTCCCGCGATCGAGGCGATCGTCGCCGTGGGCCACCGGCTCAAGAAGCGGGACGGCGCAACCGCCTGAGACGCCAGCCTTTTGCGGCGCATCGCGTCGCGAACGGAACAGACGCGCCCTTGCCCCGCCGCCACCATCGCCCGGAAAATCGGGCAGAGGGCGCGACGCATGAGCTATTCGACAGGTGTCATTCTGGTGGCGACCGCCGCCGTGCTCTGGTCGCTCATGGGCCTCGCCATCCGCGAGATCCACGAGGCCGGCACCTGGGCGATCCTGTTCTGGCGCTCGGCGGCGATGGTGCCCGCGCTTCTGGCCTTTTTCGCCTGGCGCAGGCGCAAGCCCATCCTGCCCGCCCTGCGCGCCACCGGCCGGGCCGGGCTGATGGCGGGCTTCGGCCTTGTGGTCGCCTTTGCGGGCGCGATCTTTGCCATCCAGTCCACCACCGTGGCCAATGCCGTGTTCCTCTTCGCGGCCTCCCCCTTTCTCGCCGCTGCGCTCAGCTGGGTGGTGCTGCGCGAAAGCGTGCGGCGCGCCACCTGGGCCGCCATCGCCATCGCCCTGGTCGGTCTGGTGGTGATGGTGCGAGAAGGGCTGGCGCTGGGGGCGCTGGCGGGCAACCTGGCGGCGCTCGCCTCGGCCATGGGGTTTGCGCTTTTCACCCTGTCGCTGCGCTGGGGGCGGCTGGGCGACATGATGCCCGCCGTCGCCATCGGCGGCATGCTGTCGATGGTCGTGGCGCTGGGAATGCTCGGGCTCACCGGCCAGCCGCTCTGGGTGCCCGCGCGCGACATCGCCATTGCCATGGCGATGGGCGCGGGCCTGCTGGCCGTGGGCATGGCGCTCTACACCCTCGGCAGCCAGGTGGTGCCCGCCGCCGAACTGACGCTGATCACCATGATCGAATCCATGCTGGCGCCGGTCTGGGTCTGGCTGGTCCTTGGCGAAGAGGCCAGCGCAGGCACCCTCTGGGGCGGCGCGATCATCCTCGCCGCCGTAGCGCTCAACGCAGTCAGCGGCATGCGGCGAAAACCGGTGATGCCGCCGATGGCCTGACCCCCAATCACCTGACCCCTTGCCAAATCGCGCGCGGTGCGGCACCCCCGGCAGATGCAGTTGAACACGATCATCCTGGGCGCAGGCGCCGCCGGCATGATGTGCGCGGCCCATGCGGGACCGGGCACGCTGGTGCTCGACCACGCCCGCGCGCCGGGGGAAAAGATCCGCATCTCCGGCGGTGGCCGCTGCAATTTCACCAATATGTACGCAGGCCCCGAGAACTTCTTGTCGCAGAACCCGCATTTCTGCAAATCAGCGCTGGCCCGCTACACCCAATGGGATTTCATCGACCTGGTGAACCGCCACGGCATCGCCTGGCACGAAAAGACCCTGGGCCAGCTTTTCTGCGACGGTTCGGCGAAACAGATCGTCGCCCTGCTGCTCTCGGAGACGGAACGCGCGGGCGCGACCCTCTGGCTGAACACCAGCCTCAAGGACCTGTCCCATGCCGACGGGCGGTTCGCGCTGACGGTCGAACGCGAGGGCCGGACGGAACGCCTCACCGCCCGCAATCTCGTGCTGGCCACCGGCGGCAAGTCGATCCCCAAAATGGGCGCCACCGGGTTGGCCTATGACATTGCCCGGCAGTTCGACCTGACAGTGATTGAGACCCGCGCGGGCCTTGTCCCCTTCACCTTCCCCGAGGGGCGGTTTGCCCCGCTCGCAGGTCTCTCGTTGCCCGCCCGCCTGTCGAACGCACGCGCCGCGTTTGACGAGGCGCTCCTTTTCACCCATCGCGGCCTCAGTGGCCCGGCGGTGCTGCAACTCTCCTCCTACTGGCGCGAGGGCGAAGAGATCCGGGTTGATCTCGCCCCCGACCGCGACCTTTACACCGCGCTGCGAGACCAGCGGCAGACCTCGGGCCGCCGCGACCTGAGCACCGAATTGGCCCGCCTCCTGCCCGCAAGGCTGGTCGAGGCGCTGGCGCCGCACCTGGGCCTGTCAGGCCGACTCGCCGACCAGTCCGACAGCGCGCTCCGCGCGCTCTCCGAGGCGCTGCACGACTGGCGCCTGACCCCCTCGGGCACCGAGGGCTATCGCACGGCCGAGGTCACGCTCGGCGGCATCGACACAGACGCGCTCGACGCCCGCACCATGGCGGCAAAATCCCTCCCCGGCCTCTACGCCATCGGCGAGGCGGTGGATGTCACCGGCTGGCTCGGCGGCTACAATTTCCAATGGGCCTGGTCCTCGGGCCACGCCGCCGGCACCGCGATCGCCAAATCGCAGCGCTAGCCGCAGGCGCAGATGCGAGGCTCTGCCTCGCGCTCCGGAGTATTTGCGGCGAAATGAAGCCCGGACATTCCCCATATCTTCATTTCGCTCAAAATACTCCGGGGGAGTCACCGCAGGTGACGGGGGCAGCGCCCCCTACCCGTCCAGACGCTTTTGCACTTCGGCCATGAAATTTTCGCCACGCCGTTCGAAATTGTCATATTGATCGAAGCTGGCCGCAGCAGGAGCCAACAGCACGGTATCGCCGGGCTCAGCCTCGGCCATGGCGCGGGCGACCGCCTCGTCCATGGTGGTGCAGACCTCGCTCTCTGCCTCCAGCTGGAGCGCGAAACCGGCAGCCTCACGCCCGATGACATAAGCCTTCAGCACCTCGGCCAAGCCATCGTTCAGCGCCGCGATGCCGCCCTCCTTCTGCAAGCCGCCACAGATCCAGCGGATCCGCTTGAACGCGCCCAGCGCCTTCAGCGCCGCGTCCACATTGGTGGCCTTGCTGTCGTTGACATAGGTGATCCCACCCGCCTCGGCCACGATCTGGCTGCGATGCGGCAGGCCCGGATAGCTGCGCATCCCCGCCTCGATCGCCTTCGGGCTCAACCCCAGCGCCCGGCAGGCGGCATATGCCGCACAGGCGTTCTGGTGATTGTGCGCCCCCGGCAGCCCGCGAATGTCGCGCAGGTCGATCGACCCCGCCTGCCGCCCCTTGCGGTATTCGCTCAGATACCCCTTGCGCGCAAACACCTGCCAGCCCGGCCCGGTCAGCTTGCGGCTGACCGACACCCGGATCACCCGGTCATCGCCCGGCCCTTCGGACATCTGCCCGGCCAGGTACAGCCCTTCGGTCTCGTCCACCCCGATCACCGCCCGATCCGGCCCGCCCTCGGCAAAGAGCCGCCGTTTGGCCGCGAAATAGCCGCCCATGCCGGCATGCCGGTCCAGGTGGTCGGGCGAGAGATTGGTGAACACCGCCACATCCGGCGTCAGCGCCCGCGCCAGATCGGTCTGATAGCTCGACAGTTCCAGCACCACGACCGACCCCTCTTCTCCCGGCTCGATATCCAGCACCCCGCGCCCGATATTGCCCGCCAGTTGCGAAGGCCGCCCCGCCTCGCTCAGGATGTGGTGGATCAGCGCCGAGGTGGTCGACTTGCCGTTCGACCCGGTCACCGCCACCACCCGCGGCAGCGTGTCGAACCCGTCCCACTCGGGGCCCGCGAAGGACCGGAAGAAGAGGCCGATATCGTTATCCACCGGCACCCCCGCCTCCAGCGCGGCCGCCACCACCGGGTTCGGCGTGGGGTAAAGATGCGGAATGCCCGGCGACACGATCAGGCAGGCGGTATCGTCCCAGACCCCCGCCTTGCGCAGGTCGCGCAGGCCAAACCCCTCGCCCTCGGCCGTCTCGCGCGCGGCGGGACTGTCATCCCAGCACAGCGCCTCGGCGCCCCCCGCGCGCAAGGCCCGCGCCGTGGCCAGCCCCGACCGGCCCAAGCCCAAAACCGCCACCTTCGCGCCCGCAAATCCTCTGACCGGGATCATGCCTGCTCTCCCTCAAATCCATCCGCCGCCACCCTGTACCCAGGCCTTGCCGATTTGCAAGCGGGGCCAGTCGGGGATCCGGAAAAGGAACCTGTTCCGGTCCGTGCGGTCGGGCCATGATCTCGACGTACACGGTCGTTTTCCAGTGCGGGACAGACCGGGCCGTGATATTTAACCCAGAATGATGGACCTGATCGCATTTTCATTCGGCACAGGCCCGCCCCTCCGTCTCACCCGCTCCAGCAAAGGTCGTTCGTCATGACTCGAGATCAAATGATCGCCCATATTCTCGCCGCCAATGCCGTTGCCAAAGGCGCCGCTGAACATGGCCATCACCCCTTCGGCGCGGTGCTCGTCGGTCCCGACGATACGATCCTCATGCGCCAGGGCAACATCGACACCGTCCACCATGCCGAAACCGAACTCGCCCGGCGTGCCGCGTCGGCCTATACGCCAGAGTTTCTCTGGACCTGCTCTCTGGTTACCACAGCCGAGCCCTGCGCCATGTGTGCCGGTACGCTCTATTGGGCCAATATCGGACGGCTGATCTACGGTTTTGAAGAGACGACGCTTCTTGCCCTTACCGGAGACCACGCCGAGAATCCGACCCTGAACATGCCCTCGCGGACCGTGCTCGCATCCGGGCAAAAGAAGATCGAGGTGCTCGGGCCCTTCCCGGAAATCGAAGACGAGCTTGTCGCGCCGCATCGCGATTTCTGGCGGCAATAGACTGCCGGTACCTGCCCTCCGGCTGGCCCCAGCCTTTTCACGCCCGGTTGGTGCCGGAGTTGAAACCCGGGCGGTTCTGCCGCCTTTCCCGTGCAACCAGAGCGACGCTCGGCGCAGGCGCGATCTCGTCAGACACCGCGCCCTTCGGCCCAATCCAGACGCGAGATGCGAAAGACATCAAGGTCGCAGTCCCTGATGCCGCGCCCGAAAGCCTCAGAGACAATCCGGTCGATCTCGGTGTCATCGACATCGCCGCCATCTGGATGCTTTTTGGCCGCGGCCAGCAAGTCGGTCAGTGTCTCGGTTTCGCCTGCCACACCTGCGCTCACCAACAGACCGGCCTTGAACGGCGCCTGAAACAACAGGGACCGGAAATCCAGACAAGCGCCCTTGCCCAGCCTCCATATCTCGTAATCAAGAACATCCCGGCCCAGTTGCTGCTCTGGCAGGAAGTCAGCGAACCGCATCTTTCCGGTCCGAGTCATGCCAAGCTTTCCGGCAACGGCAGAGGACCCCGGATTCAACACGCCGAAGATCACCGCATCGATACTGTCACAGATGTCGCCTTCAAAGGCCCAGTTGATCGTTGCCCGCGCAGCCTCGGTCGCCAACCCGCCTCCCCAATGGCTTCGCGCAAAGCCATAGAGGATCTCGGGCGTCGGCCCGTGGGATGTCGAAGTCAGGCCGCACCAGCCGATAATCGGATCTGACGGCGAAGCATCCGGTCGCTTTTCACGAAGGGCCCAAACGCCATAACCCTCCGCATCCCAATTTGAGTTGTGCCAGGCGATCCTTTGCTGCGCACATTCCAGGCAATGCTCCGGCGTCGTCGCCTTGGCCATGATGCTCCGCGTCACCTCGGGGTCAGACAGCACACGCGCAAACGCGGGCACATCGGTTTGTGTGAAACGCGAGAACACAAGACGATCGGCCTGCGGCGCCAGATCAGATGGTTTTGACGACATTCCGGGATGCTACTCGACACCATGCTATCTGACGAGATGTTATGTTTTGTCGTCCCTGATCATTAAGCTGCCGCACGTCTCGCATCGCTTTTCACATGCGAACCCAGGCGTGTGTATCGCAACGAAGTGGAAGTCAGGACAGGACCGGACTAGTGTCGGACCATGCACATGTTTCGAAATGCCCGCCCGTGTGATGCAGATCGCTGCTTTGAGATCGAGACTTCAGCCTACGAAGGGGACGAAGCGGCGACCCGCGAGAAAATCGCCAAAAGGATCGAAATCTATCCGGAGGGGTTCCTCGTCCTAGAAACCGACGGAGAGGTGGTCGGGTTCATCAATTCCGGCTGTGCGCATGAGGTCGAAATGTCCGACGAAGAGTTCAAGGAGCTTGTTGGACACGACCCCGAAGCGTCGAACGTCGTGATCATGTCCGTCGTCGTTGCCCCCGCGCACCAGGGCAAGGGTCTGTCAAAGGCGTTGATGGTCGAGTTTGTCGAGCGGATGAAACGGATGGGCAAGACCACGATACATCTCATGTGCAAGGAACATCACGTGCCGCTCTATGAGTTGTTCGGATACAGATACATCAGGCCGTCAGCCTCCGACCACGGCGGCATGGCCTGGCACGAGATGTCCATGGACTTGTGATTGTTGTCGCCATGCAGGCAAGGCCGGTCCAGGCATTTCATCCAGCCCACCGCTCGACCCGATATGTCCAAGCCAACCTCCGGCAACCCAGCGCGGTTCACAGAGCGGTTTCGCTAGACCCCGGCCATTTCAGCCAATATTGTTAATGGATAGCCCCTCTGGGTCCGTCCCGACACCGAAAGCAATTTCTTTGGAAAGGCGACTTACAACAATCTTGGCTGCGGATGTTGCTGGCTACAGTCGGCTGATGGAGGCCGATGAACGCAGCACCTACCTTGCACTCCAGATTCATCTCAACGAGATCATTAGGCCGCAAATAGAAAAACATGGCGGCCGATTGATTAAACTCATGGGCGACGGTGTGCTGGCAGAGTTTGCCAGCGTGGTGGATGCTGTCGGTTGTGCCCTGGAAATCCAAGATGAATGCAGAGCATGGGAGGCGTCCAATGAGACCAAAAGCCCCCTTCTATGGCGGATCGGCGTACACTTGGGCGATGTGATCAGCGAGCACGACGACATTCACGGAGACGGCGTCAACATCGCCGCGCGACTGGAAAGCCTCGCCAGCCCGGGATCGGTCTGCATCACGCGGCAGGTCCTCGAACATGCCGCAACGCATTTCAACATCGAATGGCATGATCTGGGCGCTTGCAAGGTCAAGAACATAGAACGCCCCATTCATGTATTCAGTACGGTTCCGCAGACGCAAAATGCGAAGAAGCGTCCGAGCAGGATGCAAGTAACTTTACCCCGGCTCGGCGCGGCACTCTTGCTCGTTGCCGGTGTTTCCGGCGCCGCATACTGGCAGCCCTGGATCCCCCCACAGCCTGAACCGTCGGAACAGGCCGGACTGCGTCAGGAAGACTTACTGCCTTCGTTGGCCGTCATGCCCTTTGAAAGTCTGTCTGATGAAACGGATAAGGAATATCTCGCAGACGGGATGACCGACGATCTGATCACGGATCTGTCCAAGGTATCCGGGTTGGTGGTGATCGCCCGCAATTCGACCTTTGCCTACAAGGGCAGCAACTATGACGTAGGGGAATTGTCCGAAAGGTTGGGCGCCCGGTACATCGTGTCAGGCAGCCTGAGGCAGGCGGGCGAACATATCCGCATCAACGCGCAATTGGTGGACACAGGAACCGGTGCCAATATCTGGGCGGAACGTTACGAAGGGCACAGCACTGAAATCCTCGCCTTGCAGGACGACGTGCGAACCAAGATTGTCGCGGCGCTCAAGGTCAAATTGACCCCCGAGGAAGCCGAATTGTTGTCAAGGCCGATTACTGACAGCCCCGAGGCCTATGACGCTTACCTGCGCGCCCGGCAGCAAGAGAGCTTTTTCACCAAGGACTCGACCCTCGCAGCCATCCGTTTCTATCATGAAGCCCTCGAAATCGACCCGCGCTTTGTAACCGCGAAAGCGCGGCTTGCCTCCGCCTACACGCTTGCCGTGGATTCGAACTGGGTCGCCGATACGAAGGCCACGCTCGAACTCGCCCGCAGCATGGCACGCGAGGCTATATCGCAGGATGAAAACCTGCTTCTGGCGTACTGGGCTTTGGCCCGTGTCTATACACGCAAAGAGCTCTTCGATGGCGAAAAGGCGATCGCCAGTTTGCGCCGCACTCTGGAGATCGACCCGAACTATGCGGACGGGCATGCATCGCTTGCCAACGTGCTGCATTTCACCGGGAATGCCGAAGAAGGGTTGTCGCATATTGAAACAGCTATGCGGCTGAACCCGCAGTCGCCGTTCTGGTACTATTTCGTTCTTGGGGCGAACCAGTTTCAACTGATGCAATACGAAGCGGCCCGGGACAGTTTGGTAAAATCGACCGAGCAGAACCCGCGATGGCGGTCCAGCCGGCTTTACCTGGTATCTGTGCTTGGCCATCTTAATGAAATCGAAGACGCCGAATGGGAAATGGACGAGCTGCGCCTTCTAGGTTTCGAACCCACCATCCAAAACTGGAGCGAAACGATGAAATTGCAGGATCCTGTCTACAACGACAGGTTCTTCGAAGGATTACGAATGGCGGGCGTGCCGGAAGAGTAATCTGCGAGGCGCGAAAGGACCATCGCACACAGGGCTGTAAAGACATGCGTTGGGTGCGACGCATATGATTTCACAAGGGGCGCATCGACCAATCGACATTGCAAGCGCGAGAACGTCTGCTTCGAGCCCAAACTGGTATGGGCAATTCCGCGAGTTTGCACAATCATAGGCGCCATTTTGACAAAGAGCGCTTGATGCAGAGGCAGGATCAACCGACACTGCGGTCAAACTACCGCCCTCTTGGGAAATGTCAGATGGATCTTCTGGACAAAGAGCGCCTGGCACCGTTATACGCCCGAGAACTCGCGCGGTTCCATGCTCGGATTCCAAAATCCATGGCAGCGCGTGAAGTCGCGCGCAGGTTCATGCCCGACGGCGTACCCATGTCATGGATGTCGGCGTTTTTCAGTCACCCCCCGGTCTTTGTAGACGGCGGCGAGGGTAGTGTCTTTCGCGATATCGACGGCAATGAGTTTGTGGATTTCAACCTTGCGGATCTCTCAAATACCGTCGGATACGGCAAAAACGCGGTTTCCAGAGCACTTGCCGACTGTGCCGCACGGGGTATCCAGTATTTGCAGCCGTCCATGGACGCGATCAACGTGTCTGCCGCGCTGGCCGCAAGGACCGGAATGCCGTTCTGGCAATATACGGGCACCGCGTCAGCTGCGAACATCGAGGCGATCAGGATTGCGCGGGCCTATACTCGTCGCGACAAGGTGGTGCTTTTCACCGGCAAGTACCACGGCCATATCGACACCACTCTGGCTAAAGGTGGCAGCCCGGAAGGCAACGAACCGGCCCGCCCGTCCAGCATGGGTGTGTCTGCCCGTGCGACGGCCGATGCGGTTAATGTCGCCTTCAACGATCTGGACCATCTGAAGGCCGCGCTGGGCAAGGGCGATGTCGCGCTTGTCTTGATCGAACCCGCACTGACCAACTGCTCTCTCGTGTTGCCCGACCCTGGCTTTCTGGAGGGGGCATTCGAGCTGACCAGCGCGGCCGGCGCATTGTTCGCCCTTGATGAAACGCATACCCTGCAAATGGCATACGGCGGTTTGATCGGTGAACGCGGACTAAAGGCCGATATCCTGACGCTCGGAAAAGGTTTTGGAGCTGGCGTGTCGCTGGGCGCTTACGGACTGACCCCGAAACTCGCCCGCTTCATCGACCAACATCAGGACAGCGATACTGTGCCCGAACCCGGTATCGCGCTTGGCGGCACGACCTATGGCAACGCACTATCGATGGCGGGCGCACGCGCAATGCTGGATGAGGTGGCCACGCCCGAAGCCCACACCCGCATTGCAAAACTCGGCGCGCGCCTTGCTGACGGCCTTGATGCGATAATCGCCAAGTATGACCTGCCTTGGCGTGCGTTTCGCTATGGGCCGCGGTCGGGTTTTTGCCTGACGCCCTCACTTCCCCGCACCTACGTCCAGGCGTTACGCTCGGTCCACGCCGACTTTTACAACCTTCGCCACACCTATCTTGCCAATCGCGGCATCTGGGACGCGATCGTATCAGCCGGACCCCAAGTCTCGTTCGCACACACCGAACAAGACGTCGATTGCTATATCGAGGTTTGCGCCGAATTGATCGACGAGATTGCCACCGGGTGAGTGTCCGCTTCGCCCGCATGGCTGCCGTCAAAACCACGGCTCCAGTAAGTCGCTATAGTCACCCCGCACGCCATCCGTTGCCCGTTTCACGTCATGGTCCAGCCGCCTCGACAGAGTGACCTATGAGTGGACCATGAAGAACGGGAACAGGGCGTACCGCCCCGTACAAAACGGTCAATCGTCTCTTCTGACCACGTACAAAACGGTCAATTCGCAGGACAAAAGGCCCACCTCAGCGGACCTTGAGTGTGGCCAGCCCAATCATCGCCAGGATCAGCGAGATGATCCAGAACCGGATCACGATGGTGGGTTCGGCCCAGCCCTTTTTCTCGTAATGGTGATGGATCGGGGCCATCAGGAACACCCGCTTGCCGGTGCGTTTGAAATAGAGCACCTGGATGATAACACTCAGAGCTTCCACGACAAAAAGCCCGCCGACGATGGCCAGCACCAGCTCGTGTTTGGTCGCCACCGCAATCGCGCCCAGCGCGCCCCCCAGCGCGAGGGAGCCGGTATCGCCCATGAACACGGCCGCAGGCGGCGCGTTGTACCACAGAAACCCAAGGCCCGCGCCAAAGAGAGCGGCGGTGAAGATCAGGATCTCTCCGGTCCCCGGTACATAATGTACATCGAGATATTCGGTGAAATCGACCCGCCCCACAGCATAGGCAATGACGCCCAAGGTGGAGGCCGCGATCATCGCCGGCATGATCGCCAGACCGTCCAGACCGTCGGTCAGATTGACCGCGTTGGCGGCGCCGACGATCACGCAGATCGAGAAGGGGACGTAGAAATAGCCGAGGTTTATCAACGTGTTCTTGAACACAGGCAGGGCCAGTTGGTTTTGCAGCGCCTCGGGGTGGTTGTAGCTCGCCCAAAGGGCTGCGATCACCGCAATGATGATGCCCAGCGCCAGCCGCATCCGGCCCGAGACGCCCTTGGTGTTCTGCTTCGAGACCTTGGCGTAATCGTCGGCAAAGCCGATCAGCGCATAGGCCATCGTGACGAAAAGTACCATCCAGACAAACGGATTGTCCCAACGCGCCCAGAGCAGGGTCGAAGTCATCAAAGCCCCAACAATCAGCAACCCCCCCATAGTAGGCGTCCCCGCCTTGGAGAAATGCCCCGCTGGCCCATCATCTCGGATCGGCTGGCCCTTGCCCTGTTTGCGGCGCAGAACGTTGATCAAGGGGCGTCCAAACAGGAAGCCGAAGATCAGCGCCGTCATGAAAGCGCCGCCTGCCCGGAAGGTGATATAGCGGAAGAGGTTCCAGACATCCCCCCCGTCCGACAAGGCCGTCAACCAATATAGCATGCGCCGCTGTCCCTAATCGTTTGCCGATTTTTTCGATCCGGCCCCATGGCCGATTTCGCGCAGCGCGTCAACAAGCCGCGCCAATCCCATGCTAAGCGACCCCTTAATCAGCACGATATCGCCGACCGCAACCAGGTCCTGTACCTTGGTCGCCATATCGGCGCTGGTTTCGGACCACAGCCCACGTTTTCCTTCGGGCAACGCTGCGTGCAGGGCCCGCATCAACGGGCCGAGGCAATGCACGCGGTCGATCTGCGCCATCGCCGGATGGGCCGCCAGAGCGGCATGTAGCGCTTCAGCTTGGGGGCCCAACTCCTTCATATCGCCCAGAAAGGCGATGCGGCGTGAGCCTGAGCCCAAGGCCAGCACGTCCAAAGCCGCCCCTGTTGATGTCGGGTTGGCATTGTAGCTGTCGTCAAGCAGGGTGATCGCGCCACCCTCCAGCGCGATGCTCTCGCGTGCGCCGCGTCCCTTGTAGGGCATCCAGCTTTCGAGACCTGCCAGCGCCTGCGCGCGATCCGCGCCCAGTGCATCGCAACAGGCCAGCGCACCCAGCGCGTTCATCGCGAAATGGGCGCCTGCCGATTGCAGGGTGAAGTGGATGCGACCCTCGGGGGTTTGCGCCTTTGTATGCGTCTCGGTTCCCACAACCTCGGCCGCGTTCAGGCAGTAGTCCCGGGCGCTACGGCCAAAGGTGACCTGACGCGCGCTGACGCTGGTGGCGACCTGTCGCAGGATATCGGCCTCGGCGATGTCAGTATTCAGCACTGCGACACCGCCGGGCTCCAGCCCCTCCATGATCGCAGCCTTTTCGCGGGCGATGCCCGCCACGTCGTCAAAGGCCTCGAGATGTACAGCAGCGACAGTGGTGACCATCGCCACATGCGGGCGCGCCTGGCGGGCCAGCGGTGCGATCTCGCCGGGATGGTTCATGCCGATCTCGATCACCGCAAATTCGGTGTCGCGCGGCATCCGCGCCAGCGTCAGCGGCACGCCCCAATGGTTGTTGTAGCTGGCGACACTGGCATGAGTGCGGCCCTGCGCGCCCAGCATGGCGGCCAGCATTTCCTTGGTCGAGGTCTTGCCGACGCTGCCAGTCACTGCCACCACCCGCGCCTGCGTACGGGCGCGCCCGGCGCGGCCCAAAGCCTCAAGCGCGGTCTGAACATCTTCGACCAGCAAGAGTGGCGCATCCGGGGCCACCCCCTCGGGGATGCGCGAAACCAGCGCGGCGCCCGCGCCCTTGTCCAGCGCCTGCGCCACAAAGTCATGGCCGTCACGGGCGGCGGTCAGTGCGACAAACAGATCGCCGGGCGCAATGGTGCGGGTGTCGATCGAGATGCCGCTGACCTGCCAGTCGCCCATGGCGCGGCCCCCTGTGGCCTCGGCGGCCTCGGCTGCGGTCCAGAGGGTCATGCCAGCCGTCCTTCCAGCGCGGCCACCGCGATGCTGGCCTGTTCCACATCGTCAAAGGGCAGCACCTGGTCGCCCACCACCTGCCCGGTCTCGTGCCCCTTGCCGCAGATCAGCAGAGCATCGCCCGGTTCCAGCGTATCGACACCGCGAAGGATTGCCTCGGCCCGATCGCCGACCTCGGTCGCACCGGGCGCGCCCTGCATCACGGCGGCGCGGATCAGGGCGGGGTCCTCGCTGCGCGGATTGTCATCGGTGATGATGACGATATCGGCATTTTCCACCGCCGCCTTGCCCATCAGCGGACGCTTGTAGGGGTCACGGTCGCCTCCGGCGCCGACAATGGCCACCAGCCGGCCCATCACATGCGGGCGCAGTGCCTTGAGCGCGGTGGCCACAGCATCGGGGGTATGGGAGTAATCGACAAAGACCGCCGCACCATTGGCACGGGTCGCGGCCAGCTGCATCCGACCCCGGACCGTGCCCAGATGCGGCAGGGTTTCAAAGACGCGCTCGGGCGCGTCGCCGCTGGCGATGACCAGCCCGCAGGCCAAAAGGATGTTTTCGGCCTGGAAACCGCCGATCAGGTCAAGCCGTGCCTGATAGGCCTTGCCCCGCCACGAGAACAGCAGGTCTTGACCGGTGGCGTCGAACCGCTGGTTGGTCAGGCTCAGGTCGCAGGGGCCGCGCCCCACCGTCAGCACGTTCTGGCCGCGCGCGGCGGCAATGGCGCGCATCTCGGCGCCCTTTGGGTCGTTCATGTTGATCACCGCCACCCCGTCGGGCGGCAGCACCCGACGGAACAGCCCCGCCTTGGCGGCGAAATAGGCCTCGAAGGTGGCGTGATAGTCCAGATGGTCCTGGGTGAAATTGGTGAACCCGGCGGCCTTGAGCACCACTCCGTCCAACCGCCGCTGTTCCAGCCCGTGGCTGGAGGCCTCCATCGCCGCATGGGTAACGCCGTTTGCCGCCGCCTCGGCCAGACAACGATGCAGGGTTATCGGCTCGGGCGTGGTATGAGCCAGCGGCGCGGTCCAGGCGCCCTCTACCCCGGTGGTGCCAAGATTGACGGCGTCATGGCCCAGCTCGGTCCAGATCTGGCGCACGAAGGTCGAGACCGACGTCTTTCCATTGGTGCCGGTGACCGCGACCATGGTGGCGGGCTGCGCCCCGAACCACAGCGCCGCCGTCAGCGCCAGCGCCTGGCGCGGATCCTCGACAACCACCAGCGCGGCCTGCGAGGCGGCCAGTTCATCGGCCGCGATGCGGGCGCCCTCGGCATCGGTCAGCACGGCGCTCGCGCCCATGCGCAGCGCGTATCGGATGAATTCCCCGCCATGGATGCGGGTCCCGGGCAGCGCGGCGAAAAGATAGCCATCCTTGACCTGGCGGCTGTCCACCGCCAGCCCGGTGATCACCGGATCCCGGCCGCTCCGCGCGGTCAGGCCCAGTTGGCCGAGTGTCTTTGCCGTATCGCCCATGGCGCCCCTACCCCTATTCAGTTCGAGGTGAGCGTATAACCAGCCCCTTGCCCGGGCTCAAGCTGTGGCCTGAGACCCAGCAGCGGTGCGACCCGACCGATCAGTTCTGCGGCGACGGGAACAGCCGTCCAACCGGCGGTGCGGCGCTTTTCGCCATATGCCACGATCCAGGGCTCGTCCAGTGTCACCACCAGAACGTATTTCGGGTCATTGGCCGGGAAGATGCTGGAGAAGGTCGCGATCACCTTGTCCTCGTAATATCCGCCGCGCGGCTTGGGTTTGTCGGCGGTGCCGGTCTTGCCGCCAACAACGTATCCGGGCACCTCGCCAAAGCTGGCGGTACCGCTGGTGACGACCTTGCGTAGCATCATGCGCGCCTGTTGCGCCGCGTTTTCCGACATCACGCGCGGGCCGTATTGCGGACCTTTCTGCTTCAGGATCGTGGGACTGACATATTGCCCGCCATTGGCAATCGCCGCATAGCCCGCAGCTAGGTGCATCGGGCTGGTCGACAGGCCATGACCGTAAGAGATGGTCACGGTGCTAAGCTCACCCCAAGTCTTGGGTTTGAGAGGCTGACCACCTGCCGCTTCGACGATTTCAAAGGGTGTTGGTTCGAACATGCCCAGTGCGCCAAGGAACTGTTGCTGCCGATCGGATCCGATCTGAAGCGCCAGGCGCCCGGTGCCCCGGTTAGAGCTGTGTACAATCACGTCCGCGACGCTGATCTTGCCATAGTTCTTGTTGTTGAATTCGCCGATGGGGAACTTGCCGATCCGCATCGGTCCCGAGGTGTCGATGACGGTTTCGGAATTGACCAGCCCAAGGTCCACGGCCTGAGCTGCGGTAAAGATCTTGAACACCGACCCGAGTTCATAGACACCCTGCACATAGCGGTTGAACAGAGGGCTGTCCGAGGGGTCGAACCCGCTGACGGGCGGGCGCGGCCGGTCGTTGGGATCAAACGAGGGCAACGATGCGGCTGCAACCACTTCCCCCGTGTGAACGTTCATCAGAACCGCCGAGGCGCCTTTGGCGTTCATGATCTTCATGCCACCATACAGCACCTGCTCCATCGCCGCCTGAACCGTCAGGTCCAGCGACAGTTGCAAGGGCTTGTCGCCATTTGCCGGATCGCGCAGATAGCCGTCGAACTGCTTCTCCACGCCGGCAACACCGATCACTTCGGCAGCCTCGACCCCCTCGCGACCGAACCCGGCCCCGCCCAGGATATGCGCGGCAAGCTGGCCATTGGGATAAAGCCGCATCTCGCGCGGGCCGAACAACAGGCCCGGATCGCCGATATCGTGAACCGCCTGCTTCTGCTCTGGACTGATGCGTTTCTTGATCCAAATGAATTTCCGCTTGCCGGTGAAATCCCGGATCAGCCGCTCCTTGTCGAGATCCGGAAACACCCGCGCCAGCCCCTCGGCGGCGGCCACCGGATCGACCATCAGGGGGGGCTGGGCATAGAGCGAGTGTGTCTCGAAATTCGTCGCCAGAAGCCGTCCTTCGCGGTCGATGATGTCGGCGCGCTGGGTGGCGATAGACGCGCCGGTGGCGCTGGCCATCGGCTCCTGCGCCTCGGACGAGGCCAGCATCCCCATGCGGGCGCCCACGACGGAGAAGGCACAGAAAAAGAAGACACCGAGAACCAGCAACCGCCCCTCGGCGCGGGCGCGGGCACGGTCCTGCATCTCGTCATGCCTGCGGCGGATGTTCTCGCGTTCGATCAGGTCGGGGTTTTCACCCTTGGCGCGGGCATCCAGAATACGGGCAAGCGGGCGCAGCGGGGTGCGGATCATGGCTGTTGCTCCGGCGGCAGGGTTCCGAGATCGGAGAAGTTCGACACATCGACACCGTCGACAATCGGCAATTCGGGATCGACGGCAAACATGATATCGGCCACCCGGCCGAACTGGTCCGGGCGCATCGGCAACAGGCCTAGGCTTTCGAAATTCAGATCCGCCAGTTCCCGCAGCCGGTCCGGGCGGTTGAGATAGGCCCACTCTGCCCGCAGAACGCTCAGGCGCACCTGCGCCGCGCCAATCTCGCGCTGAAGCCGCTGGGTCTCGTTCAGCACTTCCTGCGTCCGGTAATTCTCTTGATAAGCCCAGAGCGCCAATCCCAGAACCGCCAATGCGGTCAGCACATAGATCACGCTTTTCACCGCGTCCCCCCCTTGAGTTGCGGCATTCCGATCGCCCTTGCCTCTATTTCTCCAGCCGGGGCGTCCGTGCGCACCGCGACCCGCAGCTTGGCCGAGCGCGACCTTGGGTTTTCCGACAGTTCCTGATCGTCGGGACCAACCGCCTTGCGGGTCAGCAGCTCGAACCGCGGGAGATCCTCGATAGTTTCGGGTGCATATCGGTTTGCGCGCCCGGTGCGCCCGGCACGATCCTGGAGGAACCGCTTGACCATCCGGTCCTCGACCGAATGAAAGGTGACCACAGCCAGCTTGCCACCGGGTTTCAAGGCGCGTTCGGCGGCCATAAGGCCCTGGAACAGCTCTTCGTACTCGGCGTTCACTGCAATCCTGAGCGCCTGAAAGCTGCGCGTCGCCGGATGCGAATGGCCCGGCT
This sequence comes from Ruegeria marisflavi, assembly GCF_025673445.1. Lineage (NCBI taxonomy): Bacteria > Pseudomonadati > Pseudomonadota > Alphaproteobacteria > Rhodobacterales > Roseobacteraceae > Ruegeria > Ruegeria marisflavi. Next base: position 111,257 of record NZ_JAOVQN010000018.1, read on the forward strand.
TTGCGCGTGGCAGACAGGACTCGACAATCGCAGTCAGTTGCAACGTGGTCTCGATCGGCGCCGTACTCCGGGCCTTGACGATGGCACGCGCGATGCGGCGACTGGCGCGCTCTTCGCCATAGTGAAACAGGATATCGGCCAGATCGCTTTCCGAGGCGGAATTGACCAGATCGGCGGCACTTGGCCCGTCCTGGCTCATCCGCATGTCGAGCGGGCCGTCTTTCATGAACGAAAATCCGCGTTCGGCCTGATCGAGCTGCATCGAGGAGACGCCGAGATCCAGCACGACCCCATCCAGCTCCGAGGCGTATTCGTCCAGACGCGAAAACACGCCGGGCTGCATAACCAGGCGGTCACCATACTGGGCGGCCCAATCGGCGGCCATTGTGAAGGCCAACGGGTCGCGGTCGACCGCTATGACCTTGTCGGCCCCGGCCGCGAGCAGGCCGCGCGTGTAACCGCCAGCACCAAAGGTACCGTCCAGCCAGACGCCGGACACCGGGGCCACCGCCGCCAGAAGGGGGCGCAGCAGAACCGGAATGTGGGGATCGTTAGAAGGGGGGGCAGCGGCAGCGGACATGACCTCAGGTGCCCCCGGCCCCGTCGAGAAACTGCATCGGATCGAAGTCGTCCGGCAACTCGTCGAGCCATTCCTCGGCCGCCGCCAGTTCTTCGGCATCGTAGGTCGCGGGGTTCCAGATCTGGAACGTGTCACCCGCGGCGATAAAGAATGCCTCGTCGTTCAGCTCGATCTTTTGGCGCAGTTTGGCGGGCAGAACCAGGCGACCGGTTTCATCGACCGAGGTCGGAAAGGACTGACCATGGAACATGCGCTGGAGCATCTTGCGCTCCATCGAGCCGCGCGGCAGCGCGTCGATCTTGGCATCGACCTCGTCGATCGCCTCCATGGTATAGCACTCAAGGTATTTACGGCGATGGTCGCCATAGACAATGACCAGTTCGGGGTTGCCACCGGATTGCCAGTTGGGGTCACCTGCCTCCAGGACACGGCGAAACGAGGCGGGTATCGACACCCTCCCCTTAGCATCCACCTTGTGGTGGCTTTCGCCTCTAAACCTGCGCGCCAAGCTGACTGTCCCTTTCGCTTGCGCCCCCATTGTCTTTCCGTCCCCCAGAATGAAAACGGCGGGTTGATCTGCTGCCACTGATCAACCCGCCGACTTTGCCCGCCTTGCGGGGTGTCCGACTGCGCGCGCCACCTGGGGGGATGTCTGCTCGCTCGCGCGCCGGATCTCTTCGTTCGATGAAAGCGAGATGCCTGTATGAAACCTTTATTTTTTGGTTGGGGTCGTTTGGTGCCCCTGTCGCCTCGTCCTCATCGGATGAACAAGGGATGCCATGGGAAATCATGGAAATCAACTGCATTTTGAGGGCCTCATCCAAGCCTGATGGTAAGAAAAGCCACACAATATCATGTAATGAACGATTTAGTCACCACAAATTGTCACCTTTTCTACTCATGCAACTATATATAGTATACGAGGCATGTCCCCTCGATTTCCCAAAAAATCCCAGAAAAATTTCCCCTGCTCTGGTTAAACAAGAAATGTTCTTTGATTGTTCTGAACTAGCGCCGCGAATCAGCGCCGTTCATTGAAAAACAGCGACCCGACCCAGGGCACGCCCCGTCCCCGCCCACGATTTCCCATGGGAACGCTCGCCCTCTCACAACACGCCGCGAGAATCCCGCGCCGTTGTCGATTCCCTGTAGCTCAGCAAAGCACGCCAGATAGAGAGAGCTCTCCCTCGTCCGAGGCTGCCTCAATGCCTGACTTTTTTTGCGCCGCAAAATAAGTCACGTGGCGTAACTTTCAGGCGTCAAAGCTTGAATGTTCATTCAGGATTTTCCCGCACCCCACACCCGCCCCACAAAAAGCTCAATAAAAAAAGGAAAATTCTGCGATTCCATAGGGTTTCCAGGAAAGTATGCGCTTGCTGCATAGCAGCATTGACCCGAAAAGCTATTGTGCACTTGCAGCATTCCCCTATCTTCAGTCTCAACAGGGCGCCACCCGAAGGCGCTACCGAACAGAGACGGAAGACGACAATGGCGATGGCAAGCGAACATACCGCAATAAAGGTCGAGCACGGGTTTGGCCTTTCGGCGATGATCGAAGCGGCAGCGGCGCGCTTCACCCGGTACCGCGTGTACCGCGAGACGGTCAACGAGTTGTCGAAACTCTCCGGCCGTGAATTGGCGGATCTTGGCCTTCACCGGTCGATGATCAAACGCGTCGCTCTTCAGGCGGCGCAGGAGTACACCGCGCGCTAAGCGCAAGAGTTTTACGGATCAGGCCTCTCTCCTCCTCCCTGGGGCCTGAAACAAGGCGGCGGCATCCTCCTCCTCCCTGATGCCGCCGCATCAATACCGGCAAAGAAAGCCGGATGCCGATACACCGGGCTCTCCTCCTCCCTGCCTGGTGTAGAAAGCGCGCGGCGGTGCTCTCCTCCTCCCTGCACCGCCGCGACCCTCATACCGGGCGTCGATCCCGGGTTCGGATACATCGGGGCCTCCTCCTCCCTGCTTCGGTGTTGCAAAGAACGGCGGTTCCCCTCCTCCTCCCTGGGAACCGCCGTTTTCTTTTGTTCGTGGAAAACCTAGACTGAAGTCACAATTTCCATGGGGGGATGCCGAATGCCTGCCTACTTCATTGCGCAAATAGAAATCCGAGATCCGACAGGATATCAGGAGTATCTCGCAGGCTTCATGCCGATTTTCGAACGCCACAATGGCCGCCTGCTTACGGTTTCGTCAAAACCGGTGGAATGCGTCGAGGGAACTTGGCCTGAAGGCGGTGTGGTGCTGATGGAGTTTCCAGATATGGAAAAAGCCCGGGCCTGGAAGAATGACCCGGACTATCAGGAGCTGGCGAAAATCCGACAGCATACCGCGACAACCAACATGGTTCTTGTCGAAGGTCTCTAGGGTCTGTTGAGATTCAGGATTCCCATCTGGTCTAGGTTCTGATTCAAACTCCCAAAAGGGAGGTCTGAATGG